>NZ_JBAKFR010000005.1:0-303766 GCF_053484295.1 Martelella sp. AMO21009
GTCGTGACCCTCAATGCAAGGTTCAGAGAGAAAATCATCCAACAGAGTTGATGACGCAAGAGAGAGGTCGAACATCTGGCAAGCCTCACTGCGCGGACCGATCCCACCAGGTGGGCAGCTGATAGCCGTAGATAGGTGTTTCCGCCGGATGTTCAATCCGCGCCCAGCGCGCCACCCACTGGCCTTCGCGGTGATAGAGCGGCAGCATGTAGTGGCCGTTGACCAGAAGCCTGTCGAAGGCGCGCACCGAATCGGTGAAATGCTCGGTCGAGCGGGCTTCCAGCATGTCGTTGATCATCCGGTCGACATCGGCGCTGGCGACGCCGGCGAAATTGAACGTGCCCTCGACATCGCGCGAGCGGCTGTCCCAGCGCCAGATCTGTTCCGCGCCCGGCGAAAGCGAGGACTGGTACCAGAAGCCCGGCGCCAGCAGCACGATCATGTCGTAGTCGAAGGTGTTGAGCCGTTTCTGATACTGGGCGTCGTCGACGGTGCGGATCGAGAGAGCAACACCGATCAGGTTCAGCGTATGCTGATAGGCAAGCGCCAGCTTCTCCTGGCCCTCATTCGTGGTCATGATCTCGAAGGCAAGCGGCTTGCCGTCCGGTCCGGTCATCTTGCCGTTCGTGATCCGGTAGCCAGCCTCGCCAAGCAGCTTGACGGCGGCCCCCAGCACCTTGCGGTCGGCCCCGGAGCCATCGGTCACCGGCATGGTGTAGTCGCCGGCGAGTATGGCCGGATCGATCACGTCGATCGCATCGCCCAGTAGCTCGCGCTCGGCTGCGCTCGCGGGATTGCCATAGGCGCCGAGCGCGGAGTTCTGCCAGTAGCTCTGCGTGCGCTGATACGCGTTGTTGAACAGCGTCCTGTTGACCCATTCGAAATCGAACACATCCGACAGCGCCTTGCGCACCCGGGCATCCTCGAATTTCGGCCGGCGGGTGTTGAACACGAAGCCCTGCATGCCGGTCGGCGTCTTCGGGTGGAACACATCCTTCACCACCTTGCCGTCACTGGCCGCGGGGAAATCATAGGCGCGCGCCCAGTGGCTGGGGTCATCGTCGAGATAGACATCGACAGCGCCCTTCTTGAAGGCCTCGAACAGGGTCGAATCCTGAAGGTAGTAGTCGATCGTGATCGTGTCGTAATTGGCAAAGCCTACCATCGAGGGCGCGTCCTTGCCCCAGTAATCGTCGCGGCGCTCGTAGACGATGCGCTGACCGGGCTCGATTTTGGCGATGCTGTAGGGTCCCGAACCGACCGGCGTCGACATCGTATCGGTGTCGAAGGTTTGCGCGTCGATGGCGTGTTCCGGCAGAACCGGCATCAGCGCGAAGATCAGCGGGGTTTCCCGGTTGGCGTCGGCATTGAAGGTAAATTTCACGCTATTGTCGCCGACCTTTTCCATCGTCTCGACCAGCGCAAGCCGGCGATTATAGGGCGGGCGTCCCTTCTCCTTCAAAAGGTTGAAGGTGAAGATCACATCATCGGCGTTGACCGGTTCGCCGTCCGACCATTTGGCGTCCGGGTTCATGTTGAACTGGACATAGCTTCTGTCATCGTCCCATTCCACGCTTTCGGCGAGCAGGCCGTAGAGCGTGAACGGCTCGTCGCGCGAGCGCTGCATCAGCGGTTCGAACACGAGATTGCCCAGCACCTCGTCCCACAGCCCTCTGGCCGACGAGCGCATGCCCTTCAGCACGAAGGGATTCAGCGCATCGAACGAGCCCACGACGCCATAGGTTATCGCGCCGCCCTTCTTGACATCGGGATTGACGTAGCTGAAATGCTGGTAATCTGCGGGCAGGGCAGGATCGCCATGCATGGCGATGCCGTGAACGGGTTCGGCCGCGGCCGCGCCCGAAAGCGCCGCTGAGAGGAGGAGAGTAGCAAGAAAGCGCATCGATTCGCCCTGTCGTGTCCATTCGTGGAAGAATGGTATCATGGCCGCTGACAAAGCTGAAATAGGCCGCGAAATCGCTTCAAGGCGTAAATTTTGGGCGCCGAGGGGGTAGATTGGCGTCCAATGTGGCGATATCAGAGGAAACACTGGCGGTTGAGGCCCGAAACAGGGGCGCTTTGCCGCATTTCGGTAACAATAGCGATGCAGGGTCCCCGGACCTTACGCAGATGAACCAGGAGAGATTTTGATGCTTTCACGCGCCAGTATTATCAAGCGTGTCGCGGTTTGCGCCTTCACGATTGCGGGCCTTTCGGCCGCCGGCGCTTCGGCTCAGGAACAACAGCAGGCCCAGCAGCCCCAGGCTGGCGCGGCTCCCACGCAGGGCTGGTTCAAGACCTGCAACGACAACGGCAATGGCGGCGTCTGCATCGTGCAGAACTATGCCCGCGCCGAAAATGGCCAGGTGCTGACCGCCGTCGGCCTGATCCAGCCGCAGGGCAGCAACGGCCAGGCCATGCTTCAGGTGACCGTCCCGACCTTCCGCCTGATCCCGGCCGGCGTCCAGATGCAGATCGATACATCCGCGCCGCAGAAGCTCGACTACGCCATCTGCACCAACGAACAGTGCATTGCCCAGGTGCCGCTGAACGATACGCTGGTCAACGCCATGAAGCGCGGCGGCAAGGTGACCTTTACCTCGGTCAACATGCGCCAGCAGCCGAACCCGGTCGACCTGACGCTTTCCGGCTTCACCGCCGCCTTTGACGGCGACCCGATCAGCCAGCCCGACCTGGTCGAAAGCCAGCGCAATCTGGACGAGTCGATCAAGAAAATGGCTGTCGATCGCCGCAAGAAGATCGAGGAAGCCCAGCAGAACGCCACGACAGGCAACTGATAGCTTCGGTCGTTTCGACTTACAAAAAAAGCCCCGGCTGAATATCTCAGCCGGGGCTTTTTGCTTTTCACGTCCGCTCAGTGCGTGCTGGCAAAGCGCGGCGCGAGATGGCCGCTGTCGGTTACCATGAATATTTCGCCGACCTGCGGGTTGCGCAATGGCTCGCCGCTCATGTCCAGCTCGAGATTGCCCTCGGAGACATAGGCGACATAACCCTTCTCTTCGTTCTCGGCCACGAGATGGTAGAACGGTTGATCCTTGCTGGGCCGGATTTCCGGCGGAATGGAGTTATACCATTCTTCGGAGCGGGAGAACTCCGCGTCGACATCGAATACCACGCCCCGAAAGGGAAGCGCGCTATGGCGGACGATATCGCCGATATTGTATTTCGCTTCGCGTATTTTCATGAGCATTTCCTTTCGTATTCTATATGGAAATGCGTTTTGCCAGGTGCAAGGGGTGTGTCCGCGGGGCACCAGGCACAAAAAAAACCGGCCGCCCGAAGGCAGCCGGCTCATCGTCATAACGGTCGGTGATCAGACCGAGTAGTACATGTCGAATTCGACCGGATGCGGGGTCATTTCGAAACGCATGACCTCTTCCATCTTCAGAGCGATATAGGCATCGATCTGGTCGTCATCGAAAACGCCGCCGGCGGTCAGGAACTCGCGATCCTTGTCCAGGCTTTCCAGCGCTTCGCGCAGCGAGCCGCAGACGGTCGGGATTTCCTTCAGCTCTTCGGCCGGCAGATCGTACAGGTCCTTGTCCATGGCATCGCCAGGATGGATCTTGTTCTTGATGCCGTCGAGGCCGGCCATCATCAGCGCGGCAAAGGCGAGGTAGGGGTTCGCGCCCGGATCGGGGAAGCGAACTTCAACGCGCTTGGCCTTCGGCGAGGAGCCGAACGGAATGCGGCAGGAGGCCGAACGGTTGCGGGCCGAATAGGCGAGCAGAACCGGCGCTTCGTAGCCAGGGACCAGACGCTTGTAGGAGTTGGTCAGCGGGTTGGTGAAGGCGTTGATCGCCTTGGCATGCTTGATGATGCCGCCGATGTAATAGAGGCAGGTTTCCGACAGGCCGGCATAGCCGTCACCGGCAAACGTCGGCTTGCCGTCCTTCCAGATCGACTGGTGCACGTGCATGCCCGAGCCGTTGTCGCCGAAGACCGGCTTCGGCATGAAGGTGGCCGTCTTGCCATAGGCATGGGCAACCTGGTGGACGCCGTACTTGTAGATCTGGGTCTTGTCGGCCATGCGGGTCAGCGTGTCGAACACCATGCACAGCTCGTGCTGGGCCGAAGCCACTTCGTGGTGGTGCTTTTCGACGGTGATGCCCATTTCGGCCAGAACCGTGAGCATTTCCGAACGCATGTCCTGAATGCTGTCGACCGGCGGAACCGGGAAATAGCCGCCCTTGGTGCGCGGACGGTGGGCCATGTTGCCGGTTTCATATTCGGTGAAGGCGTTCGACGGCAATTCGATGCTGTCGAGCTGGAAACCGGTGTTGTAGGGCTCGGCGTTGAAGCGCACGTCGTCGAACACGAAGAATTCCGGCTCGGGACCGAAATAGGTGGTGTCGCCGATGCCAGTCGACTTCAGATAGGCTTCCGCCTTCTTGGCCGTGGTGCGCGGGTCGCGGTTATAGGCTTCGCCGGTGAGCGGCTCCAGAATGTCGCAGAACACGACCAGGGTCGACTGGGCGAAGAAGGGGTCCATATGGGCGGTCGCCGTGTCGGGCATCAGCACCATGTCGGACTCATTGATGGCCTTCCAGCCGGCGATCGACGAACCGTCGAACATGATGCCGTCGGCAAACAAATCTTCATCGACAGCCGAAATGTCCATCGTCACGTGCTGCAGCTTGCCCTTCGGGTCGGTAAAGCGCAGATCCACGAACTTGACGTCGTTGTCTTTGATTTGTTTCATAATTTCAGAAGCTGTCGTCATTTAACGTTTTCCTTGCATAAGAAGATGACGATAGGGATGCCCCATCTTTGTCAAAAGAGGAGGGATGGATCAGATGGCGTCAACGCCGGTTTCGCCGGTGCGGATGCGCACGACGCCCTCGACATTGGAAACGAAGATCTTGCCGTCGCCGATACGCCCGGTTTGAGCGGCATTGCGGATGGCTTCGATGACCGCGTCCACGTTTTCGTCTGCCAGAACGACCTCGACTTTGACCTTGGGAAGAAAGTCGACGACGTATTCAGCGCCCCGGTAGAGCTCCGTGTGACCCTTCTGGCGCCCGAAGCCTTTGGCTTCCGTGACAGTGATGCCCTGCAGGCCGACGTCCTGAAGGGCTTCCTTCACTTCGTCGAGCTTGAAAGGCTTAATGATCGCTTCGATCTTTTTCATGAGAAAATTGCTCTCCGCTTCTCCCGTTGAAGCAGGCGTCAGCCCGCTCGGAACTTCTAATGCACATTGCATGCCAAGTTCGATTGTTCTTCGTGCAAATCCACCGAAATGAAATTGCGGCCTCGCGATTGCCGCAGCATTTCGCATGTGGCACCGAAATCAGGTTCGCCAAAAGGCGCCTTCAGGTCAATAGCGCGGCATTTCAAGGGCGTTGACGGCGAGGGCGCATGATTTTTGAGCAGCAACCTGTGTTCAATTAATAGGCAATTGATTACCAACTAGCCAGCATTAATACCAAGGACCGAGGATTATCACCCATATGACTGGAGCGATTTTGAAAGCCGGCTAGGCGAAAGCCGCAGTCGTAGCCATAGCTACGGCGAGGACTTTCAACGACGCAGGCTTTCAAAAGCGCCCGGCCCCGAAGGGGTGCGGCTGGAATGGCCCCCGAGGGCGTCAAAATCCTCGCGCGATGCTCAAGCATCGCTCTGCGGTATTTTCCTACCCGGACGACCATTCCAGCGCGCATCATATGGGTCATAATCATCGGTCCTTGGTATAAGTCGCCTCTTGCATCAGCACGCGGTTTTCCGCTCTATTCACCCGCAACAAAGGAGTGCCGGCCTTGCTGATGACACCGGAAGAAATGGGGCGCGCCGACGCGCTGGCCGCTGAAAGCGGAATCGACAGCTACGCGTTGATGGTGAGCGCGGGACGGGCGGTCGCGGCTTGCCTGCTGCGGCATTATCCGGCGGCGCGGCGCGGCGTGGTGTTGTGCGGGCCGGGCAATAATGGCGGCGATGGCTATGTCGCGGCCCGCGCGCTTTCCGAAACCGGCATGGAGGTAGCGCTGTTTCACCTTGGCGATCCCGCCAGACTTTCCGGCGATGCCCTTCGGGCGCGGGAGGATTGCGACCTGGACAGCAAGCCGCTGGAGGCCTTTCGGCCGAAACAGGGCGATGTCATCGTTGACGCGCTTTTCGGCGCGGGCCTGGCACGGCCGCTTTCCGACGAGATTGTCGCCGTGATCGCACGGGCGGAGGGACTGCCGGTGATCGCCGTCGACCTACCGTCCGGCATCAGCGGCCTCACGGGCCAGGTGCTTGGCGCTGCCTTCAAGGCGGCGCATACGGTCACCTTCATGGCGGCCAAACCCGGCCATTACCTGCTGCCCGGACGCGCGCATTGCGGCCGGCTGGAGGTGTTCGATATCGGCATTCCGCGCCGCATCCTGGCGCAAGCGGCCGGCGACCATCGGCTCAACACGCCGGCGCTGTGGGCCGAGCGCCTGCCGCGCGCGGGCGCCGACTCGCACAAGTTCAAGCGCGGTCATCTCGGCGTGTTTTCCGGTGGCGCCTCGGCCACGGGCGCCGCTCGGCTTGCCGCGGTGGCGGGTTTGAAGGCGGGCGCCGGGCTTGTCACGATCGCGGCCGCGCCGCAGGCAATCCTCGTCAACGCCGCGCATCTGACGGCGATCATGCTGAAACGCATCGAGGATGTCGCGGCGCTCAGAGACTGGATCGCCGACAAGCGGCTGTCGGCCTTCGTTCTCGGCCCCGGATTCGGCGTCGGCGCGGAAACCCGGGATTATGTGGAGACGCTGATCGGACGCCCGCTGGTGCTCGACGCCGACGGGCTGACCGCCTTCGCGGAGCAGCCAGAAGCGCTGTTCGACCGGCTGGGTGCGGCCCCGGAAACCTGCGTCATGACCCCGCATGCTGGCGAATTCGCGCGGCTCTTTCCCGACCTGGCCGAGGACGGCGACCTCGGCAAGCCCGAAAAGGCATTGCGGGCGGCCCGGCGCGCCCATGCGGTGGTGCTCTACAAGGGCGCCGATACCGTGTTCGCATCGCCGGACGGCCGGATCGCGATCAATGCCAACGCCCCGCCATGGCTTGCCACCGCCGGCTCCGGCGATGTGCTTTCCGGCATTATCGGCGGGCTGCTGGCGCAGGGCGTGCCGACCTTCGAGGCGGCCGCGGCCGGGGCATGGCTGCATGGCGAGGCGGGGAACCGGGCAGGCGAGGGGCTGACGGCGGAGGACTTGCCGACCCACCTGCCTCCCATCCACGAGATTATCGAGGGCGGACGCTGAAGCGCATTGCCGCTGAAAGAGCCTGAGCCCTCAGGCCAACCTCACTCGTCGACCAGGCTTTGCAGCTTCTGCGCACCCGCTGGGGCGCGGACCTTGCCGCCGGTGATGAAGAACGCATAGACGTCGCGCGGCTTTGCCTCCGGCGCATCGCCGGCAAGACGCGGCAGATCGTCGGGCGCGCCGCCCTTTGACCAGAGTTTCAGCTTGTCCGCCCATTCCTTCAGCGCCTTGTCGGGATAGCAATGCGGATTGTCCTCCTCACCCTTCTGCAGGCGGGCATAGACGAAATCGCCGGTGACATCTGCAATCATGGGGTATTCGGGATGATCCGCGCAGACGATCGTCGCGCCGTATTTGCGGGCGAGCGCCACGAAATCCGGATCGAGAAAGGAGGGGTGGCGGACTTCCAGCGCATGTTTGAGGGCAATACCGTCCCGCTCTTTCGGCAGTAGCTTGAGGAAATCCTCGAAATCCTCCGCCTCGAATTTTTTCGTCGGCATGAATTGCCACAGGATCGGCCCCAGCCTGTCGCCAAGCTCGGTGATGCCCTGGCCGAGAAACTTGTCGATCGAGCCCTCGGCCTCGGCGAGCTTCTTGCGATTGGTGCAGAACCGGCTCGCCTTCAGCGAAAAGATGAATCCGTCCGGCACGCTCGCCGCCCATTTGGCGAAGGTGGCGGGCTTCTGCGACGAATAATAGGTGCCGTTGACCTCGATCACCTTCAGCTTCTCGCCGGCATATTCAAGCTGGCGCGTCTTCGGCAGCTTGTCCGGATAGAAACTCTCGTTCCATGGATCAAAGGTCCATCCGCCGATACCCACACGAATTGCGCCTGCCGCCATGTCCCGTCTCCTATTCCGCCGCTTCCGTCTTCTTCGGCGGCCGCCGCTCCAGAAGCTCCTGAAGATACTGGCCGGTGTAGGAGGCCTTTTCCTTCACGATGTCCTCCGGCGTCCCGGATGCGACGATCCGGCCGCCGCCATCGCCGCCCTCGGGTCCGATATCGATCACCCAGTCGGCGGTCTTGATGACCTCTAGATTGTGCTCGATCACCACCACGGAATTGCCCTGTTCGACAAGCTGGTGCAGCACCTCCAGCAGCTTCGCGACGTCGTGGAAATGAAGCCCGGTGGTCGGCTCGTCGAGGATGTAGAGCGTCTTGCCGGTGGACCGGCGCGACAGCTCCTTGGCGAGCTTGACGCGCTGCGCCTCGCCGCCTGACAGCGTGTTGGCCTGCTGGCCGACCTTGATATAGCCGAGGCCGACATCCTGAAGGGTTTGCAGCTTGTCGCGCACAGAGGGAACGGCGGAGAAGAACTGGACGCCTTCCTCCACAGTCAACTCCAGGATATCGGCGATCGACTTGCCCTTGAAGCGCACCTCCAGCGTCTCGCGATTGTAGCGCTGGCCGTGGCAGACGTCGCAGGTGACGTAGACATCCGGCAGGAAGTGCATCTCGATCTTGATCAGCCCGTCACCCTGGCAGGCCTCGCAGCGCCCGCCCTTGACGTTGAACGAGAACCGGCCCGGCTGATAGCCGCGCGCCTTGGCTTCCGGCAGGCCGGCGAACCACTCGCGGATCGGGGTGAAGGCGCCGATATAGGTGGCGGGATTCGAGCGCGGCGTGCGGCCGATCGGCGACTGGTCGATATCGATGACCTTGTCGACGAATTCCAGACCCTCAATGCGGTCGTGCGGGGCCGGATTCTCGCGCGCGCCCATGATGCGGCGCGCCGCCGCCTTGTAGAGTGTCTCGATCAGGAAGGTGGATTTGCCGCCGCCGGAAACGCCGGTGACGGCGGTGAACAGGCCGAGCGGGATCGAGGCGGTGATATCCTTCAGGTTATTGCCGCGCGCGCCGACCACCTTAAGCGCCTTGCCCTTTTTCTGCGGCCGCCGCTCGGCGGGCACGGCAACGGCGCGCGCGCCGCTCAGATATTGCCCTGTCAGCGATTTCGGATTGGCCATGATCGCCTGAGGCGTGCCCTCGGCTACCACCTCGCCGCCGTGAATGCCGGCGGCGGGGCCGATATCCAGCACGTAATCGGCGGTCAGGATCGCGTCCTCGTCATGCTCGACGACGATGACGGTGTTGCCGATATCGCGCAGATGTTTCAGCGTGTCGAGCAGCCGCGTATTGTCGCGCTGATGCAGGCCGATCGAGGGCTCGTCGAGCACATAGAGCACGCCGGTGAGCCCCGAGCCGATCTGCGAGGCGAGCCGGATGCGCTGGCTCTCGCCGCCGGAAAGCGAACCGGAATTGCGCGACAGCGTAAGATATTCCAGCCCGACATCGTTCAGGAACCGCAGCCGCTCGTTGATTTCCTTGAGGATGCGCACCGCGATATCGTTCTGCTTCTGCGAGAAGTGCTTCGGCAGGTCCTCGAACCAGTCGCGCGCCGCGCGGATCGAAAGCTGGCTGACCTCGCCGATATGGCGCTTGTCGATCTTGACCGCCAGCGCCTCGGGTTTCAGCCGGAAGCCGTTGCAGGCCGGGCAGGGGGCCGCCGACATATAGCGCTCCATCTCCTCGCGCGCCCAGGCGGAATCGGTTTCCTTCCAGCGCCGCTCGAGATTCGGCATAATGCCCTCGAAGCTCTTGGTGGTCTTGTAGCTGCGCGCGCCGTCGGCATACTGGAACTCGATCTTGTCCTCGGTCCCGTTGAGGATCGCGTTGGTGGCCCGTTCCGGCAGCTTGTCCCAGCGGTCCGTCATCTTGAAGCCGAAATGCCGGCCAAGCGCCTCCAGCGTCTGCTTGTAATAGGGCGACGAGGATTTCGCCCAGGGCGCGATCGCGCCATCTGACAGTTTCTTGGCCCGGTCGGGAACGACCAGCCCCTCGTCAATCTTCTGCTGGAAGCCGAGCCCGTCGCAGGTCGGGCAGGCGCCGACGGGGTTGTTGAACGAGAACAGGCGCGGCTCGATCTCCGGAATTGTGAATCCGGAAACAGGACACGCAAATTTCTCCGAAAAAACAACGCGCTCATGGGTTTCGTTGAGAGATTTGTTCTTCGCGCCGCCGGCCGCCGTCTCGTTCTCCGGCAACGGCTTGTCGGCAAATTCGGCGACCGCCAGCCCGTCTGCGATTTCGAGGCAGGTTTCCAGGCTGTCGGCAAGCCGGGTTGCCAGATCGTCGCGCACAGCAACGCGGTCGACCACCACGTCGATATCGTGCTTGTATTTCTTGTCGAGCTTCGGCGCCTCGGCGATCTCGTAGAATTCACCGTCGATCTTGACGCGCTGGAAGCCCTTCTTCATCAGATCCGCCAGTTCCTTGCGGAACTCGCCCTTGCGGCCGGTCACCAGCGGCGCGAGGATGTAGAGCCGCGTGCGCTCCGGCAGCGCCAGAATGCGGTCGACCATCTGCGTCACGGTCTGGCTTTCGATCGGCAGTCCGGTCACGGGCGAATAGGGCACGCCGGTGCGCGCGAACAGAAGCCGCATATAGTCGTAGATCTCGGTCACCGTGCCGACGGTGGAGCGCGGGTTCTTCGAGGTGGTCTTCTGCTCGATCGAGATCGCCGGCGACAGGCCCTCGATCCGGTCGACATCCGGCTTCTCCATCATCTCCAGGAACTGGCGGGCATAGGCCGACAGGCTCTCGACATAGCGGCGCTGCCCCTCCGCATAGATCGTATCGAAGGCCAGCGATGATTTGCCGGAGCCCGAAAGCCCGGTCATCACGATCAGGCTGTTGCGCGGCAGGTCCACGTCAATGCCTTTGAGATTATGCTGGCGCGCACCGCGGATGGAGATATTCTTCAGTTCGCTCATGGGATCAGGCTTCTCGAGAAGGGAAATTGCTTCCTATGTAGTTCGCGCCGCGGCTCTGTCGAGGTGCAGCAAAACAGACAGCTTGAATGTCCAACGTTGAATCGCTTGACTCGATCATAGCAGAGCGATAGAACAAATAAAGAACATTTTTAATTGTGGATTGTCCCGTATCGGTTGATCGCTTTTGGAGAGATCGTCTATGCTGCCGAAAATTCTCTAAAGCGCCGCAACGCGGTTATACAGGTGGTAGTCATGGCAGGTAGTGTAAACAAGGTCATCCTCGTCGGCAATCTCGGAGCGGACCCGGAAATCCGGCGTACACAGGATGGTCGGCCGATCGCCAACCTGCGGGTGGCCACGTCGGAAAGCTGGCGCGACCGCAATTCCGGCGAGCGCAAGGAGCGCACGGAATGGCACCGCGTGGTGATCTTCAGCGAAGGTCTCTGCAAGATCGCCGAGCAATATCTGCGCAAGGGCTCCAAGGTCTATATCGAAGGCCAGCTGCAGACCCGCAAATGGACCGACCAGGGCGGCCAGGAGCGCTATTCGACCGAGGTCGTGCTGCAGGGCTTCAACGCCACGCTGACCATGCTGGACGGCCGCGGCGAAGGCGGCGGCGGGCAGGGCGGCAACTTTGGCGGAAGCCAGGGCGGCGGTGGCTATGACGATTACGGCTCGCAGCCGTCTTCCGGTGGCGGCGGTCGCAGCGGCGGCGGCTTCTCGCAGGATCTCGACGACGACATTCCGTTCTGATCGACCTCGGATCGCTTTTTTGAGGCGGTCTGACAGTCTTCCCGCCATCGGCGGCAGAGCATAGATTTCAGCCGGCGACCGCGGGCGGCGGAGCGTGCATCACCGTCGTAACGCCGTCGATGACGAACTGCACTGCCAGCGCCGTCAGCATCATGCCGAGAATGCGGGTGAGAATGTTACGTCCGGTTTCGCCGAGAAGCCGGTCGATCAGGCCGGCGGCGAGCATTGCCAGCAGCACGACCAGCGTGGCGACGAAGATCACCAGAACGAGCGCCAGCTTGTCCAGCACAGTTTCCATCTTGGAGCCGAGCAGGATCGTCGCGGAGATCGCGCCGGGGCCTGCGATCAGCGGCATGGCCAGCGGGAAGGCGGCGAGATTGGCCAGGCCATCCTTCGTAATGGCGGTTTCCGTGGTTTTCTCCTTTCTTTCGACGCGTTTTTCGAAGATCATTTCCACGCCGATCCAGAACAGAAGAATGCCCCCGGCGATACGGAACGCGCTCATGGAAATACCGAGCGCGTTGAGGATGTCATCGCCCAGCAGGGCAAAGGCCAAGAGCAGAAAGAACGAAATCAGGCTGCCTCGGATCGCCACCTTGCGGCGCTGCGCCTGGGTCATGCCCACCGTCAGCGCCAGGAATACCGGCACCATGCCGGGCGGATCCATGGTCACCATCAAGGTGGTGAAGCCGTTTATCAGCGTTGCCAGTTCGTTCATCCGCCCGTTTCCGCCTGTTTTTCTTCTTGATGGGCCACGCCGCCGCGGCAAACCGCAGGCGGCATAAGCAGCGCTCTTGCCAGCTTGCCACAAGATCACCACCTGACACGAATAAAAACTTGGAATCCGCCGTCTGTCCACTGTCAGGAGGCTTGCGCAATTGGCGTCAGCCATCGGATTCGGCTATAAAAAACCAGATGATTCTAGCTTGAGATCGTGATTCACATTGACTGATCAAACGACACCTTCGGGCGGCGGCCTGCCGCCGGGCATCGAGCCCATCTCCATCATGGAGGAAATGCAGCGTTCCTATCTCGATTACGCCATGAGCGTGATCGTCAGCCGCGCGCTGCCGGATGTTCGTGACGGCCTGAAGCCGGTGCACAGGCGTATTCTCTATGGCATGTCCGAAATGGGCGTGGACTGGAACAAGAAATACGTCAAATGCGCCCGCGTCACCGGCGATGTCATGGGTAAATACCATCCCCATGGCAACGCCGCGATCTATGACGCGCTGGCGCGCATGGCGCAGGACTGGTCGCTGCGCCTGCCGCTGATCGACGGGCAGGGCAATTTCGGCTCCGTCGACGGCGACCCGCCGGCGGCCGAACGCTATACCGAGTGCCGGCTGCAGAAGGTCGCGCATACGCTGCTCGACGATCTCGACAAGGAGACCGTCGATTTCCGCGAGAACTATGACGGCACGCTGTCTGAGCCGTCGGTTCTGCCGGCGAAGTTCCCGAATCTTCTGGTCAATGGCGCGGGCGGCATCGCCGTCGGCATGGCCACCAATATCCCGACCCACAATCTGGGCGAGGTGATCGACGGCTGTATCGCGGTGATGGAAAATCCCGCGATCGAACTGCCGGAACTGATGCAGATCATCCCGGGACCGGACTTCCCGACCGGGGCGCAGATTCTTGGCCGTGCGGGCATCAAGTCCGCCTATGAGACCGGGCGCGGCTCGGTGATCATGCGCGGCAGGGCCACGATCGAACCGATGCGCGGCGACCGCGAGCAGATCATCATCACCGAGATTCCCTATCAGGTGAACAAGGCGACGATGATCGAGAAGATGGCCGAACTGGTGCGCGACAAGCGCATCGAGGGCATTTCCGATCTGCGCGACGAAAGCGACCGCGAAGGCTATCGCGTCGTCATCGAACTCAAGCGCGACGCCAATGCCGAGGTCATCCTCAACCAGCTTTATCGCTACACGCCGCTGCAGACCTCGTTCGGCTGCAATATGGTGGCGCTGAATGGCGGCAAGCCGGAACAGCTTACCCTGCTCGATATCCTGCGGGCCTTCGTCGCCTTCCGTGAAAGCGTCGTCAGCCGGCGGACCAAATATCTGCTGAGAAAAGCGCGCGAGCGCGCCCACGTGTTGGTTGGTCTGGCCATCGCCGTTGCCAATATCGACGAGATCATCAACCTGATCCGCCGCGCGCCCGATCCGCAGACGGCGCGCGAGCAGTTGATGGAGCGCCACTGGCCGGCCCAGGATGTGGAGGCGCTGATCCGCCTTATCGACGACCCGCGCCACAAGATTTCCGAGGACGGCACCTATCAGTTGTCCGAGGAGCAGGCCCGCGCCATTCTCGAACTGCGGCTGTCGCGCCTGACCGCGCTCGGTCGCGATGAGATCGGCGACGAGTTGAACAAAATCGGCGATGAAATAAAGTCTTATCTCGAAATCCTGTCATCGCGGATGAAGATCCAGGCGATTATCAAGGAAGAGCTGATCGCGGTCCGCGACGAATTCGGCACGCCCCGGCGCACCGAAATTCTCGAAGGCGGTCCGGACATGGACGACGAGGATCTGATCGCTCGCGAGGACATGGTCGTCACTGTGTCGCGCAACGGCTATATCAAGCGCGTGCCGCTGACCACCTACCGCGCCCAGCGTCGCGGCGGCAAGGGCCGCTCGGGCATGTCGATCCGCGACGAGGATTTCGTCACCCGGCTGTTCGTGGCCAACACCCACACGCCGGTGCTGTTCTTCTCCTCGCGCGGCATCGTCTACAAGGAAAAGGTCTGGCGCCTGCCGATCGGCACGCCGCAATCGCGCGGCAAGGCGCTGATCAACATGCTGCCCCTGCAGCAGGGCGAGGCGATCACCTCCATCCTGGCGCTACCGGAGGATGAAGAAAGCTGGTCCGAACTCGACGTGATGTTCGCCACCACGCGCGGAACCGTGCGCCGCAACAAGCTGTCGGATTTCGTGCAGGTGAACCGCAACGGCAAGATCGCGATGAAGCTCGACGACGAGAACGATCGCATCCTGTCGGTCTGGACCTGTACGCCGGATGACGACGTGCTGCTGACGACCGCCATGGGCCAGGCGATCCGCTTCCCGGTTCCCGCCATCCGCGTCTTTGCCGGCCGCAACTCGATCGGCGTGCGCGGCATCGGTCTGGCGGAAGGCGACGAGGTGATCTCGATGACCATCGTCAGCCATGTCGACGCCGAGCCTTGGGAGCGCGCCGCCTATCTGAAGCGGGCAGCGCTCGAACGCCGCACCGAAACCGGGGAGGGCGAGGATATCGCGCTCGTCGGCGAGGACGTGGCGGAAGAGGGCGTGCTCAGCGATGACCGCTATGAGGAGCTGAAGTTCCGCGAGCAGTTCATCCTGACCGTTACGGAAAAGGGCTTCGGCAAGCGGTCGTCCTCCTACGACTTCCGCATCTCTGGACGCGGCGGCAAGGGCATCCGCGCCACCGACACCTCGAAGACCGACGAAATCGGCAAGCTGATTGCCGCCTTCCCGGTTCTCGACGGCGACCAGATCATGCTGGTTACCAATGCCGGGCAGCTGATCCGGGTGCCGGTCTACGACATCCGCATCGCCAGCCGCACTGCCAAGGGCGTCACGGTGTTCAAGACCGGCGCCGAGGAAAAGGTGGTCTCGGTCGAGGTCATCAGCGAGCCGGACGACGATGAGGTGATCGAGGATGCCGTGGAAGCCGGTGTCGATGTCGAGGCCGGCAGCGAAGGCGCGGCCGAGGTGACGGACGCCCCTGACGACGGAACCGACGAGACCTGATCGGCAAACAACGGGAATGAACACTGGAGCCGGGCCTTGCGCCCGGCTTCTTCGTTTCACGTCACCGTTTGCAGCCTGAACCGGCTTGCAGACCGGCACTTTCCATGACAAAAGGCCGTGACCGGAAACGGGGCCGAGGACGCGACGAAGCATATGGCGAAGGCATTTTACACAGGCTCATTCGACCCGATGACCAACGGGCATCTCGACGTCGTGCTGCAGGCGCTGAACGTCGCGGAAAAGCTCGTGATCGGCATCGGCGTGAACGCCGGCAAGACGCCATTGTTCACCTTCGACGAGCGGGCCGATTTTCTGAAGCGCGGCGTTGCCGAAAACCTGCCGGAGCGGGCAGGGGATATCGAGGTGATCGCTTTCAGCGGCCTTGCCGTGGATGCCGCGCGCGAGGCAGGCGCCAGCCTGATCATCCGCGGACTGCGCGATGGCACGGATTTCGACTACGAGATGCAGATGGCCGGCATGAACGGCGAGATGGCCCCGGACATCCAGAGCGTGTTTGTCCCGGCAAAACCGGCCTCGCGTCCGATATCGGCCACATTGGTGCGGCAGGTCGCGGCCATGGGCGGCGATGTGGCGCGCTTTGTGCCGGACTATGTAGCGGCGGCGCTGAAGGCAAAACACTCGCGGTAGCCTGGTGAGGAAACCTTTTTCAAGGAGAACGACATGCGCAAGATGATTGCGGGACTGGCAGCGGCGACGCTGATTTCGACATTCGCGGGTACGGCCATGGCCGCCGACACGCTGACCTTCAACACCACCGAAGGCCCCTTCACCATCGAGCTTTTCGAAGATCTCGCGCCGCAGAATGCCGCGCGCGTGAAGGAGCTTGCAGAAAGCGGCGCCTATGACAATGTGGTGTTCCACCGCGTGATCGACGGCTTCATGGCGCAGACCGGCGATGTCCAGTTCGGCGATACCGAGGACGGCTATGACCTCAACCGCGCCGGCATGGGCGGTTCCGACATGCCGGACCTGCCGGCCGAATTCTCCGACGTGCCGTTCAAGCGCGGCGTCGTCGGCATGGCCCGCGCCCAGGATCCGAACTCGGCCAACTCGCAGTTCTTCGTCATGCTCGAGGACGGCCCGTTCCTGAACGGCCAGTACACCGTGATCGGCGAAGTGGTCGACGGCATGGACAATGTCGACAAGATCAAGAAGGGCGATCAGGCCCAGAACGGCAAGGTTAGCGATCCGGACCGGATCCTGGACGTCACCGTCGGACAGTAAGTATTGAGCCCGCCTTGCCGGACCGGCGGGGCGGGTAAACCGCCACAGGAGAAAATGATGGCCGAAATCAAGGACCCGGAAAACACCTTCATCATGGAAACGACCAAGGGCAAGGTCGTGATCGAGGCGTTTCCGAACGTCGCGCCCAAACATGTCGATCGCATCCGCGAACTGGTGCGCGAGGGCGCCTATGACGGCGTCGTCTTCCACCGCGTGATCGCCGATTTCATGGCCCAGGGCGGCGACGTCGAGCACGGCAACACCAATTCGGACAAGTTCAACCCGGGCCGCGCCGGTACCGGCAGTTCCGACAAACCCGATCTTCCGGCCGAGTTTTCCGCCACCCGCCACGTGCGCGGTACCTGCTCCATGGCGCGTTCGCAAAACCCGAATTCCGGCAACTCCCAGTTTTTCATCTGCTTTACCGACGCTCCCTGGCTCGACAAGCAGTATTCGGTCTGGGGTCAGGTCATCGAGGGCATGGACGCCGTCGACAAGTTCGAAAAGGGCGAGCCGGTCCGCAACCCTGACCACATCATCACGATGAAGGTTGCGGCTGACGTTTGAGGCGGGAGCCGCCCTTCAATCTCTCCCCTTGAGGGAGAGATGCCCCGACAGGGGCAGAGAGGGGTGAAACCTCTCCGAGAGCACAGTGTTTGCGGCTTCTAGGGCTTACGCCCTTTACCCCTCTCTGTCGCTTTCGCGACATCTCCCCCTCAGGGGGGGAGATTGGTTGGAGCAAAGCTGAAAAGCCATCGACCCGTCCGGCCAAGGCCGGCGGGTTTTCGAATTTGAGAAATGTCCTGATACAATGCGCGTAGACCTCTTCGATTTCGACCTGCCGGACGAGAATATCGCCTTGCGGCCTGCTAGCCCGCGCGACAGCGCGCGGCTTCTGGTGGTGCGACCGGGCGAGGGGCTTGGCGATCATGTCGTCTCCGAACTCCCGTCCTTCCTGAGGCCGGGCGACGCGCTGGTATTCAACGACACGAAAGTGATCCCGGCCCAGCTCGAAGGCGTACGGCTGCGTGAGGGCGGCGAGGCGGTGCCGGTTTCGGCCACGCTGCATCTGAGGAAGGCGGACAACGTCTGGCACGCCTTTGCCCGGCCGGGCAAGCGCATCAAGCCTGGCGATGTGCTGCATTTCGTTTCCGCCGATGGTGCGACGACACTTTCCGCGATTGTGGAGGAAAAGCGCGACGGCGGCGAGGTGGTGCTCAGCTTCGAAGCGCGCGGCGGTGCGCTTGATGAAGCGATGATGCGCGTCGGCCACGTGCCGCTGCCGCCCTATATCGCCTCCAAACGCGCCGAGGACGGCAAGGATCGCGACGACTACCAGACAATCTACGCCCGCGAAAACGGCGCGGTTGCCGCGCCCACGGCCGGCCTGCACTTCACGCCGCGCTTGATGCAAGCGCTGGAAGACGCCGGGATCGAACGCCATTTCGTCACGCTCCATGTCGGCGCCGGCACCTTTCTGCCGGTCAAGGCCGATGACACCGACGACCATGTGATGCATTTCGAGCGCGGCATCGTAACTGCGGAAACCGCCGAGGCTCTGAACGCGGTCAAGGCGCGGGGCGGGCGGATCGTCTCCGTCGGCACCACCTCCCTCCGGTTGCTCGAAAGCGCGGCTGGCGAAAACGGCGAGATTGCGCCGTGGGAGGGCGAGACCGGCATCTTCATCACGCCCGGCTATCGTTTTCGCGCCGTCGACATGCTGATGACCAATTTTCACCTCCCGAAATCGACGCTTTTCATGCTGGTTTCGGCCTTTTCCGGTCTGGAGACCATGCGGGCGGCCTATGCCCATGCGATCGAAACCGGCTACCGATTTTATTCCTACGGCGATTCCAGCCTGCTGTTCAGGAAAGATAGATGAGCGACGATTTCCGTTTCACCCTGAAGGCCACCGACGGCAATGCCCGGCTTGGCGCGATCACCATGCCGCGCGGCGAGATCCGCACGCCGGCCTTCATGCCGGTCGGAACCGCCGGCACGGTCAAGGCGATGTATCTCGACCAGGTGCGCAATCTCGGCGCCGACATCATCCTCGGCAACACCTACCACCTGATGCTGCGCCCGGGTGCGGAGCGTGTCGCGCGCCTTGGCGGTCTGCACTCGCTGATCCGCTGGCCGCACCCGATCCTGACCGATTCCGGCGGGTTTCAGGTGATGTCGCTGGCTGATCTCAGGGAAATTGACGAGAAGAAGGGTGTCACGTTCAAGTCCCATATCGACGGCAGCGTCCACCATATGAGCCCTGAACGCTCGATCGAGATCCAGGGGCTTCTGGGCTCCGATATCCAGATGCAGCTCGATGAATGCGTCCGGCTACCCGCCGAGCGCGCCGAAATCGAGAAATCCACCGAGATGTCGCTTGCCTGGGCAGAGCGCTGCCGGGAAGCCTTTGGTGATCAGCCGGGCAAGGCGATGTTCGGCATCGTCCAGGGCGGCGACATCCCGGACCTGCGCGTCCGCTCGGCGCGCGGCCTCGCCGGTCTCGACCTCAAGGGCTATGCCGTCGGCGGCCTAGCCGTCGGCGAGCCGCAGGCGGTGATGCTGGCGATGTTGGAGACAACGCTTCCCGAGCTGCCAAGCGAAAAACCGCGCTACCTGATGGGCGTGGGCACGCCGGACGATATCCTGAAATCGGTCGCGCGCGGCATCGACATGTTCGATTGCGTGATGCCGACAAGGGCAGGGCGTCACGGTCTCGCCTTCACGCGTCGCGGCAAGGTCAACCTGCGCAATGCCCGCCACGCCGAGGATCTGCGCCCGCTGGACGAGGAAAGCGACTGCCCCGCGGCCCGCGACTACTCACGCGCCTATCTGCACCACCTGGTGCGTTCCAACGAGTCGCTGGGCGGCATGCTGCTGACCTGGAACAACCTGCATTATTACCAGAAGCTCATGCAGGGAATCCGCAAGGCGATCGCCGAGGGTCGCTACGACGATTTCGTGGCGGAGACCCAGGAAGGCTGGGCGAGGGGCGATGTCGCCGCTATCTGACCGGCGGCAATTCCCACCACCGGTAAAGCTCGTCAAGCGCCTTTGCGCTATGGCATTCGACCGTCGGCAGGCCGGAGCGGCGTAAGGCCTCGGCGTATTTGGTCGCGCTGTTTCGGGTCTTAAACAGGATCCAGTCAATCATCTCCCATTTAATGCTATCCTGCGCGCCTTCCAGGTGGCCGGCGCGTTCGGCCCGATTGACCGTTGTTCGCCTGATATAGCGCGCCAGCCGGCGCCAGCGGCTGGATGCGATTGAGGATCGCGCCGGTCGCACGCGCAAGGCGCTGCGGCATCAGCCGGCTGTAATTGCCGTCCATGACCCAGCGCTCGCCCATGATGGCGTCATCGTGCAGTCTGGCAAACTCGGCCTCGGGGCGCGGCTTCCAATCGGTGTTGGGCAGATGCTGGAACTGATCAAGATGGATCGCCGCGATATCCAGCTTTCTGGACAGGGCGACGGCCAGGGTCGATTTGCCCGCATTGGAGGGGCCGAGGACGACGATCCGCGTCCCGAGCGAATCGAGATCAAGCATGAGTGCACGCAGTCTGTTTTGCAGATTGTTTCTATGTGTCCCGCAGGGAACAGCACAAGGCGGACTCACTGCAATAAAGATCACATAATGTGGATTATGGAACTTATGGATGCCGCCGACGACCTGATTGTGCAGTCGCCGGTGCTCGCATTCCCGCTTTGACGAGCGGCGCTTAACGTAGCTCCATCAGTCGCTTGTGCGCAGCAGTGAAACCTTTCAGTGAAGCGCCAATGCTGAACTTCTCGTTGCCGTCGATCGGCTGGGCGATGATGTTCAGCGCGCCGCCATTCTTCATCCGATCGGCCATCGCTGCGTCGAATTCAACGGGCACGAGGCAGCCCTGCGGCAGACATGTCGAGAAACCGAATGTCTTGCCCTCGGTGGCGTCATCGATCGTCAGCGTCACGCCCTGGGCCAGCGCCAGGCCGAACGGCATGATGACGACGCCCTGGAACTTGTCATCCGGCGTCACCGACAATTCAACCGTCATCACCCGCTGGCCGCTATCCTTGGCCACCTGATTGTGGATCATCGCGCAGCGGTCGACGCCTTCGTTGGAAATGCAGGTGACGCGCCAGTCCTGATAGGTCTCGTTGATGGAGCTCGCGCCTTCCGGCAAGGCCGAAATGGCCGGGCTCGCGGCTGCGCCGAAAAGAAACGCCGAAACGATGCCGGCTGCGATGTGACGAGGTTTCACCAGGAATCTCCCAAATCCGTCTGATTTTCGCGTGAAACTAGCATGATTCGTCGGATGCCAACACCGGCAACCCGCTTGCGCGATACGCATGTTTTCGGGTTCCGCGCAAAGATGTGTGCGGCGATGCCGCGACGCCCGGTTTAATCCGCGGCAATGCTTGCATGGCCGCCGGTTCCTCGCCATAGTCGCCGGCAAATCGTAAGGCGTACAGACAGGAGAATTCCCGATGTCCTCGCACGGAAGGCGCGATGAACAGGAAGGCCATGCGCGGCCGCCCGTTCCCGATATCATGGCGATTCTCGGCGAGAACAAGCCGCGCCGGCGCTTCCCCTGGGGTTGGCTGGCGCTCGTTATCGTCCTTATTGCCGCGGGCTATGGCGGCTACCGCTTCTACCAGAGCGGCGACCTGCAACTGGTCGCGGCCCGGCCGGGATACACGACCGCCGAGGTGATCCGCGGACTGATGAACATCACCGTGCGCGCCACAGGTGCGATCGAGCCGATCAACCGTGTCGAGATTTCGAGCGAGCTTTCCGGCACGGTGAAGGACGTGCTGGTGGATTTCAACAGCGAGGTCAAGGCCGGTGACGTGCTGCTGGAACTCGAGACCGACGAACTGACGGCTGATATATTGAGCGCCAAGGCCAAGCTTGCCGCCGCCAATGCCGACGTCGCGTCGAGCGTCTCGGATGTCGAATCCGCCAAGGCGACCATGGATCGCACCGAGACTCTGGTGAAGCGCAATGTCGCGCCGCGCCAGGATTTCGAAGATGCGCAGTTTGCCTATGCGGCCGCCGTCGCCGACCGGCAGAGCGCGGAGGCGCGGCTCGATGTCGCCAAGGCCGAACTGGCACTGGCGGAACTGCGGCTCAGCAAGGCGACGATCCGCTCGCCGATCGATGGCATCGTGCTTTACCGCAATGTCGATGTCGGCCAGACCTTCACCACCTCGCTGGAGGCCCCTACTCTGTTCGTCATCGCCGGTGATCTCGGCCAGATGGAGCTGCGCGTCGATATCGATGAGGCCGATGTCGGCAAGGTCGAGCCGGGACAGAAGGCGAGCTTCACCGTCGAGGCCTTTCCGGATAAGCGTTTCCCTGCCGAAATCGCCTCGATCCGCTATGCCTCCGAGCTCAATAGCGACGTTGTGACCTACAAGGCGGTGCTGCTGGTCGACAACTCCGAGCGCCTGCTGCGCCAGGGCATGACCGCCACAGCCGATATTCTGGTGAGCGAATCCGAGGACGTCATCCTGGTGCCGACGGCGGCGCTGCGCTTCGTACCGGCCGGCGTTGATGCGCCGACCTCTTCGGGCGACGAACGCACCGCCTGGCTGCTGCGGAACGGCGAACCGCTGCCGGTTCCGATCACGGTCGGCGCCAGCGATGGCCGCTATACCGCCGTCGTGGATGGCGATCTGCGCGTAGGCGACATGGTGGTCACGGGCAATGGCCGGGAGGTTCGATGATATGAACGCAGCTCCTCCCCTTATCGAATTCCGCAAGGTCTCGCGGATCTACGGCTCCGGCGAAGCTGAAATCGCGGCCCTGAACAACGTCGATTTCTCGATCGAGGCCGGCGAATTCCTCTCGATCATGGGCCCGTCGGGCTCCGGCAAATCGACGGCGATGAACATTCTCGGCTGGCTCGACCGGCCGACCAGCGGCCAGTTCTTCTTCCAGGGCGTCGACACGACCGAACTGCCCGGCCCCAAGCTGACCCTGCTGCGCCGCCATCTGCTGGCCTTCGTGTTCCAGCGTTACAATCTTCTGCCGCGCTCCTCGGCGATCGAGAATGTCGAACTGCCCCTGCTCTATCGCGGCATCAGCCGCACCGAGCGCCGCGAACGCGCGGAAAACGCGCTCGATCAGGTGGGCCTCGGCGACCGGCTGCACCAGCGCACCATGGAGCTTTCCGGCGGCCAGCAGCAGCGCGTGGCGATTGCCCGCGCGCTGATCACGGAACCCGCCGTTCTGCTCGCCGACGAGCCCACCGGCAATCTCGATACCAAATCCAGCAACGAGATCATGGAACTGGTCACCAGCCTCAACGTCGATATCGGCATCACCGTGGTCATGGTCACCCATGACGAGAACGTCGCGCGCTACGCCAGCCGGCGTATGCATTTCCTTGATGGCAGGGTCGATGGCAGCTATCGGCCGGGCCGCGGCGAACGGCGGGAGGACGACCATGTTTCTTGAGATGCTGAAACTCGCGCTGCGGGCCGTCAGGCGCAACCTGCTGCGCTCGTTCCTCACCGTGCTCGGCGTCATCATCGGCGTTTCGGCGGTGATCGTCATGGTCACGGTGGCGAACGGCACGGCGGAACAGGTGCGCACCGAAATCGCACGCCTCGGCACGGATGTCCTGTTCGTGCGGCCCGGCCAGCGCGCGCCCGGTGCGGCCTCCGAAGCCGCCAAGGGCTTCACCGAGCGCGATATCGCGGCGCTTCGCAACCAGATACCCGATCTGCGCGCCGTTGCGCCCCAGAACATCATCGACGCGACCGTGGTCGCCGGCGGCAACAACCGCAAGACCGTGGTCATCGGCACCAGCGACGCGTTTCTCGATGCCCAGGACTGGACCATCGAAAGCGGCAGCGATTTCGCCGGCGCCGAGGTCGCGGCCGGCGATACCGCCTGCATTCTCGGCGCGACGGTGAAACAGGCGCTCTTCGCCGACGAGGATCCGGTCGGCCGCAATGTCCGCGTCGGCACTATTTCCTGCGCCGTTATCGGCACGCTCGGCGCCAAGGGCGAGGCCGGCATGGGCCGCGATCAGGACGATATCGTGCTGATGCCGATCGCCACCTTCCAGCGACGGCTCGGCGGCGACAGCTATATCGAAAGCATCGTGCTCGCCGCGAAAGACGGCGTTTCCACGCAGGATATGAAGGCCGAAGTCGGCGAACTCCTGCGCGAGCGGCGCAACATCCTGCCGGGCCGGCCGGATGATTTCGAGGTGAACGACATGACCGAGATCACCAACGCGGTCTCCGGTACCCGAAGCCACCTCACGGGCATGCTGGCGGCGATTGCCGGCGTCAGCCTGCTGGTCGGCGGCATCGGCATCATGAACATCATGCTGGTTTCGGTCACCGAGCGCACCCGCGAAATCGGCCTCCGGCTCACCGTCGGCGCGCTGGAGCGGCAGGTTCTGCTGCAGTTCATCGTCGAGGCGCTGGTGCTGTCGATATCGGGCGGCGTGGCCGGCATCGTGATCGGCCTCGGCCTTGCCTATGCCGCCGTGCAGTATCTCTCCCTGCCCTTCGTCATCGACCCCTGGATGATCGCCGGCGCATTCGGCTTCTCGGCCCTGATCGGCTTGATTTTCGGCTATTTCCCGGCAAGGCGGGCCGCACGGCTCAGCCCGATCGATGCGCTGCGGTTCGAGTGAGTAAGCCGAGGCCTCTCGGCCCACAATCTCCCCCCATGAGGGGGAGATGTCGCGAAAGCGACAGAGAGGGGTAAAGGGCGTAAGCCCTAAAAGCGCATGCTCCGTGCTCTCGGAGAGGGTTCACCCCTCTCTGCCCCTGTCGGGGCATCTCTCCCTCAAGGGGAGAGATTGATGGCTGCAACGCCTCGAGAAAACACGATGACTATGAGGACTTGGCGGGTTTCAAACGGCGGGATAGGCTGAAGCGCCTTACCCCACAAAAGCCCGTTCGATCACGAACTGCGACGGCTTGTTGTTGGCGCCTTCGGTCAGGCCGGCGGCTTCCAGAAGCGCCTTGGTGTCCTTCAGCATCTCGGTCGAGCCGCAGATCATGGCGCGGTCCGTTTCCGGGTTCAGCGCGGGAACGCCGAGGTCCTCGAAAAGCTTGCCGCTGGCGATCAGGTCGGTGATGCGGCCGGTGCGCACGAAATCCTCGCGGGTGGCGGTGGCGTAATGGTGCAGCTTGCCGCCGACGACTTCGCTCAGGATTTCGTCATTCTCGATCTCGTTGACGAGGTCGAAGCCGTATTTCAGCTCGGCCACTTCGCGGCAGGTGTGGGTCAGGATCACCTCGTCGAACTTTTCAAACGTTTCCGGCTCGCGGATCAGGCTCGCGAACGGGGCAATCCCGGTTCCGGTCGAGAACATGTAGAGCCGCTTGGCCGGCGTCAGTGCGTCGAGCACCAGCGTGCCGGTCGGCTTCTTGCGCATCAGCACCGTGTCGCCGGGCTGGATCTTCTGCAGATGCTGGGTCAGCGGACCGCCCGGAACCTTGATCGAGAAGAATTCCAGCGTGTCGGCCCAGGCCGGACTTGCGATCGAATAGGCGCGGTAGATCGGCTTGCCGTCGACCATCAGGCCGATCATGGCGAACTCGCCCGAGCGGAAGCGGAACCCGGCCGGTCGCGTCATGGTGAAGCGGAACAAATGGTCGGTGTAATGCTCCACGCTCAGCACGGTCTCGCCGTAAACCCCGGCGGGCAAGGCAGTCGCAAGATCGTCGGTATTGGTCTGCACGTTCATGTCTGGTCCTGTCATTCTGTCTCGTCGGCGCCTTCGATCCGCTTGCGGGTCATCTCCTCCAGCGCTCAAATACTACCGCTCGCCGACAATTGCAAAGTCAGCGAAAAATTCTTAGAGCGCCGTGCATCCATTCGGATGCACTAAGGACGCTCTAAGCTATTGAATCTACGCATCGTGCTTTCCGAAAATCGATTTCGATTTTCGGGCCGATGCTGTAGGCTTTTCACGCGCCCGCCTGGCGCCGCCAGCTATAGCCGGGCACCGCGGCGGCGGGTTTTGCTGCGGGCTGATAGTAGCGCGTCACCGCCGGCAACCGCCCCTCCCCGAGCCGGCGGATCGCCGTCTCGTTGGTCACGGCGAAGCTGTCGAAACCGCAACGCAGCATATGCACCAGCGGATCGATCAGCACGTCGCCGATCGCGCGCAGTTCGCCGGTATAGCCCAGCCGCTCGCGCAAAAGCGTCGCCTGCGAAAACGCGCGGCCATCGCTGAAGGCCGGGAAGGTGAGCGCCACAAGCGCGATCCGGTCGAGATAGGGTGCCAAACGCGTGGGATCGTCGAACGGGCCGAGCACCACGCCGACGGGTTCATTGCCGTCGACGCCATGCTCGATGATCTCGGCGTAGGGCGTCAGAGCGCGTTCGCCCTCGCCGGCCTTGCGTTCTTCGGTTTCCGCCACCCAGGGGTCGTTCTCGACGAAGCCGCCTTCTTTCCAGATTGCAGTCATGCGGTGTCTCCTCAGGCAGCCCTGGCTTTTTCGGGATAGAGCGCATCCTTGAAGGGCTGCGCGCCGAGCCTGCGATAGGCTTCGATGAATGTTTCGTCCTTGGCCGATCGCAGCGAAAGATAGGTATCGACGATCGTCTCCACCGCATCCGTCACCTTGGATGGCTCGAAGCCGCGGCCGACGATCTCGCCGATAGAGGTGTTCTCGTCCGCCGAGCCGCCAAGCGTGATCTGGTAGAGTTCCGCGCCCTTCTTCTCGACCCCCAGAAGGCCAATATGGCCGACATGGTGATGGCCGCAGGCATTGATGCAGCCGGAAATCTTGATCTTCAGATCGCCGATCTCGGCCTGACGCTCGGCATTGCCGAAACGGCTCGAAAGTTCCTGCGCCAGCGGGATCGAACGCGCATTGGCGAGCGCGCAATAGTCGAGCCCGGGACAGGCGATGATGTCGGTGATCAGCCCGGCATTGCCGGTTGCGAGCCCCGCTTCCTCAAGCGCGCGATAGACGGCCGGCAGATCGGCGCGGGCGACATGCGGCAGCACCAGGTTCTGCTCGTGACTGACGCGTATTTCATCGAAACCGTAACGCTCGGCGATATCGGCGACCGCTTCCATCTGCGCGTCGGTCGCATCGCCGGGAATACCGCCGATCGGCTTCAGCGAGATCGTCACCATCGCATAGTCGTCGCGCTTGTGGGCGACTGTGTTGCGGGTCAGCCAGTTGATGTAGCCGGCATCGGCGGTATCGAACCGGTCGCGCTCGCGGGCCGGCAGTTCCGGCGGCGCGAAATAGGCGCGGATCGCCTCGACATCGCCTTCCGGCAGCGTCAGTTCGCCGCCCTTCAGCGCCTCGAACTCCTGTTCGATCTGCGCCTTCAGCTCCTCGGTTCCGGTCTCGTGGACGAGGATCTTGATACGCGCCTTGAACTTGTTGTCGCGGCGGCCATTGAGGTTGTAGACGCGCAGGATCGCTGTCGCATAGGTCAGCAGATCGGCTTCGGGAAGGAAGTCGCGCACCTTCTTGGCGATCATCGGCGTGCGCCCCTGCCCGCCGCCGACATAGACGGCAAAGCCGAGTTCGCCGGCCTCGTTCCGCTTCAGATGCAGGCCGATATCGTGAACCTGGATCGCCGCCCGGTCGCGTTCCGCGCCGGTCACGGCGATCTTGAACTTGCGCGGCAGGAACGAGAATTCCGGATGCAGCGACGACCACTGCCGCAGGATTTCCGCATAGGGTCGCGGATCGGCGACCTCGTCGGCGGCCGCGCCCGAAAAATGGTCGGCGGTGACATTTCGGATGCAATTGCCCGAGGTCTGGATCGCGTGCATTTCCACGCTCGCGAGATCGCGCAGGATCGCCGGAATGTCGGAAAGCTTCGGCCAGTTGAACTGGATGTTCTGGCGCGTGGTGAAATGGCCATAGCCGCGGTCATAGGTCCGCGCCACATGGGCGAGCATGCGCATCTGTCGGGCATTCATCGTGCCATAGGGCACGGCGATGCGCAGCATGTAGGCGTGAAGCTGGAGGTAAACGCCGTTCATCAGCCTCAGGGGCTTGAACTGGTCCTCGGTGATCTCGCCGGAAAGGCGGCGCTCGACCTGGTCGGCGAACTGGTCCACCCGCTGGGCGACGAAATCCTTGTCGAATTCATCGTAACGATACATGAGGTCTTACGCCTCCACGCGTTCTGGTTTGGCGGCGGCATAGCCGGCCGCATAAGGAATGGTCGGGCCTTCGGCGCGGATGCGCTCGCGCAGCCTGAGCGGCCAGATGCGCCCGTCGGGGCGCTCCTCGACGTCGATGACGGCAAGATCGACCACCTTGTTGGCGGAGAAATCACGCTTGCCGATCTCGTCGAGGCTATCGATCGCCGCGTCGTGGCGGGCCACCAGAGCGGATTGCAGATCCTCGCACCAGCAGCCATTGGCATCGAGCCAGACGGCAAGGCCATCGGTCAGGCGATTTGCGGTCAGAACCTTAGCGGACATGGGCAACTCCCTTGAATTTCGTCTGGGCGACCTGGTTATCCTGCGAAAGCGCGCTCGAATGCTTCAGATTGGCGCCGGCCACCGCGTCGCCAATGATCACCATGACAGGGCCGGAAAGGTCCTCGCGGGCCTCAAGCAGCGCCATCTCGGAAAGCACGCCGTGGAACAGGCGTTGATTGCTGCGGCTGGCGTTTTCGATCACCGCGATCGTGGTGTCGGCCGGAACGCCCGCCTCCTGAAGCCGGGCGCCGAGCTTGGCGGCAACGGAACGGCCCATATAGACGGCAATGGTGGCGCCCCGGACCGCGAGCGCGGCCCAGTCCGGCAGGGTGTCACCATTGAGGTCGTGGCCGGTCGTAAAAACCAGGGTCGAGGCGACGCCGCGCAACGTCAGCGGCAGTTCGAAATCGGCGGCCGCAGCCGTGGCGGACGTGATGCCGGGCACAACCTCATAGGAAACGCCGGCCGCGCGCAGCGCCGCCATCTCCTCGCCGGCGCGGCCGAAGATCAGCGGATCGCCGGATTTCAGCCGCACGACGCGCTTGCCTTCTTTGGCAAGATCGACCAGCAGATCGTTGATTTCGTTCTGAGACTTCGAATGGCAATTCTTGCGCTTGCCGACGGCAATGCGCTCCGCATCGCGGCGGCCCATATCGACGACGGCCTGGGGAACGAGCGCATCATAGGCGATCACATCGGCTTCCATCATCAGCCGGTGGGCGCGGATCGTCAGCAGGTCCTCGGCGCCGGGGCCTGCGCCGACAAGCGCCACGTGACCGGAGACCTTGCTGCCGTCGGCGATGATCTCGTCGGCAAGACATTCGGCCTCGAGCGCCCTTCCCTTTTCGATGGCGTTTGCCACCGAACCGTTGAAGAAGCGTGACCAGAAAGCGCGGCGCGCAGCGCCGCGCGGGATGTTGGCGTCGACCTTGTCGCGCAGGCGATTTGCGAGCTGTGCAAGGGGCCCGAGGGAACGCGGCAGCATGGTATCGATCTGGGCGCGGATCATCTGGGCAAGCACGGGGCCGGCACCTTCGGTTCCGATGGCAACGGCGACCGGAGGACGCGCGACCAGCGCCGGCGTGTAGAAATCGCAATCGTCCTTCTGGTCCACGGCGTTGACAGGGATGGAAGCCGCGCGGGCGGCCTCGGCTATCAGGTGATCCTGATCGCTGATCCCGGTCGCGGCAAACACCAGCACCGCGCCTTGAAACTGTTCCGGAGCAAAGGATGCTTCCACAAGCTCATAGCCGTGCTCGGCGAGAAACGCCCGGTAGTCGTCCTCCGCGCTCTCGGCATAGGCCATGATCGCGGCGCTGGTCTTGGCCATCAGCCGGGCCTTGGCAAAGGCCTCGTCTCCGCCGCCGAAAATCGCGACCTTGCGGCCATCGACCCGGAAAAACGCCGGGAAAGTCGTCAACAAATCGTCTTTCGTGCCCATTGCGCACAGTCCTTCTCAAGATTGGCACAACAATCGCTCTGTGTTGGCAATGTTTGAAGAAACGAAAATGCGCGGGCGCGCGGGATGGAACATTTCATTCCTCAAATCCGTGCAATGCAGGGCAAATTTACCCGCAGTGTCAGGCCGAGGCTTGCGCTCGCATGCCAATGTCCTTTTAAATCGGGTTCTCCAATCTGCCGAACTGGAATCACCGTGGACGACCAGACCCTCACCGACCGCCTCCTTGCCGTGATCGAAGACGATATCCTGCCCAAGACGCTCAAGGGCGTCAGCGGCGGCAACAAGGTTTTCGGCGCGGCCATCCTGCGCAAGGACGATCTGTCGCTGGTGATCGCCGGCACCAATGACGAGACCAGCAATCCGCTCTGGCACGGCGAGGTGCATACGCTGAAGCAGTTCTACGAACTGCCCGACCCGCCCACGACGCGCGATCTGATCTTCCTGTCGACCCACGAACCCTGCACAATGTGCATGTCGGCGATCACCTGGGCCGGATTCGACAATTATTTCTATTTCTTCAGCCACGAGGATTCGCGCGACAGTTTCGCCATTCCCCATGACCTCAAGATCATGAAGGAACTTTACGGTCTGGAGCCCGGCGGCTATCGCCGCAAGAACGCCTTCTTCACCGCGCGCTCGATCATCGACATGGCCGAGGCAAGCGCGGAGCCGGCGCGCAGCGGGTTCATGGAACGGATCGACGCTATCCGCAAAACCTACGCCCTTGCCTCCGACACCTATCAGGCGCACAAGGGCGACACCAAGATACCGCTCGGCTAAAGCCCGATCGCACAGCAATACGGAGTCCGAACCCGTGGAAGCCTCCCGCGACATCACGCGTCTTCTCGAGATCATGGCCGCCTTGCGCACGCCCGAAACCGGCTGCCCGTGGGACCTGAAACAGGATTTCGACAGCATCAAGCCCTATACGATCGAGGAAGCCTATGAAGTGGCCGACGCGATCGAGCGCAAGGATTTCGACGATCTTTGCGATGAACTCGGAGATCTGCTGCTTCAGGTGGTGTTCCACGCCCGCATGGCGGAGGAAAAGGGCCTGTTTTCCTTCGGAGACGTGGTTCACGCCATCACCGCCAAGATGATCCGCCGCCACCCGCATGTCTTCGCCGTCAACGCGGCCGATACGCCGGAAGCGGTCAAGATCCAGTGGGACGAGATCAAGCGGCAGGAAAAGGCCGAGCGCGCCGAACGACGGGCGAAAAGCGGGATCACCGAAGACTTCAAGGCCGGACATCTCGGCGGCGTCCAGCGCTCCTTTCCCGCGCTGACGGAAGCGCTGAAGCTGCAGGAGCATGCCGCCCGCGTCGGCTTCGACTGGTCCGAACCGGAACCGATCCTCGCCAAGTTCGAGGAGGAGATCGGCGAGTTGCGCGAAGCGTTTCAGACAGGCGACAAATCCCGCATTTCCGACGAGCTCGGCGACCTGATCTTCGCCGCCGTCAACCTCGCCCGCCACACAAAGACCGATCCCGAACAGGCGCTGCGCGGCACCAACACGAAATTCCGCCGACGATTCAATCATATCGAAGAAACGCTCAATGCCTCCGGCGAGACCCTCGACGAAGCGACGCTGGAACGTATGGAAGCGCTGTGGCAGGACGCCAAGGCCATCGAGCGTCAGCTTGCCGGCGGCTGAGGGCACTTATCCAGCTATTAGCCGTTAAAGGTGGGCCCCAAAATATGCCACACGGCCGAACAATCTCCCCTCTTGAGGGAGAGATGCCCCGACAGGGGCAGAGAGGGGTGCAGCGAACACCGCTCACTCTGAGCTGATCGGAAAGGGTTAACCCTCTCTGTCGCTTTCGCGAAATCTCCCCCTCAAGGGGAGAGATTGGGTGAGGCGACGCATTACATCATATCGAGGGCTTTGGTTTTGCACGACCTCATCACCGTCAAAACCTGAGCGCATCACTCCGCCAGCATGCTCTCCAGCCGCTGCGCCTCGCCGCCGGCAAGGCGCAGGTCGAGGCTGACGGAGCCGTCCTCGAGATCGCGGCGTTCGTCGACAAGCGCGTGTTCGTAAAGCCAGGGGAGCAGATGCAGCTGGTCGGGCGAGAGCGTGATCGTGGTCTCGGTCAGCACGCCCGCAAGCCGGTCGGCGATGCGGTCGACAAGCGCGTCGACGCCCTCGCCGGAAATGGCGGAGACGGCCATGACGTTTTCGGTGGAGGACGCCCGCGCCATCATCACATCGTGTTCTTGCGGACCCAGCAGATCGACCTTGTTCCAGACCTCCAGAATGCGGGCATTCTGCTCGGCCTCGTCAATGCCGAGTTCGCCGAGAATGCGTAGCACATCGGCCGATTGCGCATCGCGGGCGGGATCGGCCATGTCGCGGACGTGGAGGATAAGGTCCGCTTCCAGCACCTCTTCCAGCGTGGCGCGGAAGGCGGCGACCAGGTGGGTCGGCAGGTCCGAAATGAACCCCACGGTATCGGACAGGATCACGGTGCGCCCATGCGGCAGCTTCATCCGGCGTAGCGTCGGGTCGAGGGTCGCAAACAGCATGTCCTCGGCCAGCACCCCTGCCCCGGTGATCCGGTTGAACAGCGTCGACTTGCCGGCATTGGTGTAGCCAACGAGAGCCACAATCGGATGCGGCACCTTCTTGCGCTTGGAACGGTGAAGCTGTCGGGTGCGGACCACCTGCTCCAGCTCGCGTTCGAGCTTGGTGATGCGCTCGCGCAGCATCCGCCGGTCGGCCTCGATCTGGGTTTCGCCGGGGCCGCCCATGAAGCCGCCGCCGCCGCGCTGGCGCTCAAGGTGGGTCCAGCTTCTGACCAGACGGCCGCGCTGGTAATTGAGATGGGCGAGTTCGACCTGAAGCCGCCCCTCCTTGGTGGAGGCGCGCTCGCCGAAGATTTCGAGAATCAGCCCGGTGCGGTCGATGACCTTGGCGACCCAGGCCTTTTCGAGGTTGCGCTGCTGCACCGGCGAAAGTGGGTGATCCACGACCACGAGACCGATATTGTTCTCGTCCAGCAGGGCATCGAGCTCTTCGATCTTCCCGGTTCCAAGCAGGGTTGCCGGCCGCGGATCATTGATCGTCACGATTTCGGAGGCCGCAACCTCGAGCCCGATCGCGCGGGCAAGGCCTTCGGCCTCCTGCAGGCGGCTTTCAGGCGCGCGCGCGGACAGCGCGGTGCGTTCGGCCTCGGCCCGCGACTGTTTGATGACCGGCACGATCACGAGAACGCGGGAGGAATCCCTGTTCTCGTATTCGCTCTCGGGAAATTGGGTATTGTCGGAAATGGAAGCTCACCTATCAGGAAGCGTTGTCATCGCCTTCGAACATCTGCACCGGCTGGCCCGGCATGATCGTCGAAATGGCGTGCTTGTAGACAAGCTGCGAATGACCGTCACGGCGCAGCAGAACACAGAAATTGTCGAACGACGTCACCACGCCGGTCAATTTCACGCCGTTGATCAGGAAGATCGTCAGGGAAATTTTCTGCTTGCGAACCGTGTTGAGAAAAAGATCCTGCAAATTCTGAGAACGTTCCGCCATAGCGCCGCTTCTTTCTTTCTCTTGCCGGCCGGGGCCGGTTCCACCTCTTCGTTGCCATCGAAAACGTCAGGGCAACAGATCATGAACTTTTGGTAGCAAATCACCGGCGCTTCCGCAACGGCGAAAAACATGAGCCGCCGAGACTCCTTTTTCGTGGGCCATGCGGGCAGGCCTGATCGCTCAGAAATACTGGATCGAAACCCGGAAAAGCTGCTCGACGTGACGCACTGCGGAAGCCGCCGCAAACAGGATCACCCGGTCATGCGCCTTGATCTTGAGGTCGCCATGCGGTCGGATCACATCCTCGCCGCGGTAGATCGCGCCAATACGGATGCCGTCGGGCAGGTCGAGGTCGCGGAACGGAGTGCCGACCAGTGGCGATGTCGCCAGCGCCTCCGCCTCGATCACTTCGGCGGCGCCCTTCTGCACGGCATAGACCGAGCGGATGCGGCCCTTGCGCACATGCTGCAGCACGCGCGAAATTGTGACAGCGCGCGGATTGATATAGGCATCGATGCCGAGCGACTTGGTGACGTCGTGGAACGAGGGATTGTTCAGAAGCGCCAGATTGGACTTGCAGCCGAGCTGCTTGGCGATCACCGAGGACAGGATATTGGTCTGGTCGTTATTGGTCAGCGCCACCATCAGATGGGCGTCGGGCACGTCCGCCTGCACCATGATGTTCTGGTCGAGCGCCGAACCCTGGATGACGATCCCGTGGTGGAGCGCGTCCGAGACCGCCACCGCCTTGTCGCGGTCCTGCTCGATCATCTTGATGCGAGTCTTGGGCTGCAGATCCTCGATCGACTTGGCGACGAAGAAGCCGATATTGCCGCCGCCGGCAATCACGATCCGCCGCGCCTCTTGTTCCTCATGGCCGAACAGCGCCAGCGTGCGCCGGATATGCTCATGTTCGCACACCACATAGACGAGGTCGCCAGCGAGGATCTGATCGGTGGAGTGCGGAATGATCACCTCTTCATGGCGATAGATGCCGGTCACCGTCGCGTTCAGGTCCGGAAAAAGCTGGCTGAGCTGGACGAGCGGCGTGTTCAGCACCGGGCAGTCGTCATTGCATTCAACGGCGAGCATCGCGATCTTCTCGTCGGCGAACCGCACGATATCGGTGGCGCCGGGGAAGGAAATGCGCCTGAGCACCATCTTGCCGACTTCGACCTCGGGCGAAATCGTAACGTCAATCGGCATGTGGTCGCGCGAAAACAGGTCCGAATAATGCGAATGCAGATAGCTTTGCGAACGGATGCGGGCGATCTTGGTCGGCACGTTGAACAGCGAATGCGCCACCTGGCAGGCCACCATGTTGATCTCGTCATGCAGCGTGACGGCGATGATCATGTCGGCCTGATCGGCGCCGGCCTTGGCCAGCATGTCCGGATGGGCACCGTGGCCGACATAGCCGCGCACATCCAGAAGCTCGGTGATGGCGGTGATGAGCGAGGCGGACGTATCGATAACGGAGACGTCGTTATATTCCTGGGAAAGCCGCTCGGCGATGCCGAAACCGACCTGGCCAGCGCCGCAGATGATGATTTTCATAAGAACCCCTCTGGGGTTTGGTATGTTCAGTTGGCCGCAATCTGCCCGGTTTTGGCTTAAATGCCAAGCGACTTCAGCTTGCGGTGCAGCGCCGACCGCTCCATCCCGACAAATTCGGCGGTGCGCGAAATGTTCCCGCCGAAGCGGTTGATCTGCGCCATCAGATAGTCGCGTTCAAAGCGCTCTCGGGCCTCTCTCAACGGCAGCGTCATGATATGCGCGTCACCCGAGGTCTGGATCTGCGGCAACACGTCGGAAAGATCGGCCGGCAGCAGATCGGCGGAGATCGGCGCGGACGCATCCTCTTCGCGCGACAGGATCAGCAACCGCTCCAGATTGTTGCGCAACTGCCTGATATTGCCCGGCCAGTCATGGGCCTGCAATATCGCCATCGCGTCATCGCCGATCGAGCGCTGGCGGATGCCGGCCTGCTCGCAAAGCTGGCGCATGACGAAATCGACGAGGAAAGGGATATCCTCGCGCCGCTCGGAAAGCGACGGGATGCGCACCGGCACCACCGCCAGCCTGTGAAACAGGTCCTGCCGGAACTGTCCCTCCTGGATACGCGCCTGAAGATCAAGCGCAGTGGAAGACAGGATGCGGACATCGACCGACACCCGCCGGCTGCCGCCAACCCGCTCGAACTGCTGGTCCACCAGCACGCGCAGGATCTTCTTCTGGGTTTCGAGCGGCATTTCGCCGATCTCGTCCAAATAGAGCGTGCCGCGATGTGCGCGTTCCAGCGCGCCGGTCTTGCGCGTCCGTCCGCCGCCCGCTTCCACCCCGAAAAGCTCTGTCTCCATGTTTTCAGGCGTGATGGCCGCGGCGTTCAGCGCCACGAACGGGCCCTCGGCGCGCAGGCTCTTCTTGTGCATCAGCCGGGCCACGACCTCCTTGCCGGAGCCGGAGGGCCCGAAGATCATCACGCGGGAGTTGGTGGGGCCGACCTTGTCCACCATCTGGCGCAGTTGCGAGACCAGCAGCGAAGAGCCGACGAGTTCTTCCGGGTCGCCGCTCTTGCGCTTGAGTTCCTGCACCTCGTTCTTCAGGCGCGAATTTTCCAGCGCGCGTTCGGCGATCAGAACCAGCCGGTCGGCCTTGAACGGCTTTTCGATGAAATCGAACGCGCCGCGCTTGATCGAGGAAACGGCGGTTTCGATATTGCCATGGCCGGAGATCATGACCACCGGCAGATCGGCATAGCGCGACTTGATTTCCTCCAGCAGCGCCAGCCCGTCGAGCCGGCTTCCCTGCATCCAGATGTCAAGGAAGATCAGGCGCGGAACCCGGTCGGCGATCGCCGCCAGCGCGCTGTCGCTGTCATGCGCGACGCGGGTTTCGTGTCCCTCGTCGGACAGGATGCCCGATACGATATCGCGGATATCGGCTTCGTCGTCGACGACAAGAATATCAGAGGCCATCTTGTTTCTCCTTGTCCGTTTCCTGGCGCTCGCCGTCGTGGATATGCGGCAGTTCAACGCGGATCATCGCCCCTCGCCCGCCGGCGAAGTCTTGCGGCGCATCATGCAGTTCGAGTTTGCCGCCATGCTCCTCGATGATCTTGCGAACGATCGCGAGACCAAGGCCGGTCCCCTTTTCGCGCATGGTGATGTATGGCTCAAGGATCATGTGGCGATTTTCGACCGGTAGTCCCTTGCCGTTGTCGATGAAGTCTATGACGTAGCGATCACGGGTTTCGTCATGCGCGGCACGCACCAGTATCTTGCGCTCGCCGTCGAACTCATTTGTTGGAACCGCTTCAATGGCTTCGACGGCGTTCTTGATCAGATTTCCGAAGGCCTGGCCCAGCATGCGATCGTCAAACAGGCCCGTTAGCGGCTCGTCGCCAAGATCGCGCAGGAAGGTCACGTCGGTGCGGCCCATTTCCAGCAGGAAAATCGCGTCGGAAAGGATCGTGCGCAGGTCGCCTTGCGTCTTGGACGGCTTTGGCATGCGGGCGAAGGAGGAGAACTCGTCCACCATGCGGCCGATGTCGCCCACCTGACGGACGATTGTATCAGTACACTGATCGAAGACCTTGCGATCTTCCTCGTCCTCGATCTTCCGCCCGAAGCGCCGCTTGATCCGTTCCGCCGAAAGCTGGATCGGGGTCAGCGGGTTCTTGATCTCGTGGGCGATGCGCCGCGCCACATCGGCCCAGGCGGTTGAGCGCTGGGCAATGATGAGGTCGGTGATGTCATCAAGCGTGATGACATAGGCGTTCGAACCATCACGCGAATCCTCGCGCGTCACCTGAACCGAAAGCGTACGTTCCTTGCCAAGCCGCACGAGATTGATCTGCTGGCGGAAGTTCTGCCGGCTGCGCCGCATGGCGGCGGTCATCACCAGATCGATCTCAGGCGATATCTCCTCCAGCCTGCGACCGAGCAATTCGTCGTCACGTGCCGCCAGAAGCTCGCCTGCGGAGACGTTCACGATCGTCACCATTCGGTTTTCATCGACGCCGATCACCGCGGCGGTCACGCCGGAAAGCACCGCCTCGATAAACCGACGGCGGTCATCGACCTCGTCCTTGGCCACCAGAATCTCGCGCTGCTGTTCGCGGATTTCGGCGACCATCTTGTTGAACGTGCTGGAAAGCCTGCCGACATCGCCGTCGATGGAGCGCACCGGCACGGCAACCTTCATGTCGCCGGAGGCGACCTGGTCCGCGGCCCCTATCAGCATGCGGATCGGCAGCACGATGCGGTCGGCGACCGCGATGCCAGTCCAGATCGCGGCGAGCAGAACGATCAGCGCGAAACCGAGATAGAGCACGGCGAAGGCGACCTGGATCGAAACCCGGCCTTCCTCCATCGAACTGTATTCGGAGACGTTGTCCTCGATCATCCGCATCGCGCCCATCACGGTCGGATCGACGGCGCGGACGGTGTAGAGCAGGCTGTCGGGTATTGCTTCAAGTGCGATGATCGCGCCGACCAGATTGGTGTCGCCCGGCGGGATCAGCGTCGGCGTGCCGGCAGCGGCCTTCTCCAGCGCGTCCTTCGGAATATCAGGCAGCGGCTTGTCGTCGCCGAGATCGGCCTCGACGATGACGCTGCCATCCGCGCGCACCAGCGAGGCGCCGAGCAGGCCGCGTCCCCGCGCCTGCCGCGTCATCAGGTCCGAAAATCCCCGCCGGTCGAGCAGATAGAGCGAGCGATTGCGCTCCAGATCGTTGCCCATGGACAGCGTCTGGCCCTGCAGGTAGCTGGCATTCTCCATCATATAGGCCTGCGCCACATTCAGCGAGGACTGAACGATGGACTGGGTCCTGAGCGCAAACCAGCGATCGAGCCCGGCATTGAGCGTCAGCGTGGCGAAGATCGCGACCAGAATGGCGGGCGTGATCGCGACGATCGAAAACAGCGCCACGATGCGGATATGAAGCTGGGCCGCCGCCCGGCCGCGTCTTCGGGCCTTCAGCAGGTGGCTGACCTCCCGCCCTATCAGGAAGGCCATGGCGATGACGAACAGGGAGTTGGTCGCCACCAGCGCGATCACCACCTTGCCGGTAGGCTTGATCGGCGTCAGGCCCAGCAGAATGAAAAGCGACAGGAAAGCGGTGATCAGCGCGCCGCTGACAACGAACATGCCGGGCGATCTGAGAATAGCCCGCGCGCCGCCGCGCCCGTATGGCGCGCCATCGTGGCTCCCCTCCTGATGGACGGAGTGCGTCTCCGCCATGCTGCCCTCTGCAGTCATTATCGCCCTTCTTGTCAGGGCCGGCCCATCATCATGCACCGCCCATGGAGCGGGTGAACGCAAGCCGTCATGCCGACTCGCGCGTTTCCCTTATGAGGAGGATATGCAACAGATTGTGGCACAATTGCAACGGAAAGCTGCAACCGGCGGCTCGCAGCGTCAGGAACTGCGGGAGCTGCGATAGACCGAGACGCCGAGTTCGCGGATCTTCTTGCGCAGCGTGTTGCGGTTGAGGCCGAGAAGGTCGGCGGCGCGGATCTGGTTGCCGCGCGTGGCCGTCAGCGCCGCCAGGATCAACGGATACTCAACCTCATTCAGCACCCGCTCGTAAAGGCCGGAGGGCGGCAGTCCGTCGCCGAAGCCGGCGAAATAGGTGCGCATGTTTTCTTCCACCGCCTGGGCGATGGTTGGCATGCCGTTCCTGACCGATGTACCCTCGGCGGGCGCTTCCGGCTGATCGGCCTGCAATTCCTGTTCCACGATCTCGCGGGTGATCACTTCCTGCGGATAGAGCGCCATCAGGCGGCGGACGAGGTTTTCCAGTTCGCGGACATTGCCCGGCCAGGCGTAGGATTTCATCGCGTCCAGCGCCTGCTGCTCGAAGCGCTTGCCGCCAAGCCCCTCGACCTCGCCCTCATTGACGAAGTGGCGCACCAGATCGCCGATATCCTCCGCCCGTTCACGCAGCGGCGGCAGGCGCAGCGGCACGACGTTGAGGCGATAGTAGAGGTCTTCGCGGAACAGGCCCTGATTGATCGACTGCTTCAGATCCTTGTTGGTCGCCGCCACGATCCGGACATCGGTGCGGATCGGCGTGCGCCCGCCGACGGTGGTGTATTCGCCCTGCTGCAGCACGCGCAGAAGCCTTGTCTGCGCATCCATCGGCATATCGCCGATTTCGTCCAGAAACAGCGTGCCGCCCTCGGCCTGCTCGAACCGGCCGGAAGACCGCGTCTGCGCGCCGGTGAAAGCGCCCTTCTCGTGGCCGAAAAGCTCCGATTCGATCAGATCGCGCGGGATCGCCGCCATGTTGATCGCAACGAACGGCCCGTTGCGGCGCTTTCCGTAATCATGCAGCGCACGGGCCACCAGTTCCTTGCCGGTGCCGGATTCGCCGGTGATCATCAGCGTCAGGTCGGTCTGCATCAGGCGAGCCAGCACCCGGTAGATTTCCTGCATCGCCGCCGAGCGGCCGACAAGCGGCATGCCGTCCTGCATGTCGTCGCCGAGCTTGGCCGGCTTGCGCTTCGGTTCCGACAGGGCGCGGCCGACGATCGCGATCAGCTCCGTCAGGTCGAAAGGCTTCGGCAGATAATCATAGGCGCCCTTCTCCGAGGCGCGCACCGCCGTCATGAAGGTGTTCTGCGCGCTCATGACGATCACTGGCAGTTCGGGTCGCGATTTCTTGATGCGCGGCAGAAGGTCGAAGGCGTTTTCATCGGGCATCACCACATCGGTCAGCACCAGATCGCCCTCGCCGGCGGAGACCCAGCGCCACAACGTGGCGGCGTTCGAGGTGATGCGGACGTCATAACCGGCCCGGCTCAGCGCCTGGTTCAGCACGGTGCGGATCGCCGCGTCGTCATCGGCAACAAGGATCGTAGCTGTCATGTCATGTATCCATATTCGGGCTGGCCATCTCCGGCGGCAGCGGCAATACGTCTTTCGAGACCGGCATGAGGATGCGGAAGGTGGTGCGGCCGTTCATGTTCTCGCACTCAATGATGCCACCATGACCGCCGATGATCTTGGCGACCAGCGCAAGGCCGAGGCCGGTGCCGTTCGGCTTGGTGGTGATGAACGGATCGAACAGATGCGGCATCAGGTCGGCCGGCACGCCGGGGCCATTGTCCTGCACGCAGAACTCCAGCGGCAGCGAAATCTTCTCCCGTGTGCCGGCAACCGACATGCGGATGCCGGGACGATAGGCCGAGGTCAGGATGATTTCGCCATCCGGCTTGTCGCCCACGGCTTCCGATGCGTTTTTGATCAGATTGAGGAACACCTGAACCATCTGGTCGCGATTGGCGAAGACCTGCGGCAGCGAGGGATCGTATTCCTCGGTGATCTTGATGTTGCGGGCAAAACCGGCCTTGGCGACCGCCTTCACATGATCGAGCACGGAATGGATGTTAAGCGGCACCCGGTCGATCGGCCGCTCGTCGGAAAACACCTCCATCCGGTCGACCAGCGAGACGATCCGGTCCGATTCATCGCAGATCAGCCGGGTCAGCGCCCGGTCGTCGTCGCTGGCATTGGTTTCCAGAAGCTGGGCCGCGCCGCGAATGCCCGACAGCGGGTTCTTGATCTCGTGGGCGAGCATCGAGGCGAGCCCGGTCACCGAGCGCGCGGCGGCGCGATGCACAAGCTGCCGGTCGATCTTGTCGGCCATGGAGCGGACCTGGAAGACGAGGACCACCGCCCCCTCCTCGCCCACCGGCGCGACATAGATGTCCACCAGCTTGTCCTGCCCAAGGCGCGGTGAGGACAGGTCGACGCGATATTCGTTGACCGGCGCGCGACGCTCGCGCACCTGCGCGATCAGCGCCAGAAGCGGGCTGTCGAAGGGAATGAAATCGGACAGCGTCTTGCGCGACAGGTGTGATGCGCTGGCACCGAAGAAAACCTCCGCCTCCCAGTTGGTATAGGAGATGCGGCCATCCTCCTCGACCAGCACGACGGGGTTTTGAATCGCGTTCAGAACCTGAAGAGCGACGGCTTCCGCGCCGAGGCGCTGGCTGCCATTGCCGATGACGGAATTCATGCCGCTTTCCTTTCGGGCGATGCGTGTTCGAAGATGGCGGCAAGCTGCGCTGACACGAAATCCGGGTCGTCGGCGGTCATGATCGAGGACCGCGCCTCCGCGCCGATGCCGGGCGCAAGCCGCTCAAGGTACCAGCCGAGATGCTTGCGCGCGTGACGGACGCCGACGGCGGGACCGTAGAAGCCGATCATGGCCTGATAATGCTCGATCGCGATCCGCGCCTTTTCGCCAAAAGCGGGTTCGTTCCGGCCCGCCAGATAACCGGCATGCCAGGGACGGCCCTGACACGACCGACCGACCATCACGGCCGTGATGCCGGGTCGCGACAAAAGATACGCTGCGTCTTCCCGGCCTTCGATATCGCCATTGGCGATGAAGGGAACGGAAACGACATCGGCAACGCGCTCGATCGCCTGCCAGTCGGCTTCGCCCTTGTAGAACTGCATGCGGGTGCGGCCGTGGACGGTGATTGCCTGGACTCCGGCTTCTTCGGCGCGCTTTGCCAGATAGGGCGCGTTGATGCTGTCATGGTCCCAGCCGAGCCGCATCTTGACCGTGACCGGCACGTTGACCGCGCCCACCGTCGCCTCGATGATTTCGAGCGCCCGCTCGGGCTCGCGCATCAGCGCCGATCCGGTATAGCCGCCGACAACCTTCTTGGCCGGGCATCCCATGTTGATGTCGATGATATCCGCGCCGTTGGCCTCGGCGATCCGCGCCGCCTCCGCCATGTAATGCGGATCGCGCCCGGCGAGCTGCACCATATGCGGCTTCAGCCCCGCGCCGCGCAGCCGAACCCAGCTTTCGGCGGTGTTGAACGTCAGCTCGCGGCTTGCGATCATCTCCGTCACCACGAGCCCCGCGCCATGCCGCCATGCAAGCGCGCGAAACGGCAGATCGGTGACGCCCGACATCGGCGCCAGAATCACCCGGTTGCGGATCTCGATCTGGCCGATCCGAAAGGAATCAGAGAGATTGCGGTGAGGCAAATGGCTATCTTTCATGCAGCACATCACGTTGCCCTATTTTTAGACAAGACGCCAATCCTTGCCAAGCGTTTTCGCTGGCGCCTTACAAAATTTAGGCAGATGCTGGAAAATTGGGTCAATCCGGGTAAGTTCCGGCCAACAGGAATCAACACGCAGGTTCTAGCCGAACATGGCAGCAGGTGAAAGCTACAATCCAGGGGTGGTCGTGGTTGCCGCCGGACGCGGCGAACGCGCCGGCGTGCCTGAGGAAGGGCCGAAACAGTATCGCCTGATCGGCGGCATGCCGGTGATCGCCCACACCTTGCGTGAATTTGCCGCATGGGGCGGAGCGACAGCCGGCATCGTGGTCGTCATTCACCCGGACGACGAGGCCCTGTTTGCCGAAGCGCTTTCTCACCTGACGAACCACGTCGGCATCCGCTTCGTCCACGGCGGCGTGACACGGCAGCAGTCCGTCCTTAACGGCCTCGAGGCGCTCGCGGCCAATGCGCCGAGCCATGTCCTGATCCATGACGCCGTCCGCCCCTTCTTCGATGCCGCTCTGCTTGAGCGGGTGTCCGATGCGCTCAATGCTGGCCACGCCGCGGTCCTTCCGGCCGTGGCCGTTGCCGATACGCTGAAGAAGGCGGATAGTGACGGCAATGTCGGCGCCACCGTCTCGCGCGCCGGCCTTTATGCCGCCCAGACCCCGCAGGCCTTCAGCTTTCCGCTCATTTGTGACGCCCATCGCAAGGCGGCCGCCGAGGGCCTCACCGATTTCACCGATGACGCCGGCATCGCCGAATGGGCCGGTCTTCCGGTGCGGCTGGTGGACGGGCTCGCCGACAATGTGAAGCTGACCTACAGGAGAGACATTGCCATGGCCGACGAGAAGCTGTCGCGCACCCTGATCGCCGATATCCGCACGGGCAATGGCTATGATGTTCATCAACTGGTGCCAGGCGACGGCGTCACACTCTGCGGCGTCAAGATACCGCATGACATGGCGCTTTCCGGCCATTCCGATGCCGATGTTGCCTTCCACGCGCTGACCGACGCACTGCTTGCCACCTGCGGCGAAGGCGATATCGGTGATCATTTCCCGCCATCCGATCCGCAGTGGAAAGGCGCTGCTTCGCACATCTTCCTGGCTCATGCCGCGAAGATCGTGCTCGAACATGGCGGCGTGATTCTCAATGCCGACGTCACCCTGATCGCGGAAGCGCCGAAGGTGGGGCCGCATCGCCTTGCCATGCGCGAGAATATCGCGGTCTGCCTCGGCATCGATCTCGCCCGCTGCTCGGTCAAGGCCACCACCAACGAGACCATAGGCTTTGTCGGCCGCCGCGAAGGCATCGCGGCTATCGCCACAGCCAGCGTGAACTATGGAAATGTGACATGATCGACGCCGATATCACCGAACGCGCCCGCACGCTGATCGAACATTGCAAGGCCGCCGGCCTCACCATCGCCACCGCCGAATCCTGCACCGGCGGGCTGGTGGTCGCAGCGCTTACGGATATCGCCGGCTCCTCGGCGGTCGTCGATCGCGGCTACATTACCTATTCCAATGAAGCGAAGATGGAGATGCTGGGCGTCAGCGCCCGCACGCTGGAGGCCCATGGCGCTGTCTCGCGCGAGACGGCGCTGCAGATGTCGGCGGGCGCGCTGCTGCGCTCCGGAGCTGATCTGGCGGTCGCGGTCACCGGCATCGCTGGCCCGTCTGGCGGCAGCCCGGAAAAGCCGGTCGGTCTCGTCCACCTCGCCGCGCGCGATCGCCGGGGGCACCTGCACCATATCGAAAGCCGCTACGGCGATATCGGCCGCCACGGCATCAGGCTTGCCACCGTGCAGACGGCGCTTGGCATGCTGGAAGGTCTGATTCAGGCGTAGATTTCGTCCGCCCGCGCCTCGAAGGCCTCGGAAAACTTGCGGAACGCCCGCTCGAACATCGAGCCCATCATCGCGCCCAGGATCCGGTTCTTGAACTCGTAATTGATATAGAATTCAACGGCGCAGGCGCCCTCGCCTTCCGGCTCGAACCGCCAGCGATTGTCGAGAAAGCGGAACGGCCCGTCGACATAGCTGACATCGATCTTGCGCTCGGCCTGGTTCAGCAGCACCTGGGTAGTGAAGCTCTCGCGGATGCCCTTGTAGCCGACGGTCATGTCGGCGATCAGCAGCGTCTTGCCGTCCTTCTCGCGCGAGGAGCGCACGGTCAGCGCCTCGCACAGCGGCAGGAATTCGGGATAGCGTTCGACGTCTGCAACCAGATCAAGCATGCGATCGGCGGAATGGCTGACGTGGCGGGTTGTCTTAAACTCTGGCATGATGTTTCAGCTAATGCGGCAAAACGCGGATGGCAAGTCTTTCGTTTCGGGAAGCCGGAAGTTTGAAGGCTGCAACAGGTGTCTAAGGCGTGGTCGTGCGATGGTTTGCGGCCTTTCACACCCCACTCGGGTCACCCTCGGGCTTGACCCGAGGGTCCAGGCGGCATTCTCCGTGCGGCCTGGATGCTCGTGTCAAGCACGAGCATGACTCATCAGCGAGGCTTCCCGACAGTGGATTTCGCACCTGCAACACGCTTCCCCCTTGCAAATTGCGCCGCATACCGGATAATCCATGTCGTATCGCGCTGGGAGAAGCCACGATCAGTGGTGCCGAAGGAGCAACCGCCCCGGAAACTCTCAGGCAAAAGGACCAGCGCGAGGTTCTGAACTCTGGAGACGAGGTCGCGGTTCGCTGTGGCTGGCCGAAGGGATAATAATCTCAGGCAAACGGGACAGAGGGGGCTCATTCGCTTCGGCGTTCTTTGGAACGTCGACCCTTGAGCCGGCGTTTTTCTGGGAAAGACGCAATCCGGAGGCAATCTCGTGGTCTCGCAAGAACCGTTGAAACAGACCCCGCTTCACGCGCTTCATCTGGAGCTCGGCGCCCGCATGGTGCCGTTTGCCGGCTACGACATGCCGGTTCAATATCCGATGGGCGTTCTCAAAGAACATCTCCATACCCGGCAAAAGGCCGGCCTTTTCGATGTCTCGCATATGGGGCAGGTCTGGCTGAAGCCGATTTCCGGCAATCTTGCCGATGCGGCATTGGCGCTGGAAAAGCTGGTGCCGGTGGATATCGCCGGGCTGAAGGCGGGCCGCCAGCGCTATGCCTTCTTCACCAATGACGACGGCGGCATTCTCGACGATCTGATGGTCGCCAATCGCGGCGACCACCTTCTGGTGATCGTCAACGCCGCCTGCAAGGCTGCCGATCTCGCCCATATGAAGGCGCACCTTTCCGACCTCTGCAATGTCGAGGCCTTCTTCGAGGAAAAGGCGCTGCTGGCGCTGCAGGGCCCGAAGGCGGAGGGTGTGCTCGCGCCGCTCTGCCCGGCGGTGACGGAGATGAAATTCATGGATGTTCGCGCCTGCGAGGTCCTCGGCGTCACCGTCGTCATCTCCCGCTCCGGCTATACCGGCGAGGATGGCTTCGAGATCTCGGTGCCGGCCGACAAGGCCGAGGAACTCGCCCGCGCGCTGCTGGCGCATGAGGATTGCGAGGCGATCGGCCTTGGCGCGCGCGATTCGCTCAGGCTCGAAGCCGGGCTCTGCCTCTATGGCAACGACATCGACGAAACCACCACGCCGGTCGAGGCGGCGCTCGTCTGGGCCATCCAGAAGGCGCGCCGGCCAGGCGGCATCCGGGGCGGCGGCTTTCCCGGCCAGGAGCGGATATTCCGTCAGCTTGAGGACGGCGTGCGCCGCAAGCGCGTCGGCCTGAAGCCCGAGGGCCGCGCCCCGGTGCGCGCGCCGGCGAAGCTCTTTGCCGATGACGCCGGCGAGCATGAACTCGGCCACGTCACCTCCGGCGGCTTCGGCCCTTCCGCCGAAAGCCCCGTCGCCATGGGGTATGTATCCGCCGAACACGCCGCCATCGGCACCACGATTTTCGCCGAGGTGCGGGGCAAGTACCTGCCCGTCACCATCGCCGACATGCCTTTCGTTACACCCACCTACAAGCGCTAATCAGCGGGAACACTGTCAATGACCATCAAATTTACCGAAGAACATGAATGGCTGAAGATCGAGGGCGATGTCGCCACCGTGGGCATTACCGCCCATGCCGCCGAACAACTCGGCGACCTCGTCTTCGTCGAACTGCCCGAGGTGGGCGCGACCTTCTCCAAGAATGACGATGCCGCGACCGTCGAATCGGTCAAGGCCGCTTCCGACGTCTTTTGTCCGCTCGATGGCGAGATCACCGAGGTCAACCAGGCGATCGTCGACAATCCCGAGCTCGTCAACTCCGCGCCGATGGGCGATGGCTGGTTCTTCAAGCTGAAGCTCGCCAACCCCGCCGATGCCGACGCGCTGATGGACGAAGCGGCCTATAAGGAGTTCATCGCCTGATGACGACGCCTTCGGAATTCCAGTTCACCGACTACCAGCCCTACGACTTCGCCAACCGCCGCCATATCGGCCCCTCGCCTGCCGAAATGGAGGCGATGCTGGAGACGATCGGTTATGACAGTCTCGACGCGCTGATCGACGACACCGTGCCGGCCGAAATCCGCCAGCAGGAGCCGCTAGTCTGGGGCGCGCCGATGACCGAGCGCGAGGCGCTCGACAAGCTGCGCGAGACCGCCAACAAGAACAGGCCGCTCGTCTCGATGATCGGCCAGGGCTACAACGCCACCATCACGCCGCCGGTGATCCAGCGCAACATTCTGGAAAACCCGGCCTGGTACACCGCCTACACGCCCTATCAGCCGGAAATTTCCCAAGGCCGCCTCGAGGCGCTCCTGAACTTCCAGACGATGATGGCCGACCTCACCGGCCTCGACATCGCCAACGCCTCGCTGCTCGACGAGGCGACCGCCGCCGCCGAAGCCATGGCGATGGCGAACCGCGTGGCGAAATCCAAGGCGACCGCCTTCTTCGTCGACGAAAACTGCCATCCGCAGACGATCGCCCTGATCAAGACCCGCGCCGAACCGCTCGGCTGGGATGTCATCGTCGGCAACCCCTTCGAAGACCTGAAACCCGACGCCGTCTTCGGCGCGATCTTCCAGTATCCCGGCACCTATGGCCATGTGAGCGACTTCACCGGCGTCATTGCCGATCTGCACGAGGCCCAAGCGATTGCCACCATCGCCGCCGATCCGCTGGCGCTGACGCTTCTGAAATCACCGGGCGAAATGGATGCCGATATTGCCATCGGCTCGTCGCAGCGCTTCGGCGTTCCGCTCGGTTATGGCGGTCCGCATGCCGCCTATATGGCCGTCAAGGATGCCTACAAGCGCTCCATGCCCGGCCGTCTCGTCGGCGTCTCGGTCGATAGCCGCGGCAACCGCGCCTATCGTCTGGCGCTGCAGACCCGCGAACAGCATATCCGCCGCGAAAAGGCGACGTCGAACATCTGCACCGCCCAGGTGCTGCTCGCCGTCATGGCCTCGATGTATGGCGTGTTCCACGGCCCGGACGGGCTGAAGGCGATCGCCCAGCAGGTGCACCGCAAGGGCGTGCTGCTGGCGAAGGGCCTCGAGGCGCTCGGCTTCACCGTGGAGCCGGAAACCTTCTTCGACACCGTCACGGTCGAGGTCGGCGCGTTCCAGAGCCTGATCATGAAGAACGCCGTCGAAAACGGCATCAATCTGAGGAAGGTCGGCGACACCAAGCTTGGCATCTCCGTCAACGAGCGCACGCGGCCGGCCCATGTCGAAGCCGTCTGGGATGCCTTCGGCGGCAAGTTCTCGATCGCGGAGTTCGAAGCCGATTACCGCCTGCCGCAAAGCCTTTTGCGGACAAGCGCTTACATGACGCATCCGATCTTCCACATGAACCGCGCCGAAAGCGAGATGACCCGCTATATGCGCCGCCTCGCCGACCGCGATCTGGCGCTCGACCGGGCGATGATCCCGCTCGGCTCCTGCACGATGAAGCTCAATGCCACGGTCGAGATGCTGCCGATCACCTGGCCGGAATTCGCCGACATTCATCCCTTCGCGCCGGAAAGCCAGACGGCCGGCTATCGCGAGATGATCGCCGATCTGTCGGAAAAGCTCTGCCAGATCACCGGCTATGACGCCTTCTCGATGCAGCCGAACTCGGGCGCGCAGGGCGAATATGCCGGGCTTCTGACGATCCGCCGCTATCACCGGGCGAATGGCGAGGGCCACCGCAACATCTGCCTGATCCCGACGTCCGCGCACGGCACCAACCCGGCCTCCGCCCAGCTTGCGGGCATGAAGGTCGTGCCGGTGAAATCGCGCGACAATGGCGATATCGACCTCGACGATTTCCGCGCCAAGGCCGAGCAGTATTCCGCCGAGCTGGCAGCGTGCATGATCACCTACCCCTCGACCCATGGCGTGTTCGAGGCGACGGTATCGGAAGTCTGCGACATCACCCACGAACATGGCGGCCAGGTCTATCTCGACGGCGCCAACATGAACGCGATGGTCGGCCTGTCGCGGCCGGGCGATATCGGCTCGGATGTCAGCCACCTGAACCTGCACAAGACCTTCTGCATACCGCATGGCGGCGGTGGGCCGGGCATGGGGCCGATCGGCGTCAAGGCGCATCTGGCCCCGCACCTGCCCGGCAATCCGGCAACGGATGCGGACGGCGGCGCGGTCTCGGCCGCCCCGTTCGGCTCGCCCTCGATCCTGCCGATCTCCTGGAGCTACTGCCTGATGATGGGCGGCGAAGGGCTGACGCAGGCAACCCGCGTGGCGATCCTCAACGCCAACTACATCGCCGCCCGGCTGAAGGGGTCCTACGCGGTGCTCTACAAGTCGGACAGGGGCCGCGTCGCGCATGAATGCATCATCGACACGCGCCCGCTGAAGGATAGCGCCGACGTCTCCGTCGACGATATCGCCAAGCGCCTGATCGACTGCGGCTTCCATGCGCCCACGATGAGCTTCCCCGTCCCCGGCACGCTGATGATCGAGCCGACGGAATCGGAGACCAAGGCCGAGCTGGACCGCTTCTGTGACGCCCTGATCGCGATCCGCGCCGAGATCACCGAAATCGAGGAAGGCCGCGCCGACCGGGACGACAACCCGCTGAAGAACGCCCCGCACACGGTGGAAGATCTCGTCGGCGAATGGACCCATTCGTACTCCCGCGAACAAGCCTGCTTCCCCCCCGGCGCCTTCCGCGTCGACAAATACTGGCCGCCGGTCAACCGCGTGGACAATGTCTATGGGGATCGGAACCTGGTGTGTGCGTGCCCGCCGATGAGTGAGTATGCGGAGGCTGCGGAGTAAGGGACTGGGACTATTGGAAGAGTAAAAAATACTAGGCCGGCGGCAACGCCGGTTTTTTACAGGCGCAGCCTATATGTGTCGACAATTCAGCCGGCAACAATGAAACGTTCTGGATTCCCCGCTTGAATCCAGTTTCGCATCTCCTCAAGACGCTCACTGGTAGGGAGATTCAGTGCTTCCTTTTCTGAATGTCCCTCGTATATCTTTTTTTCCGTCATCCAACCCAGAAATGTCTCATAGTCGGCTTTGATCAAAGCAGGACCAGAGACATTGGCAAGCGCCGCCTCAACTTTAAAGAAGTCGCGAACGTGCTTTATCACCAATTCATAATCATCGCGATGAAAAGCAACATCCTGCCCCGCTGCATCCGAAAGAGCTGCCTTCAAGTCGTAAGCATCACGCTCGAATATGAGAAATTTTTTAAGATGTAGCGACCCGCTCCCGCTTCGTCTCAGCCCCAAATCGGCGCCATATTCAAACGGCATATTCATTCGAAAACATTCGTCGACTTCACGCGCTCGACAACGTGAAAGATCATGAATGGAATATTGTGAATTACGCATCAGCTCGATAATTTTGTCGAGTCTGTTCTCGCCCGCTTCCAAACGCTCAGTAGCCAGTCGCGGAACAAAGCCAAAATAAACAATACAAAAGAGCGCCGCCTCAAGAAGCGGCGCATAGGCCTCGTCAAATGGACAGTTGATGAATACAGATTTTTCAAATGGCGAGACTGCCATGCTCAACCTTTCGGTGGAAATGGATCCTTCCCGAAAGAACTGCGCTCGCGGATACGCCCGTCCCTTCCGTGAATATAAAGCTCTGTTCCTTGCTTCCGGGCTTTTTCACGAGCGTTATCAATCGCCTCTTGCTGCGTTGAGAATGTTTTGCTTGCTCGTTCTGCACCTGACGTTCTCACACTCCATTTGCCGCCGTTGGGAACTACATGCTGACCTTTTTTCACATGTCTGACCATTAAACGCTCCTTGACGCCAAATATAACTGATCAAGCTATTATATAAACGATATCCTCATGCTTTGGTAGGCCGACCAAAGCCCTCACGGCACCAGAAACTCAAACGGCGCCGCCTCTTTCATCAGCCCCGCGACATCCCCGCCCGGCAGGGCCGGATCGTTCAGCCCCAGCGTCTTCGCCGGAGCCCCCTCGGAAAGATCGAAATCCGCAAGATCGACCCAGAACATCGACGGGTTGATGACGGAGTCGAAATAGTAGCGGCGGTGGTCGTGTTCGGCGACGGTGCGCCAGAGGGTGGAGGCGATGTTGGGTTTTTCGGGGTCGGACATGCCGAGCGGGGTCGAGATCGCGCGCACCTGCGAGAACACGGAGGCGAGTGCCGCGCGGCGGTCCTTGAGCGGCGTTGCGGATTTCAGGTTGTAGCTGGCGCGGGCGAAGCGGTCGGCGGCGTTCACCGTGCCGGGCAGGAAGCTCTTGCCGCCGACAAGGTTCCAGTAGGAGTTGATCGCAAGCTGCTGGTCATAGGTCGGCGAATTGGTCATCACCCTGTAGTCGCGGCCGTGGTGGATGGTGAGCTTGCCGCCGACGAATTCGAAGATCGCGCTGTCGCCGGAGGCATCGGAGAGCGCCAGATGCACGGTCGCCGGCGCGCCGTTCGGCGCCTCGCCGGTGATCACCGTCAGCGGGTCGCCGGCCATGGCGTCTGCTGCTTCCGCAACGGTCGCGAAATTGTCGAGCATGTATTGCAGCCAGGCGCCGACCGAGATCAGCGGTTTGCCGCGCGCGGCCGGATCGCCATAGGACGATTCCACCAGATAGAGCATGTTGCCGGCAAGGCCCGCCTCGTTCATGCCGTCGGAGGTGGCGAGATTGTAGATCGCGACGATCACCGAGCCGTATTTCGAGGTCCATGTGGCCGAGCCCTCGCCCACCCCGCCATCGCGGGCAAGCCCGCGCGGAAACACCCAGAGGTCGGATTGCATGGTCACGTCGCGCCAGTCCATCGAGCGGCCGGTGATGTAGGTTGAGGTTCCGGTCTCGTAGAAAATCCGCGTGCACATGATCTGTCCTCCGTCGCAGCTGTTATCGTTGGCGAAGGCTAACCCGGCAGCGGGCGGCGGACAATCGAAAATTGCGTCAGAACCGGCTTCGCGCCGCCACGAATTTGGCGAGGATCGGCCCGAGCGCCATCACGAAGAAGAACCGCGCGATCTGCATCGACATCACGAAGGCGACGTCGACATCGGTGGAGGCGGAGATGACGGCGATCGAATCCGCCCCGCCGGGGCTGGTGGCGAGATAGGCCGACAGCGGATCAATGCCCGTGAGCCAGACGAGGAGCGCCGCAAGCAGGCCGCAGATCGCGACCAGCGCGAGGATCGAGGCGATGACGCGCGGCATGGCGCGGCCGGCATCGACGATCACCGCGCGATCGAACCGCGCGCCGATGCCCCAGCCGAGCGTGGCATAGGCGATGGCGAGCAGGATCTGCGGCAGCTCGATCTCGATCATGCCAGTGACGTTCAACACCGAGCCGGCGATCACCGTCGACAGCATAGGCCCGGCCGGAAGCTTCAGCCAGCGGCCGAAGAACACGCCGACAAGGATCAGGGCGAGCGTCTGGGCAAGCGGGCCCCATTGCGGCTCTGCGAACCAATAGACCGGCACGGCCGTTTCCGCTGCGCCCCCGGTATAGAACCGCGCGAAGGTGGCGGCGATGAGGGTGACGATGACGACCCGGGTATATTGCATGAAGGCGACGAGCCGCATGTCGGCCCCGAACGAGGCGGACATCAGCGTCATCACGCTCGCCGCGCCCGGAAACGCGCCCCAGATCGCGGTGGTGCCGGGCAACACCTGATAGCGCGCCAGCATCCAGCCGATCGCGATGCTGGCAAACACCACGGAGAGCACGCCGGCGACGAAGATCATCCAGTCGGCGGCGATCTCCTGCAGCACCGGCCATGTCATGGTCTGCGCGATCAGGCAGCCGAGCACGCCCTGCGCCAGGTTGAACGGCAGGCGCGGCATGGTGATCCGCCGCCCGGAAAACACGATCGCGATCGCCGCCAGCATGGGGCCGAGCAGCAGCGATGCCGGCAGCGCCACGAGCTGCATCAGAACCACGAGAAGGACGGAAAGCGCCAGAAGCGGAAGCCAGACGCGCAGAAGCTGCCTTTTGCCGCCTGCGGCGGATGCCGGTTCTTCCGGTTCTTCTGCGGAATTCATCGTGCGGTCAATCCTGAAACGCGGAAACGCCCGCGCGCGCGGACGTCCTCAATCGCCGGCATGGGCCAGCCTGCCGGCTCCACGCGCTATCTCGTCAGCCGAGAATCGGCTTGCCCGCTTCTATATCCGCTAGCGCGGGGGGCATGCAATCGCGTCACATCGGGCAGTTCTTCCGGCGCATCGCGATATCCAGCGCGTTCACCCGGCCCTTGGCATAGGCAATCGCGGTTTCCTGGTTCTTGATGTTCTGCTCCTCGGACATGCTGCCGAGGCTTGCGCCGAACATGCGCACATCGCCGACGATCTCGCTGTCCTGCTCCTGCGAAAGGTCCTTCAGCCTCGCGTTCTCGTCCTCGTATTGGCTGAGCAGCGTCTCGCAGCTCGCGCCTGCAAATTCCTCCGGCGAGACCGGGATCGCGCCGATCGAATCGGCGCGCTGAGTGCAGGCGGCAAGCGTGGCTGTAAGGGCGATGACGGTGAGAGCAGAGCGCATGAAGGTGACCTTTGCGAAAGAGAGGGGCGACAGCGTATCAACGCCGGCGCATGCGGCGGGTTCCCGCACCATAGCGGATAAATCCGCTCAGTCGTCATCGAATTTCACGACGCTGCGGCCATTCGTGAGTTCGCGCACGAGTTCGGCCAGCGCCGCGGCCTCCGCCTCGGGTACGCGCAGGTGAAAATTGGCGCCGGTCTCGGTGAAATCGCGGCTGGCGATCACAAGGTCTTCGAAATCCTGAAGCCTTGCCTCAACCAACGCCAGATCGGAGAATGCGACCGGCAGAACCCCCGCCGCCATCGCCACGATCGGCAGCTTGTCCGCAAGCCGCAGACATTCCGCGGCGCTGCCGCCATAGGCCCGCGCCAACCCGCCCGTGCCGAGCTTCACGCCGCCGAACCAGCGCGATACGACCACGGCGACGCAATCGATCTCCTGGCCCTCGATCGCCTGCAGGATCGGCTTTCCGGCCGTCCCGCCCGGCTCGCCATCGTCGGAAAAGCGATAATCCGCGCCAATGCGCCAGGCCCAGCAATTGTGCGTGGCATCGGCGAAGCTGTTGTCGGCAATGAAGGTCTTCGCCGCCGCCTCGTCATCCACCGGGGCGGCGATCGTGGCAAAGCGGCTTTTCTTGATCTCCCGCTCCGATGTCGCGGGACCTTTGAGCTTGAACATGAGGATCACCCTTCCGCGCCTTTCAAACGGCACGGCAAGGGCGAAGTCAAGCCGGGCGGCTGGTGAGCTTCAGGGTGGCGAAAGAGGCGACAAGCCCGGTCAGTCCGGTCGCGAACGCGCCCCAGGCCATATCGACGAAAACAACGGTCCAAGACCAGCCGGCAAGGGTTGCCATGTTGGTGAGATCGTAGGTGCCATAGGCCATCAGCCCGAAAACCGCGCCGTTCATGAGCCCCTTCAGCGCCGATCCGGCCCTCACGCCCGGCAGAACGGCGAAATAGAAGATGCCGATCAGATACATGAAATAGAAGCTCAGGCCCGCCGTCCAGTTGGGCGAAGGCAGCAGCAGCGGCCCGATCTCGGACTGGTAGAACGGGAAGGCGATCGTGCCGAGCCAGATGAAATCCAGCAGGGAAAAGCAGATGGCCGTGGCCACGAAAGCCGTCAGGGCGCGTTTCAAGGGGTCACCTCAGATGTTCAGCAGCGGTTGCAACACGCGCATGAAACGGCTCTGGAATTTCAGCGGCGCATCGGTGACGGCAAGGCAAATGCACTCGGACTCCGGCCCGACCACCGGCTGGTGGAGCGTATCCTCGTCCTCCTCCTCGAAATCGCCGGGCCCGAAGACCTCGCCTTCCGAGGTGAAGCTGCCGTGCAGCACCAGCGTCAGCTCGCGCCCGCCATGGCTGTGTTCGGGCAGCGGCTTTCCGGCATCGACGCGCAGCAGGCGCACCTGGATGCCCTTGTCTTCGGTCTCCAGAAGCGCCTGATGAGCATAGAGCCCCAGCCGCCGCCACGGCGCATCGTCAAAGGTCGCGCCGACATAGGAGCGCAGCGGCTCGGGTATCAGCGCCGCACCCGGCGCGGCCGGCGCCGGCTTGGCTGTTGCTTCGACTTCCGTCGCCTGCAGCCGCGCCTGAAGCGCCGCCCAGGAGGCGTCTTCGGACGTCGCGGCCTCTTCCGGCGCCGCCTGTTCCATCAGCGCGCCGCCGGCGGCCTCCATCATTCGAAGCTTGGCGCGACAATGCGGGCAGAGCGCCAGATGGGTTGCAACTGCAAGCGACCAGCTTTCTTCGAGGCTGCCAGAGGCATACTCCAGCAGAAGCGGTTCGCTGATATGGTGATGAATGGTGCCTGTCTTCATCGATTTTCCCCAAGCGCGGCTCGTAGCCTGGAAAATGCTGCTCTTATTCTGGATTTGACCGTGCCCAGCGGAAGGTCCAGGCGTTCGGCGATGATGCTGTGGGAGACTTCCTCGAAAAACGACATGCGCAGAAGCTCGGCCTGTTCCGCCGGCAGGCCGGAGAGTGCTGCTCGCATCCGCGCGGCATTCTCGTCCTGCTCGAACTGGACGTCCGGCGCTTCCGGTCCGTCCGGCACCAGGGCCGGGTCGTCCGGATCGAATTCCGGCCGCCGCGCCTTTCTCAGGCTGTCGACCCTGACATTTCGCGCGACGGTGAAGATCCAGGCCGATGCATTGCCGCGGGCGGGATCGAAAAGTTCCGCCTTGCGCCAGACCATCATCATGGTTTCCTGCATCAGTTCCTCGGCAAGCGCCGGGTCAGACGCGCGCTTCATCATGTAGCTGCGGATGCGCGGGCCGAAATGGCGGAACAGACGTTCATAGGCCTCCATGTCCCGCGTCCGTCCGACGCTGATCAGGCAGTGCGACATTTCCTCTACCGATAGTTCGGGCAAACTCCTCACCTTCCCGGTGCGCATCCGTTTTCGCATGGCGCGGCCTGCCGCCCCTTTTCGGGACGCTGCAGGGATCGGACCGGTGACCGGCATGGAGTGGGCGCTTTCAAGCATACCGGCTATTACGGCCGCGATTTCCGTCCGGATTACAGGTTCCGATAAATTTTGCGCCTTTTCAATCCATCACGCGGGTGGTCGCGTAATTCATGGTGAACAACAAGGCGGAAACAACAAGATGCACCACCCCCAGGAAAACGCTTACAGAAAGCTTCGCGCCGACAGGAAGGTCGCGGTCATCGGCTCCGGCATTTCTGGACTTTCCGCCGCCTGGTTGTTGAGCCGGTCCTGCCATGTCACGCTGTTCGAGGCTGACGACCGGCCGGGCGGACATTCGAATACGGCCGATGTCGTCGCGGGCGATCGCACGATCCCGGTCGATACCGGCTTTATTGTTTATAACGAGCGCAACTATCCGAATCTGACGGCGATGTTCTCCTATCTCGGCGTCGAGACCGAGCCCTCCGAGATGTCGTTTTCGGCCTCATTGGACAATGGCGCGTTCGAATATGGCGGCAGCAATATCGCGACGCTCTTGGCGCAGAAATCGAACATATTGCGCTTCAGCTTCTGGCGCATGGTCTATGATATTTTCCGCTTCTACCGCCATGCGCCGTCGGCCGCCAGATCGGAAGCCGACCAGGAACTGACCCTTGGGGATTATCTCGATGCGCGCGGCTATTCCAAGCGGTTCGTGCGCGACCATATCCTGCCCATGGGCGCTGCGATCTGGTCGACGACGCCGGAACAGATGCGCGCCTATCCGCTCGCCGCCTTCACCCGCTTCTTCGAAAGCCACGGCCTGCTGACGCTGGTGGACCGCCCGCAATGGCGAACCGTCACCGGCGGCAGCCGCTCCTATGTGACCCGTATGCTGGATCAGATCAGCGGGCCGGTGCGGCTCAACACGCCGGTTGATCGCATCATCCGGGAAGAAGGCGGCGTCAGGCTGGTTGCCGGTGGCGCGGAGGAGCGATTTGATGCCGTGGTCGTCGCAACCCATGGCGATCAGGCGCTGAAACTGCTCGACAATCCGGCAGAGGAAGAGCGAAGCCTGCTTTCCGCCTTCCGCTACACCACGAATGAAGCCTGGCTCCACAGCGACGAACGGCTGATGCCGGCCCACCGCAAGGTCTGGTCGAGCTGGAACTATATCGAGCGACGGGATGGCGGTTCGCCGAACCTCTGCGTCACCTACTGGATGAACCGGCTGCAGAACATCGACGAGCGCGTTCCGCTGTTCGTGACGCTCAATCCATGCGAGGAGATCCGGCCCGAACTTGTGCATCAGCGCTTTACCTACATGCATCCGCTGTTCGACAAGGCGGCGATTGATGCGCAGCGCGATCTCTGGCGCATTCAGGGCAAGGGCAATGTCTGGTATTGCGGCGCGCATTTCGGCAGCGGATTTCACGAGGACGGGCTGCAATCCGGTCTTGCCGCCGCGGAGGCGATCGCCGGCGTCAGACGCCCCTGGAACGTCGAGGACGAATCCGGCAGGATATTCCTGGAACCGCAGCGCGTGGCCGCCGAATGAGTTTTCGTTCCGCAATCTTCAGGGGCAAGGTCGTTCACCGGCGTCACCGGCCGAAGAAGCATGCGCTTGATTACCGGGTCTTTTCGCTGCTGATCGATCTCGACGAACTGCCCGCCATTGGGAAAAAGCTGAAACTCTTCGCCCATAACGGGTTCTCGCTTTTCAGCGTGCATGATCGCGATCATGGCGCGCTTTCCGGGGGCGATCTCAAGGCGTGGGCGCTTGGAGAATTGGAAAAGACCGGCCGCAGCGCCGCGCGCGTCGAGATGCTCTGCTATCCACGCATTCTCGGCTACGTGTTCAATCCGCTCACCGTCTATTTCTGCTACCGGGAGGATGACCGGCTGACGGCCATTCTCTACGAGGTCTGCAACACCTTCAAGGAACGCTTCACATACATCATTCCGGTGGACAACGAGGCCCGGCCCATTCGCCAGACGGCGGACAAGCAGCTCTATGTCTCGCCCTTTATTCCGATGGAATGTACTTACCATTTCACCATCCAGCCGCCGGACGACAGGGTGAAGATCGCCATCAACGAAACGGATGCTGAAGGACCCTTGCTCTATGCCTGTTTCGACGGCCGGCGCATGGCGCTTGGGGACCGCGCTCTGGCGCGGGCATTTTTTTCCTATCCGCTGATGACCGTGAAGATTATTGCCGGTATTCACTACGAGGCATTGAGGTTGATATTGAAAGGCATGCCGGTATTCAGACACCGGCCTGCGGCCCATCGCGTGCAAAGCGCGGTTGCGGGCGGCGCGACAGGGGACAAGGGATATCATGAGCGAGAAGCCTGAACATCACAGCCATCGCGGCCTCAAGCTTTGGCAGCGGCTGATCGCCGGCATGGCCGATCGGATTAGCGCCGGCGCGCTTACGCTCACCTTCCCGAACGGCCGGGTCTACAGGGCGGAAGGCCGCCACGCCGGGCCCGAGGCCGCCATCCGCCTGAAGAACGCCCGGCCCTTGCTGGAGCTCATGAAGGACGGCGATCTCGGTTTCGCCCGGGCCTATATCGATGGCCACTGGGATACGCCGGATCTTGCCGCCGTGCTCGACCTTGCCATGGCCAATGAGAGCGAACTTTCCAGCGCGCTTTCCTCATCCTTCCTGTTCCGCAAGATCAGCCTTCTCAGGCATAAGCTGCGGCGCAACAGCAAGTCCGGCAGCCGCCGCAACATCGCCTTCCACTATGATCTCGGCAATGCGTTCTACAAGCTCTGGCTGGATGAAACGATGACCTATTCGAGCGCGCTCTACGAGGATCGCGATCGTTCGCTGTCGGAGGCCCAGACCGCCAAATACGACCGGATCATCGCACGGCTGCAGATCGGACCGGAGGACCGGGTGCTGGAGATTGGCTGCGGATGGGGCGGGTTTGCGGAGCATGCCGCCGCCCGCACCGGCTGTCATGTCACCGGGCTTACGCTTTCCAAGGAACAGGCGAAATATGCGCGCGAGCGTCTCGCCGCCAAGGGGCTCTCCGACAGGGCCGATATCCGGCTGGAAGACTATCGCGATTGCAAGGGCACGTTCGACAAGATCGTCTCGATCGAGATGTTCGAGGCCGTCGGCGAGGAAAACTGGCCGGTGTTTTTCAACACCGTCAACGAGCGCCTGACGCCCGGTGGCACGGCCGTGATCCAGTCGATCGCGATCGAGCACCACCGCCTCGACGATTATCGCCGCAATCCCGATTTCATCCAGGCCTATATTTTTCCGGGCGGCATGCTGCCCTCGATCGAGAGCTTCAAAAAAGGCGCGGGCAGCGCCGGGCTCGCGGTCAAGGACCTGTTTTCCTTCGGCAAGGATTACGCGCGCACGCTGCTCGAATGGGAGCGCCGGTTTCTGGCCGAATGGGATGCTATCCGTCCCCTCGGCTTCGACGACCGGTTTCAGCGTATGTGGCGCTATTACCTCAATTACTGCGCGACAGGCTTCGATTCCGGCCGGATCGACGTGGCGCAGTTCCACCTGATCAAGCCGGCGGTGTGACGGTCTCTCCGCGGCTTCCGAAGAAGCGCAGTGCGATAAAGGCGGCGAGTGCTGCCGCGCCGGTCGTGTTGAGATAGTCGAGCGTCTGCATATCTTCCGGCGAGACGGGTCGGATGGGCGCTCCGATCCTTCCGTAGAGCGCGACAAACAGCACGAAAATCAGGCCGATCAATCCGCGTGAAAGCCATACCTCGCGGGCATGAAAGGCCATGCCGGCCAGCGTGAGACAGGCAAACAGGAAGATCAGCGTTCCGCTTTCTCCGCCAAGGACAAAGGCGATGAAGATGGTATCGGCGGTTCCGACCGCGACCATGCCGAGCCTTGCCGCAAACGACCTGCCGCGATGGGCAAACCACCAGACCGCGATGTAGAACGGCATCGAAAGCGCCGTGAGGAGGGAGATCTGAAAGGCGCTTTCGGCGAGGAACCAGACATAGAGCGGATAGACAGGCTTGTTGAGGGCCGGAACCAGGGCGACCGACCCGCAGGCCTCCGCCAGCGGATCGCGCGCCTTTGTCATGCGTCAGCCTTCTTGGGGATCGGGAAGAAAGCCCTGACGCGCTTCTTGTATGCGCGGAAGGCATCCCCTCGGGACGCTTCCATATGCTCTTCCAGATAGGGAATGCCGGAGACGTAGTTGAGCAGCCAGTACATCATGATCGGCGCGAGCAACGAGACGGCGAAGGGGAAGAAAGCCTCAAAACCGGAAAGCGCCAGGCACGGCCATGCGCACCACCAAAGCCATTCGAAGAAGTATTTCGGGTGGCGCGAATAGCCCCACAGCCCGATATCGCAGACCTTCTTGCCCTCCGGCTTTTCCTTCTTGAATTTGGAAAGCTGCCAGTCTGCCGTGCCCTCGCCCGCAATTGCGATGATCGCGATCGCCAGGCCGACGAAATCGAGAATGCCGGGGAACGGCGCGGGATTGCGGATCGCCGCGTAAATCGAGAGCGCCAGAACGAAGCTCGCGAAGGCCTGGATCATCAGGAACCACCACAGCCGGAAGCTTGCGGACGAGCCCCATTCTTGGATCAGCGCGGCGTAACGCGGGTCGTCCTTCTTGCCGGCGCTGCGGGTGGTGATGTGGGTTGCGAGCCGCGCGGCCCATAACCCGACCACCACGCCGGCGAGCCATTTGCGCGCGGGGTTGCCGTCCACGGAAAATACGATCACCGAAAGACCGGCGAGGCCCGTCAGAACCGACCAGATCGCGTCGATCCAGCCGCTGTTTCCGGTAATCCGCTGAACCGCCCAGGCTCCGGTCATGCCGATGCAAAGGCCCGCCAGGACCAGGATCAGAAGGGTTATCGACATCGTCATCTCCGCGGTAAATGTGCTTTGTGCATTACTACGGAGGATGACGAGGACCGGATTTGATCAGCCCGGAGAAAGTCCGCGCTGGCGTTCGGACCGCCGCCGCATGAATTCGAGGAAGGTCAGCAACACCACGGAGAGCGCGACGAGAATCGAGGCGACCGCCAGGATCGTCGGCGATATCTGCTCGCGCAGCCCGGTAAACATCTGCCACGGCAGGGTTTTCTGCGAGGCGGAGCCAAGGAACAGCACGACCACCACCTCATCGAACGAGGTGATGAAGGCAAACAGCGCGCCGGAAATGACGCCCGGCAGGATCAGCGGCATCTGCACCTTGAAGAAGGTCGTGACCGGGTTCGCGCCAAGGCTCGCCGCCGCCCGCTCCAGCGAACGGTCGAAGCCGACAAGTGTGGCGGTGACGGTGATGATCACGAAGGGCGTGCCGAGCACCGCATGGGCCAACACCACGCCCCAATAGGTGCCCTGAAGGCCGATGCGCGAATAGAAGAAATACATGCCGGCAGCCGAAATGATCAGCGGCACGATCATCGGCGAAATCAGGATCGCCATGATCGCGCCGCGGAACGGCACATGGCTTCTGGCAAGGCCGATCGCGGCCAGCGTGCCGAAGCCGGTGGCGAGCAGCGTTGCCGCCGGCGCGATCATCACCGAGTTCCTGAGCGCCTGCTGCCAGTCGGGATTGTGGAAGAAATCCTGATAGTGCTTGAACGAGTAGCCTTCCGGATCGAGCGCCAGCATTTTCGGCGTGAAGGTGAAGAAATCCTCGGCGTTGAAGCTCAACGGAATGATCACAAGGATCGGAAAGATCAGGAAGAAGAAGATCAGGCCGCAGATGACGAGGAAGGCATAGTGCCAGATTTTCTCGAGCGGCGAATCATAGGGCTGAATGGCCACGGTCCCTCTCCTATCCGAGCTTCACATTGTCGATGCCGACGATCTTGTCGTAGAGCACGAACATGAACATCACGACCACCAGAAGCAGCGTGCCAAGTGCTGCCGCGAGCCCCCAGTTGAGCGAACTGGAAATGTGGTACGCGATGCGGTTGGAGATGAAGATCCCCGACGTGCCGCCGACCAGTTCGGGCGTGATGTAATAGCCGATCGACAGGATGAAGACGAGCACCGCGCCGGCCCCGATACCGGGCACGGATTGCGGGAAATAGATGCGCCAGAAGGCCGTCCAGCTCGTGGCGCCCAGGCTGCGGGCGGCGCGCACATAGGTTGGCGAGATCGTCTTCATCACCGAATAGAGCGGCAGGATCATGAACGGCAGCAGGATGTGGGTCATGGCGATGATCGTGCCGGTGGCGTTGTTGATCATCACCAGCCGGCCCGCATTGTCGACGATGCCGCTCCACACCAGCAGATCATTGATGACGCCCTGCTGCTGCAACAGCACCTTCCATGCCGATGTGCGCACCAGAAGCGATGTCCAGAACGGCAGCAACACCAGCACCATCAGGAGATTGGCGCGGCTGAGCGGCAGATGCGACAGCAGATAGGAGATCGGATAGCCGAGCACGAGGCAGGAGCAGGTGATGATGATCGACAGCATCAGCGTGCGGCCGAACAGGAACAGATAGATGCGCTCGTTTTCCGGCTTCATGCCGATGCCGTCCGGCCCCATTTCGGCATCGACGGCGTTCAGGAAATAGCCCGGCGTATAGGCCGGCGAGTACATCTTGAGGATCGCCCAGGTGTCGAGATTGCCCCAGTCCGCGTCGGATTCGATCAGTTGCGCCTTGATGTCCCCCGAGCCGGGCTCGATGTTGCGCACCGTGCGGCCGGCCTTGCGGAACAGGCTGGACATGCCGGCCTGCTCGTAATTGAGGCGCGAGCCGAGACGGGTGTGGATCTTCTTCTCCACCGCGACCGTCAGGTCGTCGTAAAGCGCCACATAGGCCGCCTCATCCGGCAGTTCGCCGGTTGACGGGTCCCAGTCCTGCAGCGCCGCGGTGGTCTTCGGCAGGGTGTCGGAGACGATATTGTTCTCCACCGAGCGGAACAGCATATCGCCGATCGGCGCGATGAAGGCGACGAGTACGAAGGCAAGTAGAGGCGCTATCAGCAGAAGAGAGCGCATCTTCTCGCGCCTCAAGGCCTTCCGCAGCGCCTGTTTGAGCGGCTTTCCCTCGCTGGTCAGAATTTGTTGCTCAGCCACGCCGGTCGGTTCCCCTGTTTTTATTCGGTCTGAAGCGGATTGCGCAAAAGGGCCGGATCGCCGATTTGCGCAATCGGCTCCCTGCCCCGGCATACCGGGACAGGGGTATCGAAAGCAGGAATGCGCCCGGCCCAGCCGGGCGCTCTCCGGAGATTACTGGGCAAGCCAAGCCTGGAACTTCTGCTCCACGTCGTCCTGGTTGTCGGCCCACCACAGGATGTTGTTGACCAGATAGTTGCCCATATTGTCCGGGTTGGTCGGCATGTGAGGGCCCATCGGAATGCCGAGCTCGGCATGCTCGCCGACGAGCGGCTGAGACGACGCACGGGCCGGACCATAGGAGATGTACTTGGCCTGGTCGGCAAGGCGCTGGGTGTCGGTGGCGAACATGATGTATTCCTTCACCAGAGCCAGCTTGTCGTCCGGCAGACCGGCGGGAATGATCCAGCCGTCATAGTCGAACACCTGCCAGTCCCACAGCATCTTCACCGGCTGGTCCTGCTCGGCGATCACGCTGAACAGACGGCCGTTGTAGGTCGAGCCCATGACGATTTCGCCATCGGCGAGGAGCTGCGGCGTTTCGGCGCCGGCCGACCACCAGATGATGTCGTCCTTGATGGTGTCGAGCTTGGCGAGCGCCCGGTCCACGCCTTCGGGCGTCGACAGCACGTCATAGAGGTCTTCCTTGGCGACGCCGTCGCAGATCAGCGCCCATTCCAGGTTCTTCTTCGGACGCTTTTCAAGCGCGCGCTTGCCCGGGAAGGTTTCGGTGTCGAAGATATCGCACAGCTCGGTCGGCTCATTGCCGTTCCAGGCGGCGACATCGGTGCGGTAGCCGAAGGTGGTCGAGAACACGATCTGCGGAATGAAGCAGTCGTTGATCACGGCGTCGCCGAAATCTTCCACGGCCGGTGTGCCGTCGGGCGCTGCCTTGGTCCACTCGTTGAGGTCGATTTCCATGGCCAGGCCCTCGTCGCAGAGACGCTGGCTGTCGGGGCCTTCGACGTCGACGATGTCCCAGGTGACGTTGCCGGTTTCGGACATGGCGCGCAGCTTGGCGACGGCCTCGTTGGAGGATTCGTCGTTGATGATCGTGACATCGGGATGTTCGGCCATAAACGGCTGGTGGTAGGCGTTATCCTGCGAGGCCGAATAGGCGCCGCCCCAGGACACGATCGTAAGGTCCTCGGCGAGCGCCGCATTGCCCATCGCCACGGTGGCGGCGGAGGCCAGGATGATAGTACGGAGTTTCATGTCAGTTCCCCTTTTCACAGATTTCACTGGTTACGTTTATCTGAACGGCCGCCATGGCGGCCGCTACGGTTCACCGCAGGTCAGGCGGCGTAATCGAGGGCCTTGCAGTCGCGGGCGGCAAAACCGACCGTGCGCGTCTGGCCGACCTCGAGATCCCAACGTTCGCCGCGGTTCCTGACCTTGACGATGAATTCGTCATTGCCGCACACGTTCATGCGCACTCGGATATGGTCGCCGAGATAGATCAGTTCTTCGACCCGGCCTGTGACCTTGTTTTCCACGCTATCGGCAGCGATCAGCTCCACCCGCTCGGGCCGGAGCGACAGCGTGGTGCGGTCGCCTTCGCTCGCGACATTCACCTTTTCGGCCACGAGCGTGGTGCCGTCCTCGACGCGCACCCTGCATTCATTGCCCTCGATGGAGGTCACGATCCCGTTCAGCGTGTTGTTCTCGCCGATGAACTGAGCGACGAAGGAATTGCCGGGGCTCTCGTAAAGCACGTCGGGCGCCGAAAGCTGCTGGACGATGCCGTCGTTGAACACGGCAACCCGGTCCGACATGGTCAGCGCCTCGGTCTGGTCATGGGTGACGTAGACGAAGGTGACGCCGAGATTGTCGTGGATGTGCTTGATCTCATACTGCATCTGCTCGCGCAGTTGCTTGTCGAGCGCGCCGAGCGGCTCGTCCATAAGCACCAGTTCGGGATCGAACACCAGCGCCCGGGCCACGGCGACGCGCTGCTGCTGGCCGCCGGAAAGCTGGCCCGGCCTGCGATTGCCGAACTTGCCGAGCTGGACCATGTCGAGCGCGCGCCTGACCTTCTCCTCCTGCTCAGACTTGCTCATCTTTCGCAACTGCAGCGGAAAGGCGAGGTTCTCGGCGACCGTCATATGCGGAAACAGGGCATAGTTCTGGAACACCATGCCGATGCCGCGCTTGTGCGGCGGCACGTTGTTGATCGGTCGCTCGTTGAGGTAGATTTCGCCGCCGGTCGCGGGCTCGAAGCCGGCGAGCATCATGAGGCAGGTGGTCTTGCCGGACCCGGAGGGTCCCAGCATTGTCAGAAATTCGCCTGGCGGGATATCAAGATTCAGCTTTTTGACGACCAGGCTTTCGCCATCATAGCTTTTTTGAACATTCTCGTACTTAACCGATGCGCCACGGTTATTCGCCATATTGTCCCCATCTGTTTTGCCCATCGCTTTCTCATGCGCGATTTTTAGGCAGGCCGTACCCAATACTGCAATTCACGCGCGTCAAATCAACCTCAAATTTCAGTCCTCCCGGAATGAACGGTCGATTTTGCCTTGAAGCTCAAGCGAAGCGCCGGGCACTTAAGACTTTGGTATAATGATTTCGCATAACGTCAAACTGGCGGCGCTCCGCCGTTGAACCGGCGAAAAGTCAGTGTCGAGGATAGCGCGGTCGCCAACGCGCCCCGCGCCTGTTTGCGACGCTGGATGACGCTGCCTGCGGCGGCAGACCGAGGCTAAATCGAATCGAATTCGATCGTCAGTCCGTCATAACCCGGCTCCACATGGCCAGGCGTTTCGGCCATCACCGTGTCGTAGTCGAGCGGCGTGTGCATATGGGTCAGCACCGCGCGGCGGGCGGCGAAGCTTTCGATCCAGCCGAGCGCCTGCGACAACGACAGATGGCTCGGGTGGCCGTGATATTGCAGCGCATCAATGATGATCAGGTCCAGGTCCTGAAGCTTCGCGATCGCCTCGGGCGGAAAATCGCTGACATCGGTGCAGTAGGCGACGTCGCCGATACGGAAGCCGAGCGAAACGATATCGCCATGCTGCTGGGGGAAGGCCTGGAATTCGATCGCCCCGCCCGGCCCCTCGATTCTGACGGGCGCGTCGAGATCCTCGATAAGATACGGCTCGGCGATCGCCGGGTAGTTGCTGCCCCCGGGAACCCGCAGGCAGTAGGAAAAGCCATCCAGTATCCGCCCCATCGTCACCGGCTCCGCATAGACCGGAATGCGGCGACGCTGGGCATGGAAAAAGCCGCGGATATCATCGATGCCGTGCAGATGATCGGCATGAGCATGGGTGAACAGCACTGCGTCGATCCGGGTGACGCCCGCGCGAATCATCTGTTCGCGGAAGTCCGGGCCGGTATCGATCACCACGGTCGTCACGCCACCGTCCGGCCCGATCTGCTCCACCATCAGCGAGGCGCGGGTGCGCCGGTTCTTCGGATTTGCCGGATCGCACGCGCCCCAGTCCCCGGTGATCCGGGGCACGCCGGGCGAGGACGAGCAGCCGAGTATGGTAAAACGTCGCCGGTATCCCAAGGGTCACACCCGCTTCATCTTGGAAAAGCAGCGAAACGCATTTTCGGTGGTGATCGCCGCGATCTCGTCCTCGCTGACGCCCTTCACCTCGGCGAGAACCCGGGCGGTGTTGACCACATAGGAAGGCTCGTTGCGCTTGCCGCGAAAGGGCGTCGGCGCCAGATAGGGCGCATCGGTTTCCACCAGCAGCCGGTCCATGGGCACATCGGCCGCGATATCCCGGATCTCCTGCGAATTCTTGAAGGTCAGGATGCCGGAAAACGACACATAGCCGCCGAGCTTCACGCCGGTTTCGGCAAGCCCCCTGCCCGATGAAAAGCAATGCAGGATGAAGGGAAACGCCCCGGCCTCGCTCTCCTCGGTCAGGATGGCGGCCATGTCCTCATCCGCGTCGCGGCTGTGGATCACTAGCGGCAGGCCGGTGCGCCGCGCGGCATCGATATGGCGGCGAAGCCCGGTCTTCTGCGCCTCGGCCTTTTCCGGCTCGTAGTGGTAGTCGAGCCCGGCTTCCCCGATCGCGACGACCTTGGGGTGCGCCGTATACGCTATCAGGTCTTCCGTGGTGATTTCCAGCTCCTCATCGGCATTGGCGGGATGGGTGCCGACGGAGCAGAAGACATTCTCGTATTTTTCAGCGATATCAATAATCTGCTGAAATTTCTTAACGCGGGTTGAGATCGTCACCATCTCTGCGACGCCCGCCCCTTTCGCGCGCGCGACCAGTTCGTCGCGCTCGGCGTCGAAATCCGGGAAGTCCAGATGGCAATGGGTATCGATCAGCATGAAAGTCTCTCTATTCCTCTGGTGCGACATAGCGCGGGAAAACCGGCGCGGGTTTTTCCAGCGGCGTGCCAGCTTTAAGACGGCCCGCCTCTCCCAAATGCGCGAAAGAGCGTTCTGTTTCCGGAACGGCGACCAGATCGAGCAATTTCGCCGCCGATTCCGGCATGGCCGGCTGCAGCAGGATCGCGACCTGACGCACCACCTCGCCCGTGACGTAAAGCACGGTCGCCATGCGTTGCGGGTCGGTCTTCTTCAGCGCCCAGGGCTCCTGGCCGGCGAAATAGCGGTCGGCATCGGAGACCACGCCGATGATCGCGGCAAGCGCGCGATGGATCGCAAGCTTGTCCATATCGGCGCGCACCGTCGCGATCACGCCATCGGCGGTGGCGAGCATGGCCTTGTCCTCGTCGCTCAGCGGGCCGCATTCCGGCACCTGGCCGTCGCAGTTCTTGACGATCATCGACAGCGAGCGGCTGGCGAGATTGCCGATCCCGTTGGCGAGATCGGAATTGATCCGCATGCCGATCCCCTCGTCGCTATAGCTGCCGTCCTGGCCGAAGGAGACCTCGCGCAGGAAGAAATAGCGGATCGGATCGAGCCCGAAATGCTCGACCAGATTGAACGGATCGACGACATTACCGACCGATTTCGACATCTTCTCGCCCTTGTTGAGCAGGAAGCCATGGGCATAGACGCGTTTCGGCAGCGGCAGACCGGCGGACATCAGGAAGGCCGGCCAATAGACGGCATGGAAGCGGATGATGTCCTTGCCGATGATGTGAATGCCGGGCCAGAAATCCCACAGTGCATTGGTTTCATCCGGAAAGCCGAGCGCGGTGATATAATTGGTCAGCGCATCGACCCAGACGTACATCACATGATCGGGATTGCCCGGCACGGGAATGCCCCAGTCAAAGGTGGTGCGCGAGATCGACAGATCCTTCAGGCCGGATTTTACGAAGGACACGACCTCGTTGCGGCGCTCATTGGGGCCGATGAAATCCGGGTGCGCCTCGTAATACTCGAGCAGTCTGTCGCCATAGGCGGAGAGCTTGAAGAAATAGCTCTCCTCCTCGACCCATTCCACCGGCGAGCCCAGCGGCTCGCGGCGCACGCCATCCTCGCCGACCGTGGTTTCGCTTTCGTCGAAATAGGCCTCCTGACGGACCGAATACCAGCCGCCATATTTGCCCAGATAAATGTCGCCGTTTTTCTCCATGCGCTTCCACAGCGCCTGGACGGAGACGCGATGGCGCTCCTCGGTGGTGCGGATATAATCGTCATTGGAGCAGTTCAGACGCGCCAGAAGGTCGCGGAACACCGCGGAGTTGCGGGTCGCAAGCTCGATCGGCGGAATGCCCTCCTTCTCGGCGGTCTGCTGCATCTTCTGGCCGTGCTCGTCCGTGCCCGAGAGAAACCGCACATTCCTGCCGTCGAGGCGGGCAAAGCGGGCCAGCACATCGGTCGCGATCATCGTATAGGCATGGCCGATATGGGGTGTGCCGTTCGGATAGAAGATCGGCGTCGTGATGTAGAAATTATTGGCCTTGTCGCTCATGTCCGAAACCCGTCCGCTTGACTGCTGCTGCCGGCCGCCAAAAAAAGCGGCGCCGGCCTCGATCGTTTCGCCGGTCTTAACGCCAGTGCCGCATTGCATCAAGTCAAACCGACCGGCGCGCTTCGTTCAATTGACGGCGGCGCGGATCCGGGTGAGCAGGTCGAGCATGAGCTGCTTGCGGTCGAGATTGTAGGCATCGGCCGTCGCCACATCATTGCCGAGCTCGGAGGAGAGCGCTGCCAGCCGCTCGGCCCGCGCGATCTCGCCCGCGCCCGCTGCCGCGCGGGCCCGGCTGCGGATATCCTCCTCGACATGGGCGAGCAGGAAGGCGAACACCGTCTCGTTGTCGCGCTTGGCAAGGGTATCGGCAAGCCGGTGCATCAGCGCCCTCGCCTCGGGCTCCGACCCGGCGAGCGTCTCATGATAGGCCTCGATGATCTCGCCGCCGCCGTAATTCACCAGCTTCAGCGCTTCCGAAACGCTGCCGTTTGCAAGTGCCGCAAGCCGCTCCGCGTCCTCGCCGCCGGCATCGACGCCGAGCGCCGCAAGCGCCTTCAAAAGGCCGGCCGGTTCCAGCGGGCGCAAACGCAGCGGCAGGCAGCGCGACCGGATCGTCGGCAACAGCCGGCCCGGCGTATGCGAGATCAGCAGGAACATCGCGTGCTTCGGCGGTTCCTCGAGGATTTTCAGGATGGCGTTGGCGGCCGAGCGGTTGAGGTCGTCGGCAGCATCGACGACGACGATCCGCCAGTTGCCGGTGCCCGAGGTCTGCGACAGGAAGTGCCCAGCCCGGCGGACCTCGTCCACCGTGATGGCCGTCCGTCGCTTGCCGGTCTTCACGTCAACGGGTCGTTCCAGATGGAGCAGGTCGTGGGAGGCGCCGGCAATGATCTGGCGCGTCAGCGGCGCTGCGTGATCCGGCGCGATGATATGATCGGGCGCTGTATGGGGCTCGGGGTAGTGCAAAACGTGGTTCGCGAACCGGAAGGCAAGTGTCGCCTTGCCGATCCCCTCGCCGCCTTCCAGCAGGATCGCGTGATGCCCCTTGCCGGAGCGATAGGCCGTCGCCAGATAGGCCTCCGCCTCCTCATGGCCGAAGAGATTGGGATTGGCCGCCGGATGCACGGCGCCTTCCAGAACCATATCGTCAGCCATCGCCGCGCGCCTCCAGAAGAGATGAGACCGCCTGCCAGACCGCTTTCGCCACCGTTTCCGGCGCATCGTCGGCGCGGATCACGCGGCACCTTTCCGGCTCCGCCTCGGCGATCTTCAGGAATGCCCTGCGCCGCGCCTCGTGCACCGCGATATCGTCCTTCTCGAACCGATCCGGCGTGCCGGCAAGCGCCTGTTCGGGCGAGCGCGCCTTCACGCGCTGCAATCCCTCAAGGGCATCGAGATCGAAAATAAGGGTGAGATCCGGAATGGTGCCGTCGACGGCGACCCGCTCCACGGTCGAGATGAAATCGGGCGCAAGCCCGCCGGCTGTGCCCTGATAGACGCGCGAGGAATCCATGAACCGATCGCACAGCACGATGCTGCCCTCTGCCAGCGCCGGCTTGATGATTTCCTCGACGTGATCGTTGCGGGCCGCGGCAAACAGCAGGACTTCCATGCCGACGCCGAACGGTTCGGCAGCCCCCGAAAGCAGCACGTGGCGCACAGCTTCGGCGCCGGCGGAGCCGCCGGGCTCACGGGTGACGACCACCGCGCGGCCAAGGCCGGTGAGTCGTTCGGCAAGAAGGCGTATCTGCGTCGACTTGCCGGCGCCCTCACCGCCTTCAAAGCTGATAAATACCCCGCGTTTCAAGCTCTCACATTCCTCCGGCCATCGCTTCGTCGTCGTTTAGACGAATTCAGGCCGAGGCAAAAGGTCTGTACGAGCTATCTTTTGAACGGGATCGGAACGGAGTAGCCGGTATTGTCCGCCAGAATGGTCTCGGTCGCGGCACTGGCGTCGCTTGCCGTGACGGGCTTTGCCTCCTCGACCAAGGCAAGCTGCGCGCTTGCTTCTTCGGGCTTCACCGAAGTTTCGGCAAGCTCGACGGGCTTTTCGGCGGTCTCTGTCTTGGCAACCAGCGTCTCGGTCTTGGCAGCATCGGCGGCAACCGGCGCTTCAGCCTTGGCAAGCTGCACCTCGCCGAAACGTCCCGGATCGACGCCTTCCGGCACTTCTTTCTTCTCGTAGGAGGCCATCAGATAGTTCATGTCGTCGGCATTGCGCGAGGCGGGACCGACATAATCGACCTTCACATTGGCAACGCCCGCGCTGGTCACATCGAGCATCTCGGCGGCCTTCTTGGAAAGGTCGATGATCCGGCCGGAGACGAACGGTCCGCGATCATTGACGCGCACGATGACGGAACTGTCATTGTCGAGATTTGTTACCCGGACATAGCTTGGCAGGGGCAGCGTCTTGTGGGCGGCCGACAGGTGGTTCATGTCGTAGATTTCGCCGCTCGCGGTCTGGCCGCCGTTGAACTTAGGCCCGTACCAGGAGGCGAGCCCGGTCTTGGAATATTTGGTGTCTGACTTCGGCGTGTACCATTTGCCCTTCACCTGATAGGGCTTGCCGATCTTCTGGTAGGAAAGCGCATCCGCTTCGGAAATGCCGCTTTTGGCAGCATCGGCAACTTCCGCCGCGTCATCCTTGATGTCTTTGGATGTATCGCCCGTGGTCGTGCACGAAGCCATCAATGCAGTCATAGCCAGCATTGCCAGCGAGGTGGAAAACCGGATTTCTTTCATGCCAACATTTCTTCCGTCTATGTCGATGTACCGTCAGGATTGCTTGCCGGAACCCCTGGACCTTGAAACTGTGTCAAACTCTCCTATGCGGATGCTTGATGGCCTCTTTGTGGCGCGTTAACAAAATTGGCGAAATTGCGCAACCCGAAATTGCCCCGGTCGGGTTTTGACCGCCCCCGCGTGTCCGCATCGAACCGGCACATATCCCGGGATTGACCCGCAAGAGAACACGGTGCTAAAGGCCATCCTCTAAGCGACATCTACGAATATTTCGTGAATGCGCTCCAGCCGGAGGAGTGGCCGAGCGGTTTAAGGCACCGGTCTTGAAAACCGGCGTGCGTGAAAGCGTACCGTGGGTTCGAATCCCACCTCCTCCGCCATTTATCGAGTTACCATGTCATTGATTTTAAAGGAAATTCAGTCGATTTTTCGATGTGGTTTTCGTTTGCATTCCACAGATTTTCCACAAACTTAGACAGCATTTATGATTACGATTTTTGCTTCATCATGTGCACGTTTCGAACTATCAGCGACAGGCCATTGCTGAGGGTCGCCTAACACCAATTGAAGCTGGACTAAACGCCTATTAAATCGAGTGCTATGATGAGTAGCCTCAACCGACATTACAAGCAGGCAGAATCTAAACACCAAGCTCCGAATGGTAGTTCACAAGCGTGGTGAACCGATACCGAACAGCAATTACGGGGTGATTTCCCTCTCGGACAGCCCGCACATACCCGTCAACGTATCTACCAAATTGCCTACATATGAAGGCATTTTTTTCACGGATGTAGGTTAGCTCCTCGTTTGGAATCTTGAAGGGCATCTCCGATATATACGCATCATTCATGAGCAGCACGGCTTTGCTATAATCGAGCCCCTTGCTACCAGACGTTATGAAACAATGCTTATGCGAGATATGAGAGCGAAGCGGTATCCCAAACCTTAACTTACGAAAATCAATCAGGGCGATTCCATAGCCTCGGGTTTTCCTAGGCGTCCACTCACCATCAACCTTATCAAGAACTTCAGTGAGCCCAGAATTTTCGTGATAGAAAACCTCTGTCAGCTTCTTTAACTCCACCGCGCCCTCCTGCCGCAGGCATGAAAAAAGCCCCTTTCGGGGCTTAGATCATTCTAGTTGTTTACTTCTTTTTTTAACGTGGCGCTAAACTACGTCCACATCAGTCTAATTGAGCGCTTCTTTTTTTAACGTGGGGAACACTCTTCCTCCACATCACAAGGGTAGATATAGGAACCTTGTACAAAAAGTCAACAGAAAGTTGACTACTCAACTCCGAGCCAAAACTCTTTTAACCGCTGTCGCGGTCCATTGACCGCCACGCGGAGAGCGCTTGCCAGCAGCGTTTAGGCTATCGGCTATCGACTGAAGCGTTTCGCCACTGGAGCGCAGTTTCTGGACAAGAGGCAAGACACTGGAAGCAAACTTGTCGGCCTTGTCCTTGGCAGCCTCATTGCGCTTCATGGTCGCATCACGCAAACCGCCGAGCTTAACGCCACGGGCTTTCGCTGCCTGAAGCGCGGCCTTCGTACGCTTAGATATAAAGTCCCTCTCCTGCTCTGCAAGAGCAGCATAGATATGAAGCTGAAACTTGTCAGCAAAGGGCATTGAAGCCACACGAAGCCTAACTTTCGAATCTTCCATCAGCGCAGCAATAAAGGCAACCTTGCGCGAAAGTCGGTCGAGCTTTGCAACCAGCAACTCGGCCCCGGTCTTTCGAACCATCGCGAGGGCGCTTTCCAGCTCCGGCCTGTCATCATCAGTCCCGGACAACACATCCTGAAATTCGCCTATAATTTCATACGGCACATCTGAAAAGCTTTCCAGAAAAACCGCGATATCGCGTTTTTGGGCCTCAAGCCCAAGGCCGCTTTTGCCCTGTTCGTCGGTACTTACACGTGTGTAAATGACGTATTGCTTCATGATGATTGCCCTCAGTGTGAAGGCAATTTATCAAACACAACGCATAAATGTCAATCGTCAACGTTCGTTGTGAACGATAAAACCCGGCCAATCGACCGGGTTTCCTTTAATCAGCGCCAAATCAGCGAGTGGCCATAGTCGCGAATAACCCGCGATCTCGGTTGCGGTTTCTTTTCGCCGTACAAAATCTCCCGCTCTAGCCATAGCATTTCATCGGCTCCAATCGGCCAACTCAAATTTTCGGCCTTTTCGACATAGCTTCCCGGTCGATATTTCAGCTTCTGCCACTCCACGACCAGTGCATGCCAATGGGCCTTCGCCTCATCAACCGACTTGACCACCTTGACTTGCTCAATCGGAAAACCGTCCAACGCCGAAAGTTCGGAAGAATTAAGCTCCTGATCCGTGACAATGATCTGGCGCTTCTCATTTTTCGAAAGGCATGCGACGACGCTTTCAATCGACCTGCGAACGACATGGCAACGCATGGCAGTCATAACGTCCGCATTCTTTTCTTTCTGGAGGTATCCGACAACAAGCGCCATGATCAAAACCCCTTCTGAATTTTGGCAATCATCACCTGACCTTCATCAAGCGCATATCGCTTGGCAATAGAAGTCACAGTTTCGCCGTTCTTCAGTCGCTCGTTCATTTCCGCCTCTTCCTCGACGGTGAGCGGCAACTGATCCGTGGCCTTCTCGATCTTCGCCCCGACTGTTTCGGCGAAAGATTTCAGCAACTTAGTTGGCGGGTCTTCATCGTGCAGAACGATCTTGTCGCCTTTCTTCACTCGCGCACGGTCGATAAACGCCTTCTCGTTTTCGTAAATATCCTTGGAAAAAGCGCCGCGTTTGAGCATCTTTTCTTTATTGCCGATTGCAAATTTCGTCATATAAAATATTCCTATGTATTATCGTCATCGTGATTGATGACTTTGGTTTGTGATTGATTGTATAATGTTTCGAGTTGCTTGAGTTGTTCGTCTGAAAGGTTCGAAAGATTCAACGGTTGTGCATCTACAACCTGAAAGGTTACGCTGTCGATTTGGTTGTGTGACGGGAGACCTATGTGATTGTTTTCAATCTCTTTTCTATCGCGCCAGTCTCGCGGAAAGCGATTTTTCATTTGAAATATATAACTCAAGGCGTTGAAGCCGCTGATCTTGCCGGTGGTGCCTTCGCGGCCTAACCGTTCCCAATAAGATTGAGAAAGCTCGCTGGCCCTTTTTAAGGCGTCGAAAAACTCTGCGTGAGTGTCTGCCCACGAATAGATCGTGTCACGAACGACACCAATGTCGGCAGCCATCTCTGTGAGCGATGCACCTTCAGCCCCGAGTTCAACAACACGCTCGCAGAATGCGGGATCATATTTGGATGGTCGGCCTCCGGGCATTACGCGACCACTTCAAACCGCTGAAAAGCGCCGCCCTTTCGCGGAATCTTGACCGGTCGAACCACGGGATCAGATGCAAAACGCAAACCGGCATCAATCCGGCTTGTCCATCCACGACCGGAAACGTGATAAAGGTGAAAAACAGATTTTCCATCGATTTCAAAGTATTGTCGCGACCATTCACCATTGTGACAAGTAACTACGCGAATGTTCTGATTTACACCCTCCGTCAAAATCGACAATTCACCTTCGCTGAAGCAGGCAAACTGCGAAACTGTGCCGTCGTCAAAACGAAAGAGCGCACTATTGCCCACAGTCAGAACATCAGCCCGGATCAGGTCAGAAATCGAAAGACGTTTCAGTGCCTTAATCATTGCGCGTCACCTTGTTTGCTTTCGACTTTGAAAGAAGGTACGCATTGTCAAATGCCATCGATAAATTGAATAGAGCATCGACGGCGATAGAAGCATGTTCATCGAGGCTCATCTGTTGCTTTACAGTGATGCCTTTGATTGTCTTGTGTTTCAGCGCAAATTTGTTTTGCCAAGCGTCCATTTGAACCGAAAGTTCGTCAAAATACTTTGCTACGGCAAGAAGATCGTCGAATGGAGGGAGCTTATTCATTGGCGAACTTCTCCTCCAGTTGTGCGCACTCAGACCAAAGCCAACTGTTGCGCTCGCTCATCGTTTCGATGAAAGCGAGCCAATCGCGTTCCTGTGCAGTCAGTTGGCGACCGCCAACGGTCCACTCGATGAACATTTCTTCAGCCTTGGTGCGGAGGGATTCGCTGATATTGAAAAGTCGCCTGCGCGTCACCGCGACCTCTTCATGTGAAAATGAAGCCATGTGAAGATCCTGATTTGAAAGGGGAAAGGTGACGGCGGAGGAAGAACGAAAACTCAACACCGTCACCAACATCGGCGACAAGGATGAGGAAAGCTGCCGCCGAATTGAAATGAGTTTTGGGGAAAGAGGCTGAGGCGTCCGAATTCCTCAGCCTCTCCCGCCTTGCGCGCAGTTGACAACGCGCAGTCCCTGTACATCCAACCGGATGGAGAAAGTCCTAGATGTACAGGGAATATAAAAACAAGAATGACTGAAGCGCGTTAAGCGTCGTTCTCGATTTTACCCATGCATTATATCATAGTTTTAAGTATTTGTCAAGAGTTTATTTTAGATTTTGTGATTTTTGTTTGGGGAATATTATAAAATCTGATTTGTTTATTATTGATGAATAATGAAGGGGGGAATGAAAGGCGAGTGACTGCAGGTTCCAAAGTTCCAAAGTTCCAGCAATCACCCCTTTTTCTTTTTAGATGAGTTATTTTTATAATATTACTCATTCATTTTGATTTAGTGGGAATGGACGGAACTTTGGAACTTTGGAACCTGAAAAAATAGGGCCGAAGCCCTATTGCATTCATCAAAACTTTGGAACTTTATAGTCGCGCGAAAGATTCCACTTTTCTCCTATTGCCCGAAGAGCATCGTTTTCAGCGTCGTCCGGGCTTTTGATATCGAGTTTTTCCAACGCTCTTTTGTTGGCAATGGCGTACATCGTCCGGTTGTCTTTCTTTATCTTGATTTTGCCGACTGAAAGCTTATCCAGTTTACTGGCGATGTTGCGAACAGTTTTAGGCTTCTCCCAAATCTTCACCTTGTTCATTTCGGCTTCCGATTGCAGCCACGAGACAACCTCGCTATCAAAAACAACGATTGGCCGATTATCATTCGCGATCTTCGCGAACGCAGCCGACAAGACCCGCTGACTCCATGTCATAGACGATTCAACGATTTCGTCCTTCAGCGCGCTTCCTGCCGGAGCTTCACTCTCATTCAGGTATTTCATCGCGCTGACGCTGCCCTCGATATCAAAAGCGTTTTTTGCAAATCGATAGTACTTCCCGTAAACGGGCCTCAGGTCGGAATGGCCCGAGTGCGCAAAAGCAAATCCGGAGAAATTGTCAAAGAACCATTTCACAATCTCCAGTCCACCGTTGTTCAACCATGCGATGAACCCGCTGAATTTCTCTTTCGGCCATGGGTCTTCAGTCGCGGCAACACATAGCCAACGCCTATCTTCCGGCGGGATTTTGATCGGTTCGGCATCGTTCGAATTAATCAAAATCTGGCACCAATTCTCGCGCGTCGTTTGCTCTTGATAGAGCTTGCGTAGCGGAACCTGATCGTCGGTGACAATCGCTTTTAGCGCATTATAAGCCGCGATGCCGCCGATGTGCAGTTCGGAGGCAATCGCCAAACGCTTCTGAAACCACCAGCCGTTGAACTCCGACGTGAGCGAGCTTTCCTTAAGGAATTCGACGTTCTGACTTCCCACCAAAGGGGCCATGATCTTTGATGAAAAAAGCGTCTTCCCGGTACCTTGCGTGATCGATGATAGGATTACGGCAAACGGCGTCTTGATTTCGGGCTTTGAAACCATCGTGGCCGCCCATCGAAGCAGTTCGATACGCTCTTTGTCATCTGGCACCAGATAGTCCATAAATTCAAGAAACGGCGTAACGTCGCCTTGGCGAGCTTCTATCTTTGCAGGACGGAAGGTGTTAATTCCGTAGTCCCCCGTTGCGCGGTCAAGGATGCGCTGGCGAGGCTTCGCATCGGGACGGTAGGCAATCCGGTCAACGTCACCGGAGTAGACCTCGGCGAATAGATCGCTCACCTTCCTCGTGTCGCTAAACGGTCTGAGCTTAAGGTCCAGCGTCTCCGCGTCCAGTTCGATTGGCAAGTTGGCATGAGCGAACAGCCCATCTTTGGCGCAATAAATCCATTCACGCTTGACGTTATCCCGGAGCTTGATGATTTCTTTCGGTTTCGCCCTCGATCCTGGCTCAGGCAAAAGTGTAAGCTTATAGGTGAGCCAACTTGCCGGACGCTTCATCTCGTCAATCGACGGCCCGACATAGACGCCATTGCGCATCAGCGATTCCGGAATATCGTTTGCGATATCCCAACCGACCGGAAAGCAATCATCGGACGGCAAAATAGCGACAACCTTCGAACGCAAATTTTTCGCAATCGTCGGAACGCTTTCAATCGACACATGATCGTTGTCGGGCCACACGTATACAGTCGAGTCGGAACCAAGGAACCGGTTTAGGTCGGCCCAGTCTGCCCGAGCAACGGCGTGCGCACCACCTTGGAAGGCCACTGGCGTCACTGCATTCAAGAACGCGTAGAATGGATGAGTAGGGCAATTCTTGGCGATGTTCCGGGCGGCTAGAACCTTGCGTTCGCCCTCAAGGATGAGAAAAGCCTTCCCGTCCTTCGCATTTTCCATCCCGAATAATGGCAGAAGTCCCGGATATCCGGTCTTCAGCCAACTAATCTCACCGTCAAATTCGCACGGAACCCATGAAGGAAATGTTTTGCCGGTTCCATCGAGTTTATCGACACGCGCACGGAGCATAAGAATATTGTCGTCAGCATCACGCGTTACGAATTGATAATCGGCTGGCGCATCGAGAAATTGGCTAATGTCGCCGTCAGCATCATCGAGTCGCTGAATCTTAACAGGGGCCGGAAACTTGGCGGCGCGAAGCTGCGCATTGATCTTATCAAACAGAACACCGTCAGGATGGATATCTTCCGGAAGGTCATCCAGATTGGAAATTCCATCGGCACTCCACTTCACGCGGATTGTTTCGCGCCAGTAGCCGTCAACCATTTCACCAGCGCTTGCATGCCAAAAGCTATCAGCTGTCAGGCCAATTTCCGTCAGCCAATCGGCAAGAGCCGGAATTTCTTTTTGAATAAAATCGTTGTAGTTCATAACATTCATGCTATTAAATTCTCCAAAAGCGCAATACAATTTGACAAATCCGTTTAATTATTGTATAAATAGCGCAATATTGTACATTGCCCGTTGCCGATATTCTCCACGGTGACGGGCATTTTTTTTGTTTAAAGTTAGGTTTAAATCTACGCAGCAAGAGCCATTGCTTGCTGTTCACGCTCGCTAATCCAGCGTTCCAACGTCGAGCGGCGAACGAAATTAGTTTTGCCGATTTTAAAAAACGGGGGCAATTCGCCTGCGGAAACGAGCCGATAGACGGTGCTTCGCGCAAACCCGAATTCGTGTGCGACTTTGTCGAGCGTCAGCAGTTCATGGGGGTTCCGGGGCATTTCAAGTACATCATTCATATTCATAACTCTCTGTTTTATAATGACATTCGCGACCTCGCGAATTTTTCTGGGAAAATTGCTTGACAGAATTGAACTCACTTCGTATAAACAATTTATCAAACACCGGCGACGGTTGTGTTCATTAAATACAACAAAAGCCGGATTTGCCTTATAACATAGTTTTGCATCCGATGCAAGTGACAAATTGTTAATGTTTGTAACATTCCGTGAACGCATAAAGCCGCCTGTCGAGGGCGGCTATTTTATTTATGGAATGTATTGCAAGGCAGCGGCTGAGCTAGTCGCCTGCCAGCTTCGTGACGAAGTTGGCCCAATTTTGCATAACCGTACGACGCTCATCGATTAAGTCTGTGCGGTAGTATGCTCTAGACGTTTTATTTCCGATTTCGTGGCCAAGGCACATCTCAGCCACATCGAACGAAACGCCGCTTTCTGCCGCCCAATCTCGAAACGCCGAACGGAAGCCATGCACCGTCAACGCCCTGCCCTCTTTGTCCTTATATTTCCCACGACGAAGGAAAGCCGATAGCGTCATATCGGAAAGCGGCTTATCGGCCTTAGTGCCTTTGAATATGAGGCCGTCAGAGCCCTCACCGTATAAGCCCGTTAACAGCTCCACCGCTTGCTCCGACAACGGAACGCGATGTTCTTTCTTGGTTTTGTATCGAACAGCCGGAACCGCCCAAACATCAACGTCGAAATCAACTTCATTCCAAACAGCATTGCGGGTCTCGCCGGATCGCGCAGCACTGAGGATTGTGAACATGAGCGCTTTCGCGCCTGTCGAGTTGCTGGCCGCTAGTTTGGCATAGAACGTTGGCACATCAGAGAAGGCCATTGCCGCGAAGTGATTGACCTTCCCCTCCTCTTCAGATCGTGAAGGCATGACACCGTTCAACAGTCGTGACGTCGCCGGATTCCGCTCCCTGCGCCAGCCTTCCGCAATAGCGTAATCAAGCACGGCCTCAATCCGCATCCGCAGCCGGTCGGCTGTCTCTGGCCGCTCGTGCCAATGAGGGAGAAGTACCGCTTTCACATCAGACGTGCGTATATCAGCCACAGAGAGCGCGTGGAGCGGTTTCGCGTAACGGTTCAACGTCATATGCCATTGCGCCCGGTGCTTGTCGTTGCGCCACCGCTTTTCCTTGTTGGCGAGAACGGCCTGCATCGCGTCCGCGAAGGTTTTTTGTGCTTCTTCTTCAGTCTCGCCTTTCGCCCTCTTGCCCTTGATTTCAACACGGGGGTCACGACCTTGGCGAATAAGGACACGCCATTCCTCCGCCGCCTCTCTCGCCTCTTTGAGCGTCAGTCCGGGTCCGGGGCCTTTCGTCGCCTTAAACGCCCCTAGCCCATCCTCTCGGCTCTTGCCGTCAAACGTGTAGCGAAAGACGAATGATTTCGTGCCACTCTTTGAACTGAAGACATAAAGCCCCCGCCCGTCATGAAGCTTCTTTCCGGGTGCCAAGCTGGCGATAGTGGCCGCCTTTGGTTTTGGTTTGCTGTCCGCCATAGCCCAAATCCTTTCCACATATTTTCCACAACTTCACTAGCTATATGGCGAAATATCGTGAAACGCAATCGGACATGAAACAACCGAAAAGGAATAAGGTGATGGACGATAAGCCTGTTGTTTTTATTGCATTATTTTATAATTCGTACGGAGTTTCAATGACTTATGAAACAGCGGTAAGATTGATAGTTATACGCCCACCTCCTCCGCCATGCTTTTGTGTATCAAGCTATTGAAATATAGAGCGTATTTCTAACCTCATGCGCATCACTTGGCGATGGCGATGGCCTTGGTGCAATCGACCAGGTCGCGGATGGACACCTGCTCGTTGGGCTGATGCGACTGGGCCGGATCGCCGGGGCCGAAATTCACTGTCGGCGTGTTGCCGAGCGAGGTCGGCAGGCCGATGTCACTATGCGCGCCAAAGCCGGAAAGCGCCGGTGACAGGCTTGAGGCTTCCGTTGCTTCCTGGAAGACTTTGACAAATGGGCTGTCGGCCGGGATTTCCGCGCAGTCCGCGTCGAGAATCCATTCGACCCGTGCGGGATTCTGGCGCAGATAAGGGTCTGCCTGGCAGATATTTGCGACATGCTCTTCGATCTCGCGCTTGAGGGCGCCACCAAGACCGAATTCATCCTTTTCGTGGGGCAGATATTGAGCGTCGATGACGATTTCACCGCGGCTCGCCATGGAGGACGGATGCTCGCCAACATTGACCTGGGTAACGATGATCTGGTTCGCAAGGTCCATCAAGTGATGGTTCTTGCGAGGATCAGGACCAGCGCCGGTCCCTCGAGTTTGCGGAGTTTCATCTTTCCATCCACCCCGCTTTGGCGAGGTTCAATCGATTACCACGAACTGGAAGGGCTTAAAACCGGGGACTGCATGTCACCGCACTGATGAAGAAGATGAGTATATCGAGGCGATCTATCGTCGGCGAACACCTCGAACCCGGCGCCCGGGCACAAAATCTATTCCCACCTCCTGCGCGAGCTTTCGGTCACCCGGCCCAACCAGATCCGGGCAATGGACATAGCCTATGTTCCGATAGCGCGCGGCTTCGTCTATCGCTGCGCCGTCGGAAACCCCTTTAACGAAACGCCCGAAATTGTTCGGACGAACCAAGCCGCTTCGGTGCTACTCTCGTCAACGGAAATCCTCAGCGCCGGGCGTCACCGAACAGCAAGGCGTGGCGGGCATTTGCGGATGGGTTGTCACCTGGCAGCGAGAGGCCGGCAACCCTGAGCGCATTCGTCGTAACCTCCACCCTTTACTCAACTTCGAACGAACCGGATGCGGTTTGCAAAGTCCGCAAAAACAGGTAGACCGGTTCGCAACTTCATGAGTACGGGACGGGACATGAGCGCCGAGGCCGAACAGCCGCCTTTCGCAAGACCACGACGCACGCAGGCGGAACGATCGCAGGAGACCCGCAGCAAGGTCTGCGAAGCGACACTGCTGGCGCTCGTCGAATTCGGCTACGAGCAGATCTCGACCACGCTGATCGCCCAGAAGGCAAAGGTGTCGCGCGGCGCCCTCACCCACCAGTTCCCAACGCGTAACGACATGCTGGTCGCGGCCTTTGAAAAGCTGGTGGGCGAGTGGCGCGACGGTTACCCTTTCGGTCTCGATCCGGAAAAACAGCAGCTCACGATGGACGAATTGATCGATGCGCTGTGGAACTACATCTTCTCCGACGGGCGCTACATCGCGGCGATGGAACTGATGCTCGCCGCGCGTCAGGACAACGAACTGGGCCGTGCGCTGCGTGATATTCTCGTGTCCTGGATTCGAGAGCGCGACCGGATCACCGTGCGGCTCGTCGGCGGCGATGTCGATGACGATGAAGCTGATCTGAAAATTCAGCTCCATCTTTCGGTCCTCAGGGGAATCGCCATGCATCAGAGCTTCGATTCCGACCCTCGCACGGCTGGCAAATTGATCGACCTCTGGAAGAGGATCGCCGCCAAGGCCTGATCTGACGCTTCACCCGCAACGACAACTGCCTCCAAACCAGCTTCCCTTGGTCAAATGATTCCAGTGGCTTGCGGATTGGCGTGTGGATTTTGCCTTTTTTTTTGAGCTGAGACGCAGTTTTTGGCTGGCAAGAGGTTGATTTACGAACAGAACTGATCGCATGATGCGGACAGGAATGTTCGTAAGTTTCGCATACCCCGCGAACAGACTGGAGAGAGACCGCCCGCTCGCACGGGCCGCAACAGGGAAGACCACATGACTATGAAGATGCTACTTGCCACCGTCGCAACCTTCGGCCTTGCGGCCGCACCGGCCTTGGCCACCACATGGGATCTGTCGAGCGAATATCCCGCTGGTTCGCTCCAGGGACAGACTGCCGATTTCTTCGCCAAGGCCGTGGCGGAGAAGACCGATGGCGAAGTCGAGGTGGTCGTCCATCATGGCGCGGCGCTCGGCTACAAGAGCGTTGATAATTTTGACGCTGTCGGCGACGGTGCGCTGCAGGCCGCTTCTTCGGCCTTTGTGTTCTGGACCGGCATCGATCCGATCTTCCAGCTGTCGTCGCTTCCCTTCCTCGCCCCGAGCGCCCAGGATGTTCATGATCTCTATGAGCTGGCCAGGCCGGAATATGAAAAGGTTCTTGAGGACAACAACCAGATAATGCTGCTGGCAACGCCGTGGCCCTCCTCCGGGCTTTGGGGCAACAAGGCGTTCACCTCGACCGCCGACCTTGAGGGCGTGAAGGTGCGCACCTATGATGTCGCATCCACCGAAACGATGAAGAATGCCGGCGCCTTTCCGATCCAGATCTCCTGGGCGGATGTGCCCGCGCAGCTTTCGACCAATGCCATTGACGCCGTCCTGACATCGCCCAATGGCGGCGTCGGCGTTCAGATGTGGGAGCTGCAGTCGAACTTCACCAATGTCAACTACGCCTCCTCGCTTCAGGCGATCCACCTCAATCTCGACGCCTGGAACGATCTCAGCAAGGAACAGCAGGAAGCGGTCAAGGAAGCCGCCGCCGAAGCCGAAGACTTCGGCTGGGGCCTTCTGGCCGACGCCACGACCAAGGACTTCGACACCATGCGCGAGAACGGGATGACCGTGACCGAGGAAATCCCCGCCGCGTTCTCGAAGGCACTGACGGCAGCCGCGCAACCCTTCATCGACCAATGGGTCGAGGCCACCGGGCCGCGTGCGCAGTCCATCATGGATGCCTACGAGAACCGCTGATCATCTGCAACCGGCGCGGGCGGGCTCAAGCCCTGCCCGCGCACTTTCGCTTCCTTTCCCGGAGCTCCGCATGACCCGCTTCTATTCCAGCGTTTTTGCCTTGTCGCGCGCAGCTGCAGTGATCGCTGCATGTGCGCTGGTCTACATGGTAGGCCACATCGCCTACGAGATCATACTGCGGAGCCTGTTCGCCACTTCCACATTCGTGCTCGACGAGTTCGTGGGCTACGCGATCAGCGTCTGCGTGATCTGGTCGCTCGGCTACGTGCTCGAACATGGCGACCTCATCCGCGTGGGGCTGGTGCTCGACCGCCTGCCCGAGCGTGCGCAACAACTGATGACCGCCGCAGCGGCGCTTGTGACCTGCGCACTTTCTGCGGGCCTTGCCTGGATGTTCTGGATCCGCGTTGCGCGGGCCTGGTCGCGCGGGACAGTCTCCTCCTCGGTTGCCGCCGTGCCGACCTGGATCCCCGAGAGCGCCATGATGGCGGGGCTGGTGCTATTTGCACTTGCAGCGCTCGCCCATGGTCTGCGCCACATTACCGGGCACCCTTCCCCTGCCCCGCGCACGCCACTCGTCACCCCGGTCGAATAAGCTGCCCCACTGAGAGAGACCACATGGATACGCTCCTGACCGCGGCCGCGACGCTGGCCTTCCTTCTTCTGTTTCTCAGCCTCGGGATCTGGGTCTTCATTTCGCTGGCCCTCGTCGCCACCGCGGCACTGTTCCTCCTGCACGGAATGGACCTGTCGCGGATCGGCTCGATCGCGGCCGGCATCATCTATCGCTATTCCACCAGTTGGGAGCTTTCGGCGATCCCGATGTTCATCTGGATGGGCGAGATCATCTTCCGCACCGATATTTCGAGCCGCCTGTTCCGCGGCCTGTCACCCTTCGTCGATTACATCCCCGGCCGTCTGCTGCACACCAATGTGCTGGGCTGCACGCTATTTGCCGCAGTCTCCGGCTCGTCGCCGGCGACGACCGCGACAGTGGGACGAATCACCACGCGCGAGTTGGGCAATCGCGGTTACGATGACCGGCTGTCTCTGGGTTCGCTCGCCGGCGCGGGCAGCCTTGGCCTCCTGATCCCACCGTCGATCGTGATGATCGTCTACGGCATTCTCGCGGAACAGTCGATCTCGCGCCTCTTTGCCGCCGGCGTGCTGCCGGGACTGATGATCACCGCGCTCTATTCAGTCTACATCATGGCGCGCGCCAGGCTCAACCCGGCACTCGTGCCGGCTGCGCGCGAGGCCCGCAGCGCGAAGGACTTCCTGCACGCTGTCTGGAATCTGGCGCCGCTGGTGGTGCTGATGGCCATCGTTCTGGGTTCGATCTACTCGGGTATCGCGACGCCCTCCGAAGCCGCCGCCGTCGGTGTGATCACTGCCATCGCCATCGCCGCCGCCACCCGCCAGCTTTCCCTCACGCTCTTGCGCGACACGGTGACGGGGGCGCTCAGGACCTCGACCATGGTCTGCTCGATCCTCATCACCGCCGCCTTCATGTCGACAGCGATCGGTTACCTGCACATCCCGGCCGATGTCGCGGACGGCATCGCAGCACTGAACCTGCCGCCCTGGGGTCTGCTGGTGGTGCTGTCGCTGTTCTATCTCGGCCTCGGCTTCTTTCTCGACGGCACGTCGATCGTGGTGATGAGCCTGCCGATCTCGCTGCCGCTCGCGCTTCAGGCCGGGTTCGATCCGATCTGGTTCGGCGTCTATCTCGTGCTGATGGTCGAGATGGCGCAGGTGACGCCTCCGGTCGGCTTCAACCTCTTTGTGCTGCAGGGCATTTCGGGCCGCTCGATCGGCTATGTCGCGCGCGCGGCCTTCCCCTTCTTCGTGCTGATGCTCGTCGGGGTCGCACTGCTGGCCGTCTTCCCGGGCATCGCCCTTTGGCTCCCGAACTATTTCTACGGATAAGACAATGCCCTCCCCCGCTACTTCTTCCGCCGTTCTTGCGGCCCTGCTACGCGCGCAGGCACAGCTCAACCAGCCCCACACGCTATTCCGCGCTGTCGAGGATACCTGCCGCGATCGGTTCGGCTTTCGCTTCCTGACGGTGCTGAAAAACCTTCCGGGCACCGGAAACGTGATGCGGATGCATAGTTCAGAACCCGACTATCCGACCGGCGCGCTGAAGCCGATGGGCCTTACCGAGTGGGGCAAGGTGGTGCTCGACGGCGGCAAGAGCTGGCTCGGCAACTCGCGCGAGGACGTACTCTGGGCCTTTCCCGATGCCGAACTGATCCTGTCCAAGGGGTGCGAGGCCTGCGCCTGCGCACCCGTGATCTGGGCCGGGCGCTGTGTCGGCGTGCTGTCGCTGAATGCAGAGCGCGATACCTACACGCCAGATCAAATGGACGAAATCACCCTCGTTGCGCAGACCCTGGCGCCGGCGCTGATCTGAACTTCGAAAGGACAACCAAATGACTACCTTGCTGATCAAAAACGCCCGCATCGTTGACGGCACCACGCCTGAACCGACCGCTCCGATGCAGGTCGCCATTGAAGACGGCCGCATCCGTGAGGTGGCTCCCGCCGTCGCGTTCAGCGCCGATCAGGAACTCGACCTCTCCGGTCTGACGGTGATGCCGGGCCTGATCGACTGCCACGTTCACACCATCGCCTCGACCGCCAATCTCGGCCTGAACGCATCACTCCCCTCTTCGCTGGTGGCCGCGCGCGCGGCAACTCTGATGAAGAATATGATCATGCGCGGCTTCACCACCGTGCGCGACCTTGGTGGCGCCGACCGCGGCCTGCAGCTGGCCGTGGAAGAGGGGCACTTCACCGCGCCGCGCCTGGTGATCTGCGGCAAGGCCCTGTCGCAGACCGGCGGCCATACCGATTATCGCGGCCCGTACGACAACCGCGATGTCAGCTGGTATGCGCAGACGCTCGGCGCTCTCGGACGGATTTGCGACGGCAAGCCCGACCTCATGCGCGCCGCGCGCGAAGAACTGAAGGGCGGCGCCCAGTTCCTCAAGGTGATGGCGGACGGCGGCGTGTCTTCTCCCTCCGACCCGGTCGGCTATCTCGTCTACTCGGTCGATGAGCTGAAGGCCCTGGTGGAGATCGCCAACGGCTTCGGCACCTATGTCGCCGCCCACCTTTACGCGGACGAAGCGATCGTGCGCGCGCTCGATTGCGGCATCACCTGCATCGAGCACGGCAACCTGATCGGCGACGAGACCATCAAGCGCGTGGCGCGCGAAGGTGCCTTCGTCGTGCCGACCAACATCACCTACGACCTGCTGGCCCGTAAGGGCGCCGAATTCGGCCTGCCGCCCGAATCGGTCGCCAAGGTAGCGGATGTCCGCGAGGCCGGGCTTGAGCGCCTGGTGAAGCTTTTCGAAGCGGGCGTGACCATGGGCTACGGCTCAGACCTTCTGGGCGGCATGCAGACCGAGCAATCGGGCGAATTTCCGCTGAGGGGCCGCTATATTCCCGCCGATGCGGTGATCCGGTCCGCCACCGTAGACGCGGCCAAGGTTCTGCGGATGGAAGGCACAGTCGGCGTCATCGCACCCGGCGCCCATGCCGACATCATCGCCGTCGCCGGCAACCCGCTCGAAAACCTCGACCTTCTGACCGGTCAGGGCGCCCACATGCCGCTGATCATGCAGGGTGGCCGCGCCATCAAGAAGGACTCGAGCCTCTGACGCCGTCAGTCAAAGCCTGATCTAAAGAGTGTAAGATTGCCCGGCTGATCAGCAGCCGGGCAAGTGCCAGCCTTTGCCACTCTTCTCAGGAGAACACGATGCCGCCATCGACATTCAAGGTCTGACCGGTCACGAAGCCCGCATCGTCTGACGCGAAGAATGCGACGGGGCCGACGACATCCTCCGGGGCGCCGATCCGCGCCATGGCGGTCTTCTCCTGCCAGGCCTCGCGCACCGCCGGGTCGTCGAGGTTCACGCGGCCCATATCCGTCAGGATAATGCCCGGGCAAACGCAGTTGACAGTGATGCCGAGCGGCCCGACCTCCTGCGCCAGAACGCGAGAAAAGCCCATGACCGCCGCCTTGGACGCGGAATAATGCGCCTGTTGTGGCGCGCCATGCTTGCCCCCGATGGAAGCGATGTTCACGATCCGGCCGTAACCGCGTTTCTTCATCGACGGCAAAAGCGACTGAATGACCATGAACGAACCCTTGGCGTTGATGTCCATCACAGCATCCCAGCTCGCTTCGGGAAGGCCGTCAACTTCACCCGCGATCAGAATGCCGGCATTGTTCACCAGAGCATCGATCTGGCCGAAGGCGTCGAGCGCCTTGCGGGCCATCGCTTCCACCTGTGCCTTGTCGCTGACATCGGCGAATACGATTTCGACACGCCGACCCATGCCGCGAATGTTTTCCGCGACGGTCTCCAGATCGGCCTTCTGCCGCTCGATATCGTTGAGAACGAGATCATAGCCGCGCCTTGCCAGCCCCGTCGCGATGGCGGCGCCGATGCCCCGGCTTGCGCCCGTAACGAGCGCCGTTCTTGTTTCCGTCATTCTCTCCTCCATTCTTCAAAGGGCCGTGTAGCCGCCATCGACGGTCAGCACCGTGCCGGTGATGAAACTTGCGGCCGCCGAGCACAGGAACAGCACGCTGTCCGCGATCTCCCGCGGCTCGCCGAGACGTCCCATGGGAGTGCGCTCCATCCAGACATCGAACCATTCCGGCCTGGAGCGCCCGGCAAGGGTCAACTCCGTGGCGGTGTATCCGGGCGCGATCGCGTTGACCCTTACCCCAGAACGCGCCCATTCCACGGCGGTGGACTTGACCAGAAGGTTCACGCCTGCCTTCGCCGCGTTGTAGGCGGCCTGTGGCTGCGGCCACACCGAAACTTCGCCGCACATGGACGAGGTGCAGACACAGGCGCCCGATCCCCGCGCCACCATCGCCGGGCCGAACGCGCGGAGCGTATTGAAGACGCCCGAAAGGTTGACGTCGATCACGCGCCGCCAATCGGAGGGGTCGACCTCCGCGATCGGCGCGTTGTGAACAATCCCCGCGTTTGCCACCAGAACATCCGGCGTGAGGGACTGCGCGGCGGCCGCGCACGCGTCGAAATCCGTGACGTCCAGTCGCATGAAGCGGCCGCCAAGACGGTCAGCCAACGCCGCACCCTCGACGGCGTCGAGATCGGCTATCGTGACCCTCGCGCCCGCTTCCGCGAGCGTCGCCGAAATCGCGGCGCCAATGCCTTTTGCTCCGCCGGTGACGAGCGCCGTCTGGCCTGCAAGTGAGAACCTCTCCTGCAATGTCATGCGAGTATCTCCTTCAGCGCCGGATAGAGGGCGATATAGCGCGCGTAGATTTCATCGTATTTCGCGACGTTCTCGCTGCGCGGCTCGATCATCCGGCCCCGCCGCACCATTGCGCCAATCCCCTCATCGATGGATGCGAACCGACCCGCTCCGACGCCGGCGAGCACCGCGGAGCCGGTCGATGGCGCATCCGGCGAGGCCGGCACGCTTACCGGAATGCCTGCCGTATCCGCGTGAATCTGCAGCCAGAGGTCTGAGGCTGCCGCTCCGCCACCGACCGTCATTTCCTCGCCGGAATAGCCGGCGGCCCTGAACGCATCCAGAATGGCGCGCGTGCCAAACCCGATCCCCTCCATAACGGCACGGAAGATGTGGTGCATCTCATGGCCGAGGGTCAGGCCGACAATCGCCCCGCGCGAAAGGGGATCGGTATGGGGCGCGCGGTTGCCCTGAAAATGATCCTGCACCAGCAGGCCTTCGCATCCGGGTTCAAGGGCGGCTGCCTTCCGGTTGAGCTCATCGAGATCCAATGGACCGCCAGCCAGGCGCGAAAGCCAGTTGATGATCGATCCGGTTGAGGTCTGGCCGCCTTCCACGATCCAGCGATCCGGGTAGACGATATCGGCATAGCTGCCCCAGACGCCGGGCGCGTGAATCGGGCTTTCGGTGACGCCGAACTGCAGATGCGAGGATCCGGTAATCATGGCCAACTGGCCTGGCTTGTGCACGCCGAGACCGATCATTCCGATCAAGGCGTCGGCGCCGCCCTGCACCACCTTGACCGAGGTTGAAAGACCGAGTTCATTCGCCGCAGAAGAGCTCAGCGTGCCGATCACATCGCCGGGGGCGACCACCCGGCTCGGCCATTTCCGCTCCAGTTCACCAAGGTCAAGCGCCCTCAGGAGTCCGGTGGCAAAACCACCCTGGCGCGAGCGGTAGTGCCAGCGAAGACCGGCATTGTCGAGGCTCGCTGCCCATTCGCCGGTCAGGCGGTAGGTCAGAAAGTCCTGATATTCGCAAATACGGTGCGCCTTTTCGAAGGTGTGCGGTTCGTTTCGCTTGAGCCAGAGCGCTTTCGGTATCATCCATTCGGCCGACACCGGCCCGTGGCCAGCCCCGTTCAGTTCCAGCGCCGCGTCGCCCGTCGCCAACACCGCCTGCGCTTCGTCATGAGCGCGGACATCCATCCACATGATCGCCGGGCGCAGCGCGCGCCCGTTTTCATCGAGCGCGACCACAGTGCAAGAGGTCGTTGCATAGCAGATCCCCTCGATCTCTGCCGGACTTACGCCTGATTGCGCGATCGCGCCGCGCGCGGCGGCGACGAAATTCGCCCACCAGTCTTCAGGATTCTGCTCCACCCGTCCGGGCTTGAAATCCGTCTGATAGGCGACCGCCTGTGTCCCGAGGCATTTGCCTTTCAGATCGTAGACGCGCGCGCGCAGACTTTCCGTGCCGCCATCGGCTGTCAAGAAATAGGCCATGGTCTCCTCCCATATTGCGGCTTGAACCGGTTAAATAACGCGGAAAGCCTCCAGCGCCTTTCCGGCATACATCACCGCCGGTCCACCGCCCATCTCCACCGCCACCTCCAGCGCTTCGACAAGAGCCGCCTCTTCGGCGCCGTGGCGTTTCGCTGCCTCCACATGGTAGAGAATGCAGTCCTCGCAAAGTGTCGCAACCGCTATCGATACGGCGAACAGTTCCCGATCCGCCGCGGAAAAATGGCCGGCTTTCGTTGCTGCGCCGGAAACTGCGGCAAAGCCCCGCATCAGCTCCGGCGCCGATTTGGCGAAAGCTCCCATGCGGGACTTCGCGGTTTTCAGCTTATCGGAAAATCCTGTCTCAGACATGATGCAGTTCCTTTTCCAGGATTGTGGCGACCTCGGCGAGAGCATCCCAGTGCGGCATATGGCCGGCACGTGGGAAGACATGGACGGCTATGGCCGGTGAAACGTCTATGGCGTCGCGCCAGTCCACGATCCGGTCCTGCATGCCGACGAGGGCACGGACTGGGATCTCGCGGGCAAGCTGCGCCAGATCGGTCCGCACATTCACGGATTGCTGGCCGCCTCTGCAGATATCCTGCGCAAGATCCGCAAGACGCCCCTTCGCAAGTTCCGCATGGATTTCGGCTACAATTTCACGCGAGAACGTTTCCGCGCGCTGCGACAGACGCCGCAGAAGATGCCCGATGGCGCCCGCGCTTTCAGCCCGCGCCATGCCGAAAATGAATTCCGCGTCGATACCCAGGCCCAACCCAGCGGGTGCGATCAACGTCAGCGACGCCGCGCCGCCATGGCGGGCCGCAGCAGCAACACAAGCGGCTGCACCAAGCGAATGGCCAACGAGATGCACGGGGCGCTGTGGGGCCAGTTCGCCCATCAGCGCGGTGACGATATCTTCGAAATTGCGCGCCGGAACCTCGGTCTTGCCGTGGGAGGGCAGATCGACCGCGCGCACGGACAGCCCGGCCCGTCCAAGCGCCTTGCCCAACTGATCGAAAGTCAGCCGGTCTCCGGCAAACCCATGGACCAGTAGCACCTGCGCACCCGAAGCCGGACCCCAACTCTCATATGCCAAGTTGCCTTCGCGGCCGGTTAGCGCCCGTTCAACATCGGCAAGCTCGATGCGTCCGCGCCGGCCCGTCCCGCTGACCGAAGCGATATCGAGACCGGCCCGGCGTGCAGCACGGCGGGCAAGCGGCGTTGCCCGCAGAGGTCCGCCGGTACGCGCCTGATCCGCCACGGCGGGCTGCCGGTGTGGGGCTTGCGTTTCAGGAGAAACGGTTGCGGGCTTGGCAACTTCACCGCCGTGCGGCGCATCCGATCGCGCGATCTCAATACGGGCGATCGGCATGTCAACCTTGACCATCTGGCCGGGTTCGACGAGGGTTTCAACAATCCGGCCTGGCACAAGGGCGGGAAACTCGGCCTCGGTCTTGTCCGTTTCAACCTCAAGGATAGAGGCGCCGCGTTCGTAATGCTCGCCGATGGCGACCATCCAGCCCATGATCCGGCCTTCCTCCATCGTCTCTCCGAGACGCGGCATCAGAAGGTCGATGATCACGGAATCGCCCTGCCCTTCGTCGGCCGAACCTTTATCCGGATCAGCTATATCCGGTGTCTCATCGCCGGCGCTGACCCAGTCCTCGCCACCCATGAGGTCGATTTCCGCGATCGGTTCGCCAAGACGGATCAGATCGCCCTTGGAAGCAAGCTGCTTTACCAGCCGGCCTCTGCCCAGCGCCGGATATTCCACCGCCGTCTTGTCGGTCTCGAACTCGATCAGCGCTGCGCCGCGCTCGAATTCCTCGCCCTCGGCAACAAGCCATCCCGAGACCGTGCCTTCCTCCATGGTTTCGCCAAGGCGCGGCATGGTAAGGGTGACGGTTGTCATGCCGCTCTCCTGTCCGCGAACAGCCGCTGGGCGACATCCTCAATGAAGCGCGCGGTCGGGACCGAATTCTTCTCCAGCTCGACCGACACGGAAATCGGAATATCCTCCCCGCAGACACGGATGACCGGTTCCGCGAGGAAGTCGAAGCATTCCTCGTGGATACGCGCGGAAAGCTCCGCCCCAACCCCGGCCGTCATCACGCCTTCGGAGACGACCATCGCCCGCCCGACCCGCTCGACATGCGCGCGCACGGTGTCGAAATCCAGGGGATTGAGCGACCTCAAGTCGATCACCGTCGCTTCTATTCCATTCTTCGCCAGGGCCTCGGCCGCCGCCATGGCGTTATGGACCTGGCGGGAATAGGTCACGATCACAAGGTCATCGCCCATACGACGCACTGCGGCCTTGCCCCAGTCGGGCGCAGGCGCGCTCAGGTCGACGTCCTCCTTCAGCGTGTAAAGCGCCTTGTGCTCGATGAAAACGACCGGGTCCGGCTGCTTCAGGGACTGGCGCAAAAGGTGATAGGCGTCGAAAACCGTCGCCGGCATGACGAGCCGGAGGCCCGGCGTATGCATGACATAGGCTTCCAGCGACTGGGAGTGCTGCGCGCCGGCCGAACGTCCGGTCCCGCCCTGGGTTCTGAGCACCATCGGAACGCCGATCTGGCCGCCGAACATATAGCGGATCTTGGCAGCCTGGTTGCCAAGCTGGTCCATGGTCATGCCGATGAAGTCGACATACATCAGTTCCGCAACGGGCCGCATGCCCGACATTGCCGCACCGACGGCTGCGCCGACGATCGCCGGCTCGGAAATGGGGGTGTCGATCATGCGCTCCGCGCCGAAGGTCTCGTAAAGCCCCTTGGTCACGCCATAGGCGCCGCCATAGCGTCCGACTTCCTCGCCGATGACGACGACACTGTCATCCTCGGTCATTGAGTCGATCAAGGCCTGCTTGAGCGCGTCTCTGTAAGTCATCTCGACCATTGGCTCACTCCCCTGCCAGAATTCGGTCAATGCGCGTGGCCACCGGCTCGGGCTCGGGCTCGCCCGGCGCATAGACATCCCGGAACATCGATCCCAGCGGCGGCTCGGTGCTTGCGACGGTGAAGTCGATGGTCGCGTCCATCTCGCGCGCGATCTCGGCGTCGATCGCATCAAGCGCCTTTTCATCGGCCTCGCCGTGGTCGAGCAGAGCCTTGCGGGCGTGAAGCACCGGGTCCTTGGCCCGCCCCTTGGCTTCATCCTCTTCGCTGCGATATGGGCTCTTGTCCATTCGCGCATGTCCGAAGAAACGGTAGCACTCGATCGCGAGGAAGCCCGGCTTGCCGTTGCGCGCTTCATCGATGAAACGGGCTGCCGCGTAACGGACATCGCGAACGTCGAGGCCGTCCACCGTTTCCGCGTTCAGTCCGAAGGCCAGTCCGCGTTCATGCAAGGCGCGGCCCTTGGTGGCCTGCTCGATGCGCGTTCCCATGCCGTACTGATTGTTGATGCAGACGAACAGGACCGGCAAATCCCAGAGCGCGGCCATGTTCATGCTCTCGTAGAGAATGCCCTGCTGCATCGCGCCATCGCCGAAGAAGGCCACGGAGACAGCGCCCTTCCCGGCCCGTTTGGAGGCGAGCCCGGCGCCGACCACCGCGGCGATGCCGCCGCCAACGATGGCGTTGGCGCCGAGATGGCCAAGCCCCATATCCGCAATGTGCATCGACCCGCCCTTGCCCCGGCAATAGCCTTCTTCCTTGCCGCCGATCTCCGCCATCATCCGCTTCGGATCCGCGCCGCGGGCCAGGAAGATGCCATGGCCGCGGTGATGGGTCGTGAAGGTGTCGCCATCGCGCATCAGCGAGGCAACGCCAACAGCGGCAGCTTCTTCGCCGATCGACAGGTGCAGCATGGAGCCTGCGGACTGGCCGCGCACAAAGAGTTCGCCGACACGTTCCTCGAAAGTCCGGACGCGGCGCATTTCCCTGTAAAGCGGGAGAAGCTCGGTGTTCGAACGCGGCGCCTTGTCCGATACGGCGGTATCGCTGGGTGCAGTCATGATGGCATCCTCAGAGAAGATTGAGTTTGGTGGTGCGCGATACGATCGCGACCGCGATTAGAATGATGACGCCCTTCACGATGTTCTGGATGTAGGTATCCATCCCGATCAGGTTCAGCCCGTTATTGATCACGCCGATAAAGAGCGCGCCGCAAAGCGTGCCGAGCACGGTAGCCGTGCCGGGGCGGAACATCGTCATTCCGATAAAGACGGTGGCAAGCCCGTCGAGCAGGTAGCGTTCCCCCACATTGGGCTGCCCCGAACCGAGGCGGGAGGCGAGAAGCGCGCCGGCGACGACCGCAAAGACGGAGACGAGCACCAATGCGGCCATCCGGTAAAAGGTGATGCGCACGCCTGAAAGCTCGGCCGCCTTCTGATTGCCGCCGACGGCATAGACGTAGCGCCCGAAAACCGTCCGCTCCATCACGAACCAGGCGATCGCCACGGCGATCACCATGAAGAAGGCAAGGTTCGGAATGCCGAAAATGCGTCCCTGGCCGAGCGCGAGATAGGCGTCGGGCAGGCCGCCGTAGATCGCACGGCCGCCGGTCATCAGAAAGTTGATCCCGAACAGGATCGATCCCATGGCAAGCGTTGCGATCAGGGATGGAATCCCCACCTTGGTAATAAGGAAGCCGTTAACGAGGCCGACCAGAACGCCCGCCGCCAGCCCCGCCAGAAGCGCCACTGCGATAGAAAATCCGGACGTCAGGAGAAGGGGAACGAGGATGCCGGAAAGCCCCACGGTGAAGCCAACCGAAAGATCGATCTCCTTTGCAGCGAAGCCGATGGTCAGCCCCGAGCCGACGATCGTCAGGATCGCGATCTGCTGCAGGATATTGGTCAGGTTGAACGGCGTCAGGAACCTGTCCACGAACAGCGAAAACCCGATGAACATGAGGATGAGAACGCCCAGCGTGGAATAACGCTGGATAAAATCCGAACGAACGGGTCTGCCTGCGGACGTTTTGACGGGTTCGGACGGCGAAGAGCTGTGCGGCGTCATGCGGCATCTCCAGAAATGGCTTGAATGAACCGGCCTTCGGAAAATTCGGATGCCGGAATGTCGGCACCTGGAAGGCCATGGACGAAGGGAATGGCGCGATCACAGACCTGCGCGATTTCCCCGAGATCGGAAGACGCGATCAGGATTGCGGCGCCATCGGCGGCAAGCCTGCGCATGTGAGCGTAAATCTCCATTTTCGCGCCGATATCGACGCCTTCGGTGGGCTCAATGAAAATCAGGACCTTGTAGGGGTTACCGGTCCCGTAGAGCCATTTTCCGATCGAAACCTTCTGCTTGTTGCCACCGGACAGGTTGCGGATGAGCTGTCTCTGGCTGGGCGTCTTCACGTTCAGAAGCTTGATGATGCGGCCGGCCTCCCGGCGCTCCTTGCCGTGGCTGAGAACGCCGGCCGTCGCGGCGAAGCCGGAATGGACCATGGTCAGGTTCTCGACCACGGTTCCGTCGCCGGCCAGCGCGTTTTCCATGCGATGGTCCGGCACGAAGGCGACGCCCGCGCACTGCATCGCCCGCACGCCGGAATGACGAATCTCCGTTCCGGCAACCGAAATCTTGCCCTTCACGACGCCCTGTCTTGTGTAGAGAGAACGGGCGAAGCCGAAATGCCCGGCCCCGGTCAGCCCGATCAGGCCGACGATCTCGCCGGCCCGCAACGCGAAACGGTCCACCCGAATGTCGGCAACCCGCCAGTCGGAAACGGACAGGACGACGCTGCTCCCGCCTGGCGTAGTTTGTTTCCCGACCGGCGCTTCCGCTGCCGGCGCGTCCTGCATGTTGTCGCGGCGGAGCATCAGATCCGTCAGAACAGCCTCGCTGGCATCCGCGCCCTCAAGCGTGCCGACATGCTTTCCGTCGCGCAGAACCGTGACCTTGTCCGAAAGCGCGACGACTTCCGAAAGGAAATGGGAAATGAGGACAACGCCGACGCCCTTTTCCGGCAGCAGGCGGATAATGTCCCAGAGCCGCTTCTTTTCACGCGCCTCAAGCGTTGCCGTCGGCTCGTCGAGGATCAGAAGCCGGATATCGCCCCTGAGCGCGCGGACGATCTCGATGACCTTGCGCTCCGCCATCGGCAGATCGACGATCGGACGGTCCAGATCGATCTCGACGCCGGGAAACCACTCCGCCAGCAGGCGCCGGGCCTCGGCGCGCAGCGCGCTGCGGTGAAGAATTCCGAAACCGTGTTTCGGTTCGCTGCCCAGCATGATGTTTTCCGATCCCGTCAGCGAGGGAACTAGGCTGCCCTCCTGGCTGACATGGGCAATGCCATGCGCCAACGCGGCGCGCGGGCCGGAAAGAATGACCGGTTTTCCGGCAATGGAGACGCTGCCCGCGGTCGGCTGAAGCGAACCGCCAAGAATATTGACGAAGGTGCTTTTACCAGCGCCGTTTTCACCCACGAGCCCGTGAACCTCGTTGAAGCCGAAGGTTACGTTCACGCCGTCAAGCGCCCGCGTTCCGGGAAATTCCATAACAATATCGGAGAGATGCACGGACATGCGTGCCTTCCTGTCGAAGCGTTGGATTGGGATATCTGACAGCCGACAGGCCGCGAAAACAAAGCGCGGCCCGCCTGCCGGGGAGGAACCGGACTACATGAAGTCCTTGCAGTTCGCCTTGGTCACCAGCGGCGCGTCGAGATAGACGATGTCGCTCGGGATAACATCCGCGCGGGCCTTGCCCTCGCCGACGATCTGCTCGATCCAGTCGCCGACCTGCGCGCCCATTTCCTCAAACGGCTGGCTGACGGTCGCGATCATCATGCTGTCGGGCTTGCAGACCTCGGCAACGGCCTGGGGATGGCCGTCGATGCCGATCACCTTCACATCGGTCAGGCCGGCGGACTTCATCACATTGATCGCGGCCTGGGCCGGCTCGTCCCACGGCGCCCATACGGCGTCAATGTCCTCACCGAAGCGGGCGACATAATCCTGCATCGTCGAAGTCGTGTCCTCGAAGAAGGCGGTATAGTCGATATTGTGCTCCGCGAGCACGTTCACGTCGCCATATTCCTGCAACACCACCTGCATGACATCGCCGCGCTTGCGGGTGCCGTGATGCTCGGCCATGCGCAGGAAGATCAGGTTGCCCTCACCGCCCATCTGATCGAGCAGATAGGGGGATACGTCAGCCGACATGGCCCAATTGTTCGTCGTCACATCCACCTGCACGCCGTCGATATAGCCGCTGTCGACGGAAAAGACCGGAATGCCGGCTTCAAGCGCAACATCGATCGCGGCCTTCGAAGCGCGCAGATCCGACATGGTGATGATGATGGCGTCGACCCCGCGCGAAACCGCGTCCTGCAGGTTTGATGCCGTCGCCTCACCCGAGCCCTGGCTGTCCAGGAAGCTCACATTCCAGTCATAGCCGTTCTCGCCCAACCACTCCTCAAAGCCGGCCTTCACCCGCTGTTCGGATTGCGCCGCGGCGTTGGAATGAACCCAGGCGACATCGAGACTGTCCTGGGCCATGGCAGCGCCGGAGCCGAAAGCAAACAGCGAGGCGCCGATGACATAAGCGGACATGTATCTGGACATAATCTATTCCCTCCTCTTCGGAATTGAAGCGTGCGCAGTCCTCCTAACCGCGTCCACTCCTTAACATTGCGACCATCAATTACTTTTGTCAAGCGCCGATACAAATGTAATTTAGTGCGATTCGGTGAATTGTCAGAACTTGAGACAACGGCTAAAAGTGAAGCATGAAAGACAGTGATGATTACGAACTGATGGGCCGTGCGGCTTGGCTCTACTATGTCGGCGGGCTCAACCAGGAAGAGACGGCCAATCGCCTTGGCACGACTCGCGCCCGCGTCAACAAGCTGCTGCAAGAGGCCAAGGACGCAGGCATTGTCTCAATTTCAATCGATCCAGGGAGCACCGGCCTTTTGGGGATCGAAAACAAGCTCCGGCAGCGATTCGCGCTCGAGCGCTGCATCTGTTCGCCGACTCTTGGCCTTTCAGGCAGCGATGCATTACCCGGGCATTTCGTGGACTACCCGCGCCGGGCCGTGGGCTCGCTCGCCGCCAGGCTTCTCCGCGAATATCTTCACCACCATCCCAAAGCGACAATCGGCACGGGATGGGGACGAACGCTGGACCAGATCACGCGCAACCTCGCCGGCGTCAACGCGCCGCACGCGCGGTTTGTCAGCCTGATGGGATCTCTGACCGCCAATAGCGCCTTCAATCCATTCGAAGTGGTTCAGGCGCTTGCCCGCGCGACGGGCGCCGAAGGCTACTTTCTGGCAGTGCCTTTCATTGCGAACACTCCCGAAGACCGCAACGTGCTCCTGTCGCAGACGACCGTGCGATCAGTGCTGAACATGGCGCGCCAGCCGGATCTGGCGATCATTTCCGTGGGCGAACTCACGAAGCGCTCACTTCTGCGGCAGTCCGACATGATTTCGCAAGCCGAACTCGACGAGTTGCATGCCGCCGGAGCGGTCGGCGACACGAACGGCATTTTTTTCGACAAGGATGGAACGCCGGTGGATCACGAGTTGAATCATCGCACGCTTGCCGTTGATTTCGAAACGCTGCGCGGGACCCATACGGTCCTGCTATCGGGCGGCCTGGAGAAGGCTGATGCAACGCTTGCCCTTCTGAAGAGCGGCATCGTCAAGACACTCATCGTCGACGGCGATACGGCATGTCTGCTGGCTGAAATGTCCTGAAAATGCAATAACGAAACGCCCGCCAGGGTATTGGATGACTTCGGACCAAATGCGCATTGGTCGACCGCAGACAGTCACTACCCGGCAGGTCCGCAAGAACAGGGTCGTTGAAGCATAACGTCGTCATGGGCGTCAGCAACAGCGGCAAGAGCACCCTTGGAAGCCGGCTCGCCAGCCGGCTTGATTTTCCGCTCATTGACGGCGACGATCCGAAGCCCGCTCCGCTTTGAAGAAAGCTATCGGCGCACGCTTTCGGCTGGCGGTTTGATCTTCTTCATCCATCCGAAGGTCGCGCAGGCGATGGTTGGCGAAATCGGACTGGTCGCCATGTCTTCAGCCCTTCACGAACAATTTGCGCGGCACGTTGGCGAGGCACTCCGGCCCGCCTTCCTTGATGACGATGCTTTCGGTGATCTCGAAGCCCCAATCTTCCATCCACAGGCCGGTCATGAAGTGGAAGGTCATGTTTTCCTCAAGCACCGATTTGTCGCCCGGGCGCAGCGACATGGTGCGTTCGCCCCAGTCCGGCGGATAGGAGAGACCGATCGGGTAGCCGGTGCGATTGTCCTTGGTGATCCCGTATTTCTTCAAGACGCCGAAGAAGGCATTTGCGACATCCTCGCAGAGATTGCCGGCGCGCGCCATTTCGAGCCCGGCTTCCATACCCTCGAGCACGGCTTTTTCCGCGCTGAGGAAAGTCTCTGTCGGCTTGCCGAGGAAGACCGTGCGCGACAGCGGGCAGTGATAGCGGCGGTACACGCCGGCGATCTCGAAGAAGGTGCCTTCGCCCAGCCGCAGCGGCTCGTCGCTCCAGGTCAGGTGCGGCGCGGATGCGTCGATACCCGATGGCAGGAGCGGCACGATCGCCGGATAGTCGCCGCCGAAGCCTAAATCATCGTCGAACCTGAGGGAGGCGTCGTAGATATCGGCCACCAGATCGCATTTGCGAACGCCGGGCTCGACCTTCTCGAAGATCCGCTGGTGCATGCGCTCGACGATGCGGGCCGCACGGTGCATGTAGAGAAGCTCCTGATCAGACTTCACCGCGCGCTGCCAGTTCACCAGGCTGTTGGCGTTGACGAAGGTGGCATTGGGCAGGTGCTGCCGCAGCGAGGCATGGGCCTGCGCGGTGTACCAGTAATTGTCCATCTCCACGCCGATTCGCTTCCTGTCCCAGCCGCGCTCGGCGAGCCGCGCGGCGAGAAAATCCATCGGATGGCGAACATCCGACTGCACATAGTGATCCGGATAGCCGATCATGTCGTCTTCCGCCATGAAACAGGTGCGTCTGGCGCCGTTGCGGTCCTGATCGCGGCCGAACCAGATGGGGTCGCCGTCGGGACCGACGATGACGCACTGATGCACGTAGAATGACCAGCCGTCATAGCCTGTCAGCCAGGCCATGTTGGACGGGTCCGAGACGATCAGGACCTCCACCTCACGGTCTTCCATGGCCTTGCGCGTCTTCTCGATGCGCTCGGCAAACTCGCTGCGTGAAAAGGCTAGTTGCGGTGCGGACATGCCTGTTGCTTTCTGTGCCGTATGACTGCCGATCATGCCTCGGAGTCGAACGCTACGCCGAGATCCAGTTGAGCTGCCCTCTTGAGGGCGAGCGTTGCGATGGCCGTGTCCTGAACCCCGGTTCCGGTCAGGTCGGCAATGGTGAGGTCGGAAGGCGCAAGACGGGCCCTGGCGGCGCCCGTGATGATGTCTCCGAGTTCCGCGAACTTCTTTTCGGCAGGCACAACGCCCGCCGCAATCGCCGAACGCAGTTCGCCGAGTTCCGCGGTCTGCGACTGGCGGTCGGGCACATAGGCATCGGCCCTGGCGAGACATGCCGGCTCGATTTCGTTCTTGGAATGCTGGTCGGAACCCATGGCGGTGACGTGCTGGCCGGGTTTCAGCCAATCCGCTTTCAGGACGGGCTCGGTCGCGGGCGTCGTGGTGATCACGATATCGGCCGCGCCGACGGCGGCTTGCGGATCGACCACCGTCACAGCCGCAATGCCGTCCTCGCGGGCGACACGCGTGGCCAGCGCCTCGGCCTTGGCAATATCGCGGGCCCAGATCAGCGCCTTTTTTACCGGACGGACGAGCATCAGCGCCTGCAATTGAAGCCGCGCCTGCATGCCCGCGCCGAAAATGCAGACCGTCGCGGAATCCTCGCGCGAGCAGTGCCTGGACGCCACCGCGCCGGCGGCCGCCGTACGCACGTCGGTCAAATAGCCGTTGTCGAGGAGCAGCGCTTCGAGAACTCCGGTCCTGGCCGAGAAAACCATCATCAGCCCGGACGTGCTCGGCAGACCGATCTTTGGATTGTCGAAGAAGCCGGGCGAGACCTTTATGGCAAAACTGTCGAGACCGGGCACATAGGCCGTCTTCACGTCGACTTCGCCATTCGCTTCCTTGATCGCGAGGCTCAGGATCGGAGGCATGACCACTTTTCCGCCGGCAAGGGCCGCAAAGGCGTTCTCGACGCAATCGACGGCCTCGCCGTCGAGCGGCACGGCTTTCATAAGATCGGACTGGGTGAGGATCTTGATCTTCGGCATCTCAGGCAACCCCTTTCATAAGGTCGACATCCTCGCCGCCGATGACCCGGAAATGCTGCTCCATGTCCACATTGCCGCCGGACAGGATGAGCGCGACCGGCCCTCTCGGCTTGAAGGTTTGCGCGAGGATCGCGGCAATCCCCACCGCCCCGGACCCTTCGACGATCTGCCGCTCCTGCCAATAGGCGTGGCGCATGCCGGTGGCGATCTGGGCTTCGTTGAGCAGAAAGGTTTCATCGACGAGATCGCGGGTCATGGCGAAGGTGTAGCGGTTCGACAGTCCGATCCCGCCGCCAAGGGAATCGGCAAGCGTCGGCAGTTCCTCGACCGCGATCGGCGCGCCCGCCTTCAGGCTTGCAATCATCGCTGCGCCGCGCTCCATGGTGATGCCGACGATACGAATATTCTTGTTCCGCGCCTTGCAGGCGGCTGCCACCCCGGCAATCAGCCCGCCGCCGGAAAGCGGCACGACGACGGTTTCGACATCGGGGATCTGCTCGACGATTTCGAGGCCCAGCGTTCCCTGCCCGGCGATCACCGCGGGATGATCGAAGGGCGGGATCATCGTCATGCCCTCGGCGACCAACTTCTCGACTTCGGCCTGGGCTTCGTCCTGAGACCTGCCGACGATGCGGACCTCCGCGCCAAGCGAGCGGATGCCGTCGACCTTCACCTGCGGCACCAGCCGCGACATGCAGATCACGCAGCGCACGCCGGAGGCCTTCGCGGCATACGCCAGAGCCCGGCCGTGATTGCCGGTGGACACGCCGACAACGCCTGCCGCCCGCTCCTCGTCTGACAGAAGGGATACAGCATTGGCCGCTCCGCGCAGCTTGAAACTGCCGGTATGCTGCAGATGTTCGAGCTTGAGGTGCACCGGCACGCCGGAAATCGCCGAAAGCGTTTCGGAGACATTGACCGGCGTCTGACGGATGGTCGCAGCAATGCGTTCGCGCGCCGCCTCGATTTCTCCGATACCGATGAAATCCGATTGGGTCATGCCGCAAATCCTGCGTTCACGCCGTCAAGCTGAAGCGTGAACAGTCGCCCGTACGCGGTGGGGCGCCAGTCATTGAACCCGCCGCGGCGCAGCATTTCCCAGGCGCTCGCCTGGTTGGATGTCACCACCGGCTTTCCGGTTCGCTCCTCGATTTCGGCAATCGCGCCGACCGCGGGCATGGCTGTGCACGAAAGGAATATCGCCTCGTTATCGGGGCCGTCGGCCGCCATTGCCGCCTCGACGATCGTCTGCTTCGAGAGCCTCGCCATGTCGCGATCATCGGCCAGCCCCAGGCAGTGATGGCTGGCGACATCAAAGCCCTGCGACGCAAAGTATCCGGCAACGGCCTCGCTTGCTTCCGGCAGATAGGGCGTGACGATGGCAATACGGTGCACGCCAAGCGCCTTGAAAGCGAGCGTCGAGGCGCCGGTGGGCAGCACCACCGGGATGCCGGGCCGCACGGCATGGATCGACCGCTCGACCGTCTCGACCCCGATCGTGGCCGAAGCGGACGTGCAGGAATAGCAGATGCCGACGAGCGGGACGCCCGGCGTGATAAGGGCCGCGGCATCGGTGAGAAGCGGCGCCATCTTGCGCAGGTTTTCCGGCGTCGTCGGATTGGCGTAATGCACGCGCGTCGTGTGCACGATGGCCTCGGGCGGAAAGATCCGCACGAAGTCCGGCTCCGTCGTCATGTCGGTCGCAAGGGCGATGAGGCCGAAGCGCGCGGTTGCGCCAGGGCTCTCATAGCCGATCTGTTGTGGCGACATGGTAACTCGTGGCTCTGCCATCATGCTCTCCGGGAAACGCACAGACGCGCCGCGGCGTCAGACGACCAGTACTGGACACGACGCCAGGCTCGTCACCTTATGGGAAACGCTGCCCAGCAGAAAACCCTCAATATCGCCCATGCCCCGGCTGCCGACCACGATCAGATCGGCGCCGTGATCGGCGGAGAACTTCACGATGGTGCGCGCCGGCTGGCCGCTCTTGATGAAGGCGCGAAACTTGGTGGCGCCGGCTTCCCTGGCCAGCACCTTGGCCTCGTCCGCCACTTCCCTGGCATAGCCGCGCATGGCGTCGTCGATATTCTCCGGGGTCTGCGGACGCACCATCGACATCGAGCCCTCGAGCAATGAATGGTGCCGGTATACGGTCAGCATGAGAAGCTCGCCCTCATACTGCGCCTGCATCTGGGCGCCGTAACGGATGGCCTTCTTCGAGCCTTCCGACCCGTCGACGGCAACGACAATCGTTTTGAACATTCCTTTTCCTCCCGGTTTATCTGAATGCCAGATCGCGCGCGAAGAGTGCGATCTGCGGGAAGAAGATCAGGGCCACCGCGACACCCATAAGAATGAGGATGAAGGGCGGCGTCCCGCGGATCACCTCGATATAGGGCCGCTTGAACACCGCGATCGCCGTGAAAATGTCACAGCCGAATGGCGGCGTGGCCGAACCGATTGCAACCTGCAGCGTGATGATGGCGCCGACAAGCACCGGATCGAGACCGACGGCATCCACGACCGGCGCGAAGATCGGCACCAGCACGAGGATAACGACGATCGGATCGACGAACATGCAGCCGACGAAGAAGGCGATCGAAATGACGAACAGCACGCCGATCGGCCCCATCTCGGTAATGCCGATGGCGCCGAGGATCGCCTGCGGCACCTGCGCAAACGAGATCACCCATGAAAAGGCAGCACCTGCGCCCACCAGGATGAACACCACGGCCGTGATCAGGCCAGTCGACTTGGCGGTCTGGTAGACCTCGCCAACCGTGATCGAACGGAAGATCACGACTTCGAGAAGCAAGGCATAAAGCACACAGGCCGCTGCAGCTTCGGTCGGGCTGAAGACCCCGCCATAGATGCCGCCGATGATGATGACGGGAAAGCCCATCGGCCAGAGGGCTGCAAGCAGCGCCCTGCCGCGCTCGGACCATGTTGCCCGTTCCTCGGTCGGCACGTTGTTGCGCACCGCGTAGATGTAGCTGTAGATCGAGAACAGCACGAGGATCAGCAGGCCCGGGCCGATGCCGGCGATGAACAGCTCGGCGATCGAGGTATTGGACACGACGCCGTAGATGATCATGCCGATCGACGGCGGGATCAGGAAGGCGATGTCGGAGGCGTTGACGATCAGCGCCAGGATGAAGCTGTCCTTGTAGCCTGCCTTCAGCATACGCGGCCGAAGCGGCGAACCGACGGCCACCACCGTCGCCTGCGTGGAACCGGAGACCGCGCCGAAAAGCGTGCAGGCCGCCGCCGTGGAGACGGCGAGACCACCACGGACATGGCCCACAAAAGCCATCACAAGGTCGATCAGACGTCCGGCCGACTGTCCGCGCGTCATGATGTCGGCGGCGAAGATGAACATCGGAACCGCGATCAGCGACGCCGGACGGATGCCGGCCAGCATCTGCTGGACCATGGTTTCCATCTGCCCCATGCCGCCGAACATCGCGAAGAACCCGATGAAGGCGCCGACGATGAGCGGGATCATCATCGGAAAACCCAGAAGCAGTAGGACGATCATCGCGATGAAAATTGTAGCTGCCATGATTGCGTCCTCAGATCTCTAGTTCGTCTTCTTCGTATCCCTCAAGCACACTGGTCGAGAGATAGATGTCCCGCGAGGTCATGTTCTTGATGGCGGTCAGCACATATTGCGCGCCGGTCATGAAGAAGCCGACCGGCACCCAGACGAGGGTGATCCAGACGGGAATCTGAAGGGCGGGAAGCACGCGACCGCGCGATGCCTGCGTCAGAAGGTAGCCGATCGAGTAATAGCAAAGGCCGAACATGAAGAGCGCGGTCACCAGCGCGATGCCTATCATCAGCGGCTTCCGGACATTGCTCGGCAGGGCATCGTAGATCGCCGACATCCGGATGTGGCGTCCGTGCCGCGCTGCATAGGAGATGCCCGCGAATGTGATGAGAATGATGAGAATGCGGTTGAGTTCTTCGGAGAAGAAAATGCTTTGCTGAAACGCGAAACGGCCCACCACATTGGCGACCGTATTCAGTGCCATCAGCAGGACGCCGGTGGCGAGAAAGAAGGATTCTATTCGGCTGATGGTCGTGTCGATCACGCCCAGAACGCCGGGTAAAGTGGATTCATGCCGGTCAATACTGTCGCCGCTGTCGGTCATCTCATAAGTTCCCGATACTGAAAGAGACCGGGCGGGCTGCAACCCGCCCGGTCCTGTTCCTTGGTGTTGGTCCGGACGTATCGGGCCTTAGCCTTTTTCGGCAGCCTTCAGATCGGCCTTCATCTGGTCGAGAATTTTCTTGCCGGACTCGCCGGTCATCTCGATAAAGGTCTCTTCCACGTCCGCAGCGGCTTCCTTGAAGCACTTGCGCTGCTCTTCATTCAGCACCGTCACCGTCATCTCGGGCTTGGCATCCGTGATCTTCTTCAGCTCGGAGTCGGCAAGACCCTTCTGGTAGTCGACGATGTAGTCGTAGGCTTCATTCGAGGCCTTCTCGATGAGCGCCTGGTCTTCCTCGCTCAGTCCGTCGAAGAAGTCCTTGTTGGCCATCACCGCCGTGGTGAAATTGTTGTGGCCGGCATAGGTGATGTAGTCGGTCACCTCGTAGAGCTTCGTCGAATAGAGGAAGAAGGTCGGGTTTTCCTGACCCTGAATGATGTTCGTCTGCAGCGAACCGTAGACCTCGCCCCAGGGCAGCGGAGTGGGCGTCGCGCCGAATGCCTTGTAGCTCTCGACGAGCAGCGGGTTGGTCATGACCCGGAATTTCACGCCCTCAAGGTCGGCGCAGGTTTCCACCGGCTCCTTGGTGGTCATGGCGACTTCGCCTTCGGGGAACATCGTGAGGAGTTCAAGACCCTGCTCGGCATAGAGCTCGGGGAACATCTCGTTGACGGCCTTGGAGTCCTTGTAGAAACGCGCAAGCTGTTCCTGGTCGGTCGGCAGCAGGTACGGCACGAAGAAGACCTGGGCTTCCGGAATCAGCGAACCGGTGAAGCCCGGCGACTGGTCAACGAACTGAAGGATACCGGACTGGGCCTGCTCCATGATGTCGGCGGATTCACCGAGGGTGCCGAACGGGAAGAGCTGGATCTGGTGGTCGGAATTGGCCTCGATCACTTCCTTGAACTTCTGGGCGTATTTGCCCTGCACCTCGTCCATGGCTTCCTCGAAGGCGTACTTCCAGGTGGCTGCATGTGCACTACCGAGACCGGCGACGGTCATCACGGTCGCAGCAATGGAACTGAAAAGGATCTGCTTGTTAATGCGCATAAATGGTTGCTCCCATTGTGTTAGTGCGCGACCGCAATGGCATACGGGCCTGCCACGGCGATACCGGGCAGGAATATTGCCTTGAATTCGGTCTGCGCTCTCTCCGGCTTCGACGATCCGAATTGATCGTGCCGGTGTTTCCCGCTCTAGTTTTATTATTGTTCTGATTTGACAACGGTGAAACAATGACAATTTAGAGTCAATGATTATATTAAATCATTACAATTCCGAGCAGGGGCGGACGGCAGGCTTGGCTTGGCCTTGGAACGAACGAACCGGCAGCAGGCGGCAACCCTAGTTGGTCAAAAGCGCCGGCTCGAAGCGGCTCCGGATAATCCGGCTGATGACCCTCAAACCACTGTCAAGCGTCTCGATCGACTGCCCTCCGAGGCACACGCGCACCGCCGGCTCCGGATAGTCGTCGGCGATCGCGAATGCGCCGCCGGGTGCCACCGCAACGCCTTGCTGGCGGGCATGGGAGACAAAATCGTCCTCGCTCCAGCCGGGGGGCATAGGCAACCAGATATGCATGCCGTTCGGCGAGGATCTGAAGGGGACGCCCGCCAGAATGATCTCGGCCAGCCGGTTGCGTTCGGCGAAGGCCTCGGCCTGGTAGCGCGCAAGCTTCTCGGCGGTCCCGTCCTCGATCCAGCGCGCGGCTATTTCCGCAAGCATGGGCGTTGCCATCCAGTTGACAACGAGATGGCGGTTGGCGGTCGCGGCCTCCAGCGCCTCGGGCATGACGAGAAAGCCCAGCCGCAGGCCCGGCATCACGCATTTTGTCAGTCCGGTGAAATAGAAGGTCCGCTCGGGCGCCATGTTGGCGATCGGCGCCGGCCGCTTGGCCTGCATCGGCCCCCAGGCATCGTTCTCGATGATGATGATATCGCGTTTCCGGGCGACCTCGACGAGCGCGCGCCGCCGCTCTTCCGGCATGATCCGGGCCTGGGGACCAAGGCCTGCGGGCATCAGGTAGACCGCGCGAACGGTCTCGCGCTGGCTCAGCCGTTCAAGCGCTTCGGGGATCATGCCCTGGTCGTCGGACGGCACCCCGCGCAGGCGATAGCCGAGATAGCCGGCAAGGGGTTTGAGCGTATGATGCGTGAGTGTCTCGGCTGCGATCAGGTCTCCGCAATTGGCCGCGGTCAGAACTGCCAGCGCCATTGCGGGGCTCGACCCGTTGGTGATCATAACCCCCTGCGATTGCAGCTCGATTCCGCAATGCTTTAGCCACTTTATGGCGTTCTCCCGGTATTTCCCGAGCGCGGTGGCCGGCCTGAACGACGCGTAGATCGTTGTTGGCAGATCGTCAGCGAGATCCTTCAGAGCCTGCTTCATCAACGCGGCATGCATAGGCTCGAGCACCGGCTTCAGCAGCGACAGATCGATCATCGGGCCGTCGGGATTGCGCGGTAGATAGGGTGTGCGGGTCTCGTTGCCGGTGCCCCGCACGAAGGTGCCGCGACCCACTTCGCCGCTGATGACGCCGCGCCTGATCAGCTCGTCATAGGCGCGCCCCACCGTCTGCACGCTGAGTCCCAGATCGTAGGCGAGATTGCGATGGGTGGGCAGACGGTCACCCTGCTTGAGTTGACCGCTTTCAATTGCTTGCATAACCGCGTCGGCCAGCGAACGATAAGCGGGACGACGAAGCGTCCCGGGTTGTGGAGGCCATATTGTCATGATTTAGTGTGACCCGAAAAAGGGACAATTGACAAGCCCCTCGCCATTCTTTGGAAACCCGCAATGATCAAGCTCGACGACCGCGATATCAAGATCCTGTCCGTTCTCGACCGCGAGGGACGCATTTCCAAGACGGAGCTCGCCAGGCGCGTTTCCCTGTCGGCCACGCCCTGCTGGGAACGGCTTCAGCGGCTGGAGAAGGCCGGCATTATTTCCGCCTACCGTGCGGAAATCAGCCTGAAGAAAATCGCCGCCCATGTGGAAGTGTTCGTCATGGCGGAACTCGAAAATCACCGTGTCGAAACCATGCAGGGTTTCGAGCGCGCCGTCGAGCGCTACGACGAGATCGTCAATTGCTGGGCGCTGGGGGGCGGCTACGACTATCTGCTGCATGTCGTCTGCAGGGACATCGACACCTATCAGCGCATGATCGACCAGTTGCTCGGCGAAGGCGCGGGCTTTGCGCGCTACTTCACTTATGTCGTCACCAAGCCCGTCAAATCGGGCCGCATTCCCTTCGAGGCCCTGCTGCCGCCCCCCGGCAAGGGTTGATTTCTCTCCCTTTCGCCCCGCAAAAAAGAGGAATCCTCTGCCCGGGACATTCCGATAAGAGGAACCGACTGCCGGCCGCCCGATAGTCTCGACGCATCCGATCGCTCCGCCCTGAGCGGCGATCCACCACGGACAAAACGGGAGAGAGACATGGCAGAAGCGCACCGCATCGATACCGACCGCCGGGACATGTCACGTCTCGACGATCCCAAACTGCTCCGCAGCTTCTCATACATTGACGGAAAGTGGACGGCTGCAACCGACGGCGCGTCGCTCAGCGTGACCAACCCGGCGGACGGCTCCGAATTCGGCGAAATCGCGGCGCTGAGCGGTGACGACAGCGCCGCCGCAATCGACGCCGCGCAGACGGCCTTTCCCGCATGGGCGAGCCTCCTGCCGCAGGAGCGTTCGACGATCCTGCGGCGCTGGTTCGCGCTGATGGGCGAACATCGTGAGGACCTGGCCCGCATCATGGTGCTCGAACAGGGCAAGCCGATCTCGGAAGCACGGGGCGAGATCGACTATGCTGCGGCCTTCATCGAGTTCTACGCCGAGGAAGCCAAGCGCCCCAATATCGAGAGTGTGACCTCGCACCTGCGTGATGCCGAAGTCGAGGTTTGGCGCGAGCCGCTCGGCGTCGCAGCGCTCATCACGCCGTGGAACTTCCCCTCGGCGATGATCACCCGCAAGGCCGCGGCGGCCCTTGCCGCCGGCTGCACCGTGCTGGTTCATCCCTCCGCCGAGACCCCGTTCTCCGCGCTCGCATTGGCCGAACTTGCCGAACGCGCAGGACTTCCCGCCGGCGTCTTCAACGTCGTCACCGGGAGTGCCGCCACAATCGTTGAGCCCTGGCTCAACGATCCCCGCGTTCGCGCGCTGTCCTTCACCGGCTCCACCGAGATCGGCAAGCATCTCTATCGGCGCTCCGCCGACACCGTGAAGCGCCTCGTGCTTGAACTCGGCGGCCATGCGCCCTTCATTCTCTTTGCCGATGCCGACATGGACCAGGCCATCGACGAGGCGATCAAGGCCAAGTTCGCAACCTCGGGCCAGGATTGCCTCGGCGCCAACCGCTTTTTCGTGGAACGCTCGGTTTACAAGACTTTCTGCGAGAAATTCGCCGCCCGCACCGCCATGCTCTCGGTCGGCATCGGCATGGACGATCCCGATATCGGCCCGCTGATGAACGAAAAGGCCGTCGCCAAACAGCGCCAGCATGTCGAGGACGCCGTCAGCAAGGGCGCGCGCGTGCTGACCGGCGGCAAGGGGCACGAGGCGGGCGATCTCTTCTTCCAGCCGACGGTGCTTGCCGATGTGCCCGCCGACGCCGTCATCATGCATGAGGAAACATTCGGCCCCGTGGCCGCGATCGCGCCCTTCGACACCGAAGAGGAAGCGCTAGCCCGCGCCAACGACACCGAATACGGCCTCGTCGCCTATCTTCATACACAGGACCCGCGCCGCATCTATCGCGCCAGCCGGGCGCTGCAGTTCGGCATGGTCGCCGTCAACCGCACCAAGGTCACCGGCGCGCCGATCCCCTTTGGCGGCATGAAGCAGTCCGGCCTCGAACGCGAAGGTTCGCGTCTCGGCATGGAAGCCTTCACCGAAGTCAAATATGTCTGCCGCGACTGGGCGTGAGCCCGCGGCGGACCCTCGCAACAACACGCACGGACGATAATCGAAAGGAAAGCCGATGCTTCGCAACGACCAGCTTGACCAGTGGGATCACGACCACTTCTTCCACCCCTCGACCCATCTGGGCCAGTTCGCCCGTGGCGAAATGAAGAACCGGATCGTCACCGGCGGCGAAGGCGTCCATATCTCGGATCGCGAGGGCAACAGGCTGCTGGACGCCTTCGCCGGCCTCTACTGCGTCAATATCGGCTATGGCCGCCGGGAAGTCGCCGACGCCATCGCCGAGCAGGCCAGGGAGCTGGCCTACTACCACTCCTATGTCGGCCATGGCACCGAAGCCTCGGTCACGCTCGCCAAGATGATCATCGACCGCGCGCCCGTGAACATGAGCCGCGTCTATTTCGGCCTGTCGGGTTCGGATGCCAACGAGACCAACATCAAGCTCGTCTGGTACTACAACAACATCCTCGGTCGCCCCGAGAAGAAGAAGATCATCTCCCGCTGGCGCGGCTATCACGGCTCGGGCCTGATGACCGGTTCATTGACCGGGCTTGAACTGTTTCACAAGAAGTTCGACCTGCCCCTCGATACCGTCATTCACACCGAAGCGCCTTATTACTATCGCCGCGACGACCTGGCGATGTCGGAAGATGATTTCGTCGCGCATTGCGCCGGTGAACTCGAAGCCCTGATTGAGCGGGAAGGCGCCGACACGATCGCGGCCTTCATCGGCGAACCGGTGCTTGGAACCGGTGGTATCGTGCCGCCGCCCGCCGGCTACTGGGAAGCCATCCAGAACGTGCTGAAAAAGCACGATATCCTGCTGATCGCCGACGAGGTGGTCACCGGCTTCGGCCGCCTCGGCACCATGTTCGGCTCTGCCCGTTACGGCATCGAACCCGACATCATCACCATCGCCAAGGGGCTGACCTCGGCCTATGCTCCGCTGTCCGGCTCGATCATCTCCGACAAGGTGTGGAAAGTCCTCGAGCAGGGTACCGACGAGAACGGCCCGATCGGCCATGGCTGGACCTATTCCGCGCACCCGATCGGCGCGGCGGCCGGCATTGCCAACCTGCAGCTTCTCGACAAGCTGAACCTTGTTGCAAATGCCGGCGAGACCGGCGCCTATCTCAACAAGGCCATGTCCGACGCGCTCGGCGACCACGCCAATGTCGGTGAGATCCGCGGCGAAGGCATGCTCTGCGCCGTCGAGTTCGTCGAGGACCGCGACAGCCGCGCTTTCTTCGATCCGTCCAAGAAAATCGGACCGGCGGTGTCCGCCGCCATGCTCAAGCGCGGCGTCATCGCCCGCGCCATGCCGCAGGGCGATATCATCGGCTACGCCCCGCCCTTCTGCCTGACCCATGCGGAAGCCGACACCATCGTCTCGGCCACCGTCGACGCGGTGAAAGAAGTGCTCGGCTAAGCATCGTCGCGGGTAGTGGGTCGAGCACGATGGTAACGCGCGCGGAGGGGTGGCTATCAACACCCAGCCCTCAAGCCCGATATTTCTCGGGCGGCCAGTTGTCCGCAGGCATCGGCGCGTTTGAGAGGTCCTCGATCAAGGTCGCGAGGCGCTGCGCCGTATGGTTCAGCAGCGCCTTGCCCTTTTCGGCCGTTGCCCGGCTCGCATCGCCGGTCACGCCGTCAGGGTTGAGGTCCTGCGCCTTCCAGCCCAAGCCTCCGAGGCGCCCGCCGCCGGGATTGGCGGAAAGCTGCCCTGTGCTTGCTTCGATTTCATCGACCGATGAGCGAAAATCATCAAGGTTTTCCCTGACGACCAGGTCCGGGTACAACGCCAGCATCAGCGATGTCTCGATATCGCCGCCGTGAAAGCCGGTGCGGATCTCGTCCTCGGTGAAAAGCCCATCGGGATAGCCGGCATCGAACCAGGTGGCATAGGCGCCGAGGATATTGTGACGCACGCGCTGGTCGAGCGCGACGGCCGCAAGCAGCCCCGACTGTCCGCCATGGCTGTTGAAGATCAGGATGCGTTTCAGCCCCGTGGAGCGTACCGCACAATCGAGCACCCGCGTCCAGGACTGCATCAAATCGGACGCGGGATGGGCGAGCGAACCGGCATAGTCGAGATGTTCCTGCGACGCGCCAACCGGCTGCAGCGGCAGGACCACGGCGGGGATGTCGTCGCCGAGCCTCTCAAGCGCGGCTGCGACGATGCCGTTGTTGATCAGGCAATCGGTTCCGACCGGCAGATGCGGGCCATGTTGCTCGGTCGCCCCGACGGGCAGCACCGCGACGGTGTTTTCCGGCAGCGCCGCATGTTCCGGCGATGTCATCTCCAGCCAGTAGCGTTTCATCCCTGCTCTCCTGCAATCACCTGTGCGTTGAATGTTGCCAGCCCCTCGGCAATGCGCGCGAGATCAAGCCCGTTGACGCGCGAGACCTCCTCGATCAGCGCAGCGGGAATGGTTTCCGCGCCGTTCCAGGCGGCGGCAATCGAACCGGCGATCATCGCGATCGTATCGCTGTCATTGCCGCCATTGACGGCTGCGACGATCGCTTGCCACGGGTCGCCGTCCGCGGCGGCGACGAGGCCGAAAGCATGCGGCACGGCCTCCGCCATGGCAACGCCATTGCCGATCACCTCGATCAGTTCAGAGCGCGCGGCCTCGATATCCGACTTGTAGCGGATACCGATCTCGACCGCGATCTCGATGCGGCGGGCAACGCCTGCGCCGCCGACAATACGGCCGCTGCGATGCGCTTCCGCCTCGCCAAGCCGCGCGCCTTCAAGTGCTGCCTCGACAATCGTCATCGACCGCGCGGGCGAAAGCCCGACGGCGATCGCGCCGGCAACGGCGGAAGCTCCGGCATAGGCAATCTGGGTGTTGTGCGTCGGCGCCGACATCAGGCAGGCAATGCGCACGGCCTCCGAAAGATTGCCGGCGGCTGCGCAGCCTGCCGTCGGCGCGCGCATGGCGCCGCCGTTCGACGTGCCGAACATGCATGAATAGACCTCCGGCGTGGCCACCGCCTCTGCGGGCGCGCCGGCGCGCATCGCTTCCACGGCAATGCGGGTCGTCGGGCCGGCAAAGCGCTGGAACATTTCCTCGTCATGCGACCAGTCGATGAAACCGGCAATCGCATCGGCGGAGACAGGCGGGCGATCAAGCCCGATAATCCGCCTGGCCATCGCCAGCATCTGCGTGGCGTCATCCGTCAGCCGGCCCGGCGCGAGCCCCCTGGCGAAGGGCGATTTCTCCGGCGGCGTGCGAAAGGTCGTTACCGGCCCGCCGAAAACGCGGATGATTTCGTCCGGGTGCATGCATTCAGTGGCGGCCCCCAGCGCGTCGGCGACACAGGCGGCCGACAACACGGCCTCGATTGCTTTCGACGTGGTTGCCATTTTCTACAGTCTTTCCTTCATCTTGTCCTTCATCAGCGCCTCCGCGGCTGCGCCGTCGCACCGTCCCGTTTCCAGGAAATGCGCGGCGGCCGCCGTGCCGAAGACCAGCGCCGCGCCAAACCGGCCTCCGCGCCTGATGGCTGCGGCAAGGCCGGCCAGAAACACATCGCCTGCGCCGGTCGTATTGCGTGGCGTCACCCTGAACGCACCGACGCGGTGAACCGCATCGCCGTCGATAGCGACCAGCCCGTCGGAGCCGAGGGTGACGACCGCCTTGCGGCTGCCATCGGCGGCGAGCAAGCGCGCCAGCTCTTCAGCGGCCTCATCGATCGGCCGTTCATTGCCGCTGCGCGCCATCCACGCTTCCAAAACCTGCCGGTTGGTGACGACCAGCGAGGCGAAGGGAAGGATGTTTTCCATCGCCTGCCAGCCCCAGCGCTCGATTTCCGGCAGTTCGAGATCAATCAACCGGTCGATGCCCTTTTCCGCGGCGCGGTCGAACATGCGGGCCACGGCCTCCGGATGGAAGAAATTGGACACGACCGTGTCATCTGTCTGCAGCGTCACCGCGTCGCCGATCACCGCCAGCGTTTCGACGGGCACCGGATCAATCAGGATCGCCTTCTCGCCCGTGCGGTCGACGATGATGGTGGCGGATGCGGTTGCACTGTCGGCCTTGACGTCAACGGCCTCGGTGCTCATGTCGCGTTCGGCGAGCCACTGCATCAGGATCGCGCCCTCGCCGTCATCGCCGATGATCGACACCAGCCGGGCATCCTCGCCGAGCCGGCTCAGCGCCCAGGCGCAATTCAGCGGCGGACCGCCGGCGCGTTCTTCCTTTTTCTTGATGAAGGCCTTTTCATCATGGCCGGGCAGGTCGTCGACCGTGAGCACCCGGTCGAGGACGAGCGGGCCGAGACAATAGACGGCGCCGCTCATGGAAGCGCCACCTTCGCGCCGGTTAAGGGATCAAACAGCAGCGGCTCGGCCTCATCAATGCGGATATGCACCGCCTTGCCGAATGCCGGCGGGCGCGCTCGCGTCGGCACTGCAATACGATGTTCACCGAGCGCAACATGCACCAGCCAGGAGCCGCCGATATACTCGCTGGAATGCACCTCACCGGTGATCGTCAGCGGACCGGGTTCATCGGCGAAGGAGAGCCGGTCGGAGCGGAGCCCCAGTAGCACCGGCTTGCCCTCTTGCATCGCGATTGCGGCGGCGAGAGACCTGGATGGGGTGAAGACCGTGCCGCCAATGCCGTAGCCCCTGGCCGTCCTTTCCACCGGCAACAGGATCGCCGGCGGGCTGCCGACAAAGGTTGCCACAAAAGCCGATGCGGGGTGCTCGTAGATCATTTCGGGCGTGTCGTGCTGCAGCACATAGCCATCGGCCATCACCGCCACGCGGTCGGCCATGCTCATCGCCTCTTCCTGGTCGTGGGTGACCATCACCGTGGTGAGCCCGATGCGTTCATGCAACTCGCGGATATCGACGCGCACGCTTTTTCTGAGCACCGCATCGAGATTGGAGAGCGGCTCGTCAAGCAGCAGCAGTTTCGGGCGGATCACCAGCGCGCGGGCAAGGGCAACGCGCTGCTGCTGGCCGCCGGAGAGCGCGTTGGGCATGCGGGCGGAAAGCCCGTCAAGCTTGACGAGATCGAGCGCCTCCGCCACGCGCCGATCGGCTTCGTCTCCCCTGATGCCGCGCATATCGAGACCGAAACGGATATTGGCGTCGACCGTCATGTGCGGAAACAGCGCATAGGACTGGAAGACGATGCCGATATCGCGCCTGTAGGTGGGGATCGCGTCCAGCCCCTCGCCCGCCAGGGCCATCTGCCCTTCGGTGGCCTTTTCAAGACCGGCGATGATCTTCAGGAGCGTGGTCTTGCCGCAGCCGGAGGGGCCAAGCAGTGCCAGGAACTCGCCCTTGCGCACATTGAGCGACACACTCTTCAGCGCCGGCTCGCCGCTGCCATACTTTTTCATCGCCTTCTGGATCACCAGATGGTCTGGTGCGCGTGTCTCAGGCATCAGTGTCCTCCCGGAAAAGGCGCGCAAGGGCGGAAAGGCCGACCGTGATCGCCGCCGTCTGGCCGGAGCCCGACTTGTGCAAATCGCCGGTCACCACATTGTCGCCGACCGAGCAGACCGCGCCGCCGCGACGGCCGTAAAGGCTGCAGAGCGTCAGGATCGCGGCGGCCTCTCGGTCCGTGTTGAGCACGCCGGCGCGGCACCAGTAATCGATGATCTGCTTGTGGTCGTCCTGCAGATAGCCGCCCGGCCCCGGCTTGCCCCAGCCGCAATACTCGCTGTCGCCCGAACGGGTGATGCCGATGTGATAGGGATGGCCGATCTCATAGGCCGCCGCCTTCATCGCGCCGACCACCTGCCAGTCGGCAACCGCCGGATATTCGGCACGCACATGGGCTTTCGTCATGCCCTCGTCGCGCACCGCGCCGGAGGAGATGACGATATCGCCGACGCCGACCTTCGGGCTCCACGCGCCGCAGCCACCAATGCGGATGACGGTGGTGCAATCGGTGAAATTAAACAGGTCCATCAACGCAAGCTCCGCCTCGGGCGAGCCGGAGCCGCCGGAAACGATCGAGACCGGAGCATCTTGATAGGTGCCGGTCACCGTGGTGAAGAGGCCGGTCCTGGCTGCGACTTCGCCATTGTCGAGAGCGGCGGCGAGGGAATCCTCCTCCGCGCCGTCACCGACGACCAGCGGATCCTTGACGGCGAGCACCACGTAAGGGGCGATGCGGTCGCGCTTGAAGCCGGTGAGCAGCGGCACGCCGTCGCGCACGAAATGCGGCATGGTTTTGAGGTAGCGGTATTCTTCGGACATTGTTCTTTCTTTCTCAAAGACGGCGTGACCATTTGAACATGAATTCGCCGATCAGCGCGGCGACAAGGATGAAGGCGACGATCGCCGATCCGATGGCAAGCGTGATCGGATCGATGCCCTGGCTGCGAAGCTGGGCGTAGAGCCGCACCGGAAAGGTGATCCAGCGCGCGCCCGCAATCAGCGAGGAAACGATCACATCGTTGAAGGAGATCAGCACAGAGAAGGCAGCGGAAGAGACAAGTCCCGGCATGGCAAGCGGCAGGGTGACGCGCCGGACAACGCGGCCGGGTGAGGCACCGAGCGTGGCGGCGGCCTGTTCCAGCAGCGGATCGAGATCGGCAAAGGTCGAGACCATGATGCGCACGGAAAAGGGCATGGTGATCACCGCATGGGCAAGCACCAGCGCCGGCAGCGTGCCGGACATGCCAAGGCGCGAATAGATCTGCAGAAGCGCGATCGCCCAGACGATCAGCGGCAGCACCAGCGGCGTCATCAGGATCGCTTCGACGATCCGTCCGCCGGCAGGCCTGTAACGTACCAGCGCAAAGGCCGCCATTGCGCCGAAGAGGACGGCGATGAAGCCCGCAAGCAAGGCGACCAGCACCGAGACCGACAGCGCGCTTTTGTATTCCCGGCTTTCCAACGCTGCCTCGTACCAGCGCAGCGAATAGGAATTGGGCGGAAAGCGGAAGAAGCTCGCATCGTCGAAGGAGGCAAAGACCAGCACCGCGATCGGCGCCAGAAGGAAGACGAAGGCAAGGACGGTCCAGACAAAACGGGCCGAAACGGCAAAGCCATAGGTTTTCATGCGGGCCTCCGGGCGAGCAATTTCGCGGCGAACGAGCCGATGGCGAGGCCAAGCCCGAGAATGGCCAGCATGACCACCGCGATGGCCGAGGCAAACGGCCAGTCAAGCACCAGCGAGGCCTGCTGATAGGCCATGGTGCCGAAGGTCGCGATCTTGCCCTGGCCGAGAATCTGCGGCGTTACGAAGGAGGTGAGCGAGGCGCAGAACACCAGCACCGAACCTGCGATGATGCCCGGCGCGATCAGCGGCAGGATGACCCGGCGCCAGACGATGAGTGTCGGCGCGCCAAGCGTTTCGGCCGCCGCCTCCACATCCTTCGGCAGGCGGGAGAGCGCATTGACGAGCGGCAGCAGCATCAGCGGCAGGAAGGCCTGCACCAGCCCGATGATGACGCCCGGCGTCGTGCCGAGAAACTTGACACTGCGGGTGATCAGCCCGAGGTCCTTCAGGATGGAGTTGATGACGCCGAGGGGCCCCAGAAGATGCAGCATGCCGAGCGTGGGCAGAAGCGCGCCGGAGACGAGCGGCACCAGAATGAGCGCCAGCAGCAGGCCCTTGGCGCGACCGGCGCTGACGGCGATCTGGCGCGCCATCGGCAGTGCGATCACAAGAGAAATCGCGGTTGCCGCTGCGCTCATCCAGATTGTGCGGAAGAACACCTCGGCGAAGTATGTATCGGACACCAGCCTGGCGTAATTGGCCGCAGAAAAACCTTCCGCCATCAACAGCGAGCCTTCCCCCTGCAGCCTGAAACTGGTGACCAACAGCCACAGGAAGGGAAGCAGAAAGACGACGCCCGACAGGACAAGTGCCGGCATCAGCAGCATGAGCGCCCGTTTGTTCATGGAAATCACATCTACCGGATTGCAGCATCACCGAAATGGTGAACGCCGCCGCGCCGGTTTCGGCGCGGCGGCAATGATCGCGATGCTTACTGTTCGAGCAGTTCCTTGTTCCAGCGCTGGGTCCAGTCGCTGCGCTGTTCGATGACGTAGGGCCAGTCGAGCTGCACAAGGCTCTCGACCTCTTCCGGCGTGTCGATCACGTCAGCCGAGGCTGCTTCCGAGAGTTCGACCTCGGAATTGGTCGGGCCGAAGAAGATCTGCTCGGCATAATCCGTCTGGTTTTTCACGCCGAGCGCCTTTTCGGCGAACATCCTGGCAAGTTCCGGCTCGGGGCTGTCTTTCACCAGGCACAGCATGTCGCGCACCAGAACCGGGCCGGGATCAGTCGGGAAGGAGAAGCCGATATCGGGATGTTCCTTCAGAGCGGAAAGCACGTAGCCGGAAATCATCGGGGCCATCGCCACTTCGCCGGCATCCATCATGGCGAAGATTTCATCGAGATTGGTATAGGTCATCGCAATCGGCTTCAGGCCCTGAAGCTTTTCGAAAGCGGCATCGGGATCATGCTCGTCGGCGCCGGCAAGGCGTGCCGCGACCCCGATCAGGCCGTCGCCTTCCGAGCCCGGATACTGGGCAACGGCGATCATGCCGTTATATTCCGGGTCCCACATGTCTTCCCATTCCGGGGCTTCCGGAACGATGTTCTTGTTATAGGCGATGCCGAGGCCGACCAGCGACATGGCGTAGCAGCCATTGTTCATGCCGTCCCAGATGGCCTTGTACATGTCGCTTTCCGGGTCCGGCGGCAGCACGATGCCATCGGAAAGCGCCTGCGGGGCCTCGTACATATTGAGGAATGCGACATCCATGGTCGGATTGTCCTTTTCCGCATAGATGCGGGCCATGCGGTCGCCCGTGCCGCCGAGAACGAATTCGACGGAAGCGCCGGTTTCCTCTTCGATCGGCTCGGCGACATTTTCGCGCAGCAGGCGTTCGATATCGCCGCCCCAAACGCCGACGACCAGCGTGTGGCCGGAATAATCGTCAGCGGCAAAGGCGCCGGCGGCCGGCAAAGCGATGGCGCCGGCAAGAAGGGCTGTGGTCAGTTTCTTCAGCATGATGTTCCAATTCCCCTTGTTTGTCTGTTTGGCTGGAACCCGGATCGCGGCAATGTGAACCGCTTGCCGGATATCAAGAAGAGGTCCGCGGAAGACCGGCTCTCTTGAGACCAATTAAACGGCAGGAATCGACCATTCATAAGCCCCCCGACGCCAATAGACTCTATTGGCGCCCGCTAATGGCTTCGGGCGAAGTTTCACTTGATGGACGGGGTGTGAATTCGCTTATCTCTCTGGCAACCCGGCGCAACAATCTCCTGAACCACTGATTGCCGGGCGAGAGATGCGACCGTTCATGCCACAGCGTATAAAAGCTCATCCGGGCCAGTTCCTCCGGCGCGCCGACAATCGAAAAGCCGCCCGACTGCGCCATCTGCTCGGCAAAGGGTCGACTGCTGGTGAACACCAGATCGGTGCGCGCCAGCATGTGCGGCACCAGCGTGAATTCGGCAACCGACATGGCGATCTCGCGCTTGGCATCGAGTTGGGCAAGCTGTCCGTCAATGGGACTGATGGCCGGGCTCGTATGCGGCGTCGGCGAGAGATGGTCGAGGCTCAGATATTCCTGAAGGTCGATCCGTCTGCGCCCGGCGAGCGGATGCTCGTTGCGCATCACGAGAACAATGTCGGTCTCAAGCAGCGGCGCGAACCGCAGATAGTCGCGCGGCATCGGCCAGTTGCCGATCACAAGATCGAGCTTGCCCTCCTCCAGCTCGGTGAATATCCGCGATTCCTCGGGAATAGCGCAGAAATCGAGCGGCATGTTGGGCGCTTCGCGGCGCACGAGTTCGCCGATGCGCGGCATGAAGAAGGTTCCGAGGCAATTGGCCGCGTAAACGCGGAAGCGGCGGTTGTAGCTTGCCGGATCGAACGTATCCTCGGAGATGGCGAGCGCGTCGATCTCGCGCAGGATATTGGAGACCTGGGCGCGGATCGCAATACCCTTTTCCGTCGGGATCAGCTTCACGCCGGACCGCACGAGAAGTGGATCACCGAGAATTTCCCGCAACCGCTTGAGCGCGAGCGAAACGGAAGGCTGGCTCTGTCCGAGTATCGTGGCGGCTTTCGACACGCTGCACTCGTCGAGCAGCACGTCGAGAATGCGCATCAGGCGCAGGTCGAGACCGTGGTCTCCGGCTGGTGTGGCCAAAACGCTGTTCCTTTCACAAGGTTTCCGTCTGGCCGGATCGCTCCCACCACAAGCGGCCCGACCGGCGCAATTTCATCCCCGGCAAATACCCAAGCAATTTTCATGCCGCCTCACCAGAAGCGGCAATCAAACGGAGTAAAGCATGGCAATCCTGATCAAGAACGGCCTCGTCATCAACCAGAAGACCGGCGCACACAGCTTTGCGACCGGCGATGTGCTGATCGACGGTGACCGGATAATAGGCAAAGGCGGTGATCTTTCGGCACGCGCCGCCGCCTTTCAGGATATTCAGGTGATTGACGCTTCCGACAAGCTGGTCATGCCGGGCTTCATCGATGCCCACATGCATTCCAATGAAGGCTTCGAGATGGGCCGCTATGACAATCTGCCGCTCGAAATCTGGCTGTCGGAAGTCTATCCGCCCTTCGGCTCGCCGACGATGACATGGCGCGAGCATTATCTGCGCGCCATGCTGGTCGCGATCATCTCGCTGCGCTCGGGCGTCACCACGCTGCAGGACGATGTGATCAACATCTCAGGCACGCCGGAAGCGGTCGACGCAACCGCGAGCGCCTTCCGTGACGCAGGCCTGCGCGGCTGGATCACCGCCTCCATGTGGGATGAAAGCTATTGCAACAGCCTGCCCTTTGTCGGCGATCTCGTGCCAGCCGAAATGAAGGCGCGGCTCGATGCCATGCCCGCGCCGGACTGGAAGGCGCAGATCGAACTGTTCGAGGAATTGTCCGGCAAGTGGCACGGCAAGGACAATATGCGCATCATTCTCGGCCCGTGCGGCCCGCAACGTTGCTCGGAGAAACTGCTGCAGGAAGTGGCAAGCCTTTCCGAGGCGCGCGACCTGCCGGTCCATTGCCATGTACTGGAAACCAAGACCCAGGCCGTGACCGGCGAGGAGAAATATGGCCGCACGCTGGTGCAATTCCTGAAGGACATGGGCCTGATGACCCATCGGCTGACCATGAACCACGCAATCTGGCTGACCGACGAAGACATCGCCATGATGGGCGATGCCCGCTGCTCGACGACGCATAATCCGCTGGCAAACCTGAAGCTCGGTTCCGGCGTTTCGCCGGTACGGCGGATGATGAATGCCGGCGTCAATGTCGCGCTCGGCTGCGATGGCGTGGCGTCGGCCGATACCGCCGATATCTTCGTGGCCTTCAAGGCGGCCGCCGGCCTGCACAAGATCGGCACATTCGAATACAATGACTGGATCTCGGCCCATGAGGTCTATGACATGGCAACCACGTCTGCCGCGCGCTCCAGCCTTATGGAAAAGGAGGTCGGCACGCTTGAGGAAGGCATGCTCGCCGACGTGATCCTGATGGACAAGACCGACTGGGGCTTCATGCCGCTGCATGACCCGATCAAGAAGATCGCCTTCTCGGTCAATTCCGATGTCGTTACCCATTCGATCGTCGGCGGCAAGCTGGTGATGGAGGATCGCAAGCTCACAAGAATAAACGAGAACGATCTGCGCGGGGAAATCGCCGAAGCGGCGGCAAAATTCGAGCGTGACCACTGCCCGGAAATGAGCAAGGGCGCCGCCGAAGTTCGGCCCTATCTCGACCAGATGTACGACACGGCGATCACGCGCGAAATCGGCCTTTATCCGCGCGTGGAGGCGTAGGGACAAGGAGATCGCCATGGCCTCCGTCGCCATCATCGGCGCGTCCGGCATGATTGGCCGTGCGCTTGCCGAAACGCTGATTGCACGCGGCGCGCTCGGTCGGGAGCGGCTTGACGCGCTCGTCCTCTCCGATATCCGAAAAAGCGATATCGAAGGGGAGGCCACGCATTGGGTGACGGGCGATGCGGCGGATTTCGGGACGATCGGAGAGGTGATAGCCGCCCGTCCGGACGTGATTTTCCACGTGGCCGCCACCGCCATGGGCCAGGCCGACAGCAATTTCGCCATCGGCTATCACATCAACTTCGATACCGTGCGGGCAACCGTCGAGGCGATCCGGCTTGCCGGCGATGACTATTGCCCGCGCCTAGTCCACGCCTCCTCGATCGGGGTCTATGGCGCCCCCTTCCCGGCCCTCATCGATGATGCAGCTAGGCCCTGGCCGGACAGTTCCTACGGCATGCAGAAGCTGATGAGCGAGGCAATCATTGCCGATTATTCGCGCATGGGCTTTGTCGACGGCATCTGCCTGCGCCTGCCGACAATTGCGGTGAGGCCCGGCGAAGCCACCCACGGCAATTCCGGCTTCTTTTCCAACATCATCCGCGAACCGCTGGAAGGACGCCGCGCGCTTCTGCCTGCTTCCGACGATGTGCGCCATTGGCTGGCCTCGCCGGAAACGGCGGTTGCCCAGCTCATCCACGCGGCAAATATCGAGGGCCCGATCCCCGCGTATGCGCGGGCGCTGGCGATGCCCGGCGTCTCGCTGACGGTCGAGGCGCTGCTTGCCGCGCTCGCAGAACGGGCAGGTGACGACATCTTGTCGCTGATCGACCGTACGGATCCACCACTTTATGGACCGCAGGATTTTCCCGCCTGTTTTACAGCCGAGACAGCCCGAAACCTTGGATTTCCACTGCTGGAGGAAAAGCCCGCGGATTTCATAGACGGATTTCTGCGCAAACGCTTTCCGGCCTGAGAAAGGTCAGTCCACAAGCGCCAGGCCATCGGCGCGGGGATCGGCGGCGGCTTCCATCAACCCGTTTTCGTGCAGCACGACTGCGCCTGCGTGACCGGCGGCATCGCTGTAGGCAGGAAGCATCTCGACATCGTGGCCGGCCTCTTTCAACGCCGTCACGAGTGCCGGGTCAAACCGGTCCTCAAGCTTCAGCGTCGTGGTCTCCTCCCCCCAGGTGCGGCCGAGCAACCAGCGCGGCGCGGTAACGGCGGCCTGCAGATCCTGGCCGAACTGCACATGGCGCGAGAACACGGCGGCCTGTGTCTGCGGCTGGCCCTCGCCGCCCATCGTACCATAGGCCATCACGCGGCCATCCTTCAGATGCGCAAGCGCGGGGTTCAGGGTGTGGAACGGGCGTTTTCCAGGCGCAAGCTGGTTGGGGCCGGGCGAAAGCGAGAAGCCGGCGCCGCGGTTCTGGAAGAACACGCCGGTCTCGGGACAGGTGAGGCCGGAGCCGAATTCCCAGTAGACGCTCTGGATAAAGGAGACGACATTGCCGTAGCGGTCGGCGGCCCCCATCCAGATCGTGTCACCCTCAGCAGGCTCATAGGGCCATGGCAGCGCGGTGTTCATGTCGATCCTGCCGGCAAGCGCATCGAGCCGGTCATCGGCAAGCCAGCCTTGCGCGGGTTCGGCCATGAAATCCGGATCGCCGAGCCCGGCATTGCGAATGATGAAGGCCCGTTTGGTGGCTTCGATCAGGCCATGAAGGTGTTCGAAGCCTTCGCCCTTTGCGACCCCGAGCCGATCGAACAAAGCCAGGATCATCAGCGAGGCGACCCCTTGGGTCGGCGGGATCATGTTCATCAGCCTGCCATGCGCGGTCTCGACATGAAGCGGGTCGACCATGCGCGCCTGATAGGCGGAGAAATCCTGGAAGCGCAGCGGAGAGCCGGTTTCTTCAAGGAAGGCAGCGTGCGTGCGGGCGAGTTTACCGGAATAATAGGAAGATAATCCTTCCGCCGCGAGCCTGCGCAATGTCGCCGCCAACGGCTTCTGGCAAAGCCGCGCCCCGGTCCTGGGAACCTCGCCATCGATGAGGAATGTCTCGGCAAAGCCCGCAACATCGCGCAGGCCTTCAAGTTTTTCAGCCGTGCACAAAGACTGGTTACCGGTCACCGCAATGCCGCTTTCGGCATAACCGATCGCCGAAGAAAGAAGCGTTCCGAGCGGAAGGCGCTTTTCTTCCGGCACCAAAGACAGCGCCTTTTCCCAGCCGCCAACCGTTCCCGGAACCGTGAGGGCGGCAAGGGCCCCGCGCGTCGGCATGGCCGTGGCAAAACCACGTTCGACATACCAATCAGGCGTTGCCAGACGGGCTGCCTGCCCACAGGCGGAAATGCCCGTTACCTCGTGGCCCGGTCGGTGGATCAACCAGAAGCCGTCGCCGCCAATGCCGTTCATATGCGGATAGGTGACCGCAATCGTGGCCGCCGCGGAGACCATGGCCTCCATGGCCGTTCCGCCGGACTGCAGAATGTCGCGGCCTGCCAGGGCCGCTGCACGGTGCGGTGCGGAAAACGCCCCGTCAAAGCCTTTCGCGGTATGAAGCATGATATCCTCAGAAGAAGCGTTTCGCCGTCTCGATCAGCAGCCTGTCGCTGCCGGGTGCCGCGACCAGCGAAAGCCCGAGCGGCGAGCCCTGACTGGCTGCAAGCGGAATGGACATTTGCGGCAGGCCGCCATGGCCGGCGATCGCCAGCATCGAAAGGGCGCGATTGCGGAAGGTCTCGACAATGTCATTGCCGTCGGTCAGAAGCGGCGCGGGGCCCGGCGAGGTCGGGTAGACCATGATGGTGCCCGGCGACAACACCCTGCCGAGATGCGCGCGGAACGCGGCGCGCTTCGTCTTCGCCGCCTCGAATTCCTCCGCCGTGATCTTCGCCGCCATGGCGAAACGGTCGCGGATGCCGGGGCCGAATTCCGGCTCGCGCCTTTCGATCCAGGGCCCGAAATGCTGCCACACCTCATAGCCCTGATGGGTGCGGAAAACCGGCAGCAGCTCCTTCAGATCGCCGCCCGGAAGCAGCGGACTGTCGTTGCGGTCGCCCTTCGGCAGCGCCGATTTCAGGGCCGCCGCCGCTTCATCCTCGCACAGCCGCCAGACATCGGCGGGATAGACCAGCCGGACATCCTCATCAACGCCTTGTCCGCCGGCGAAGATTTCGCCAAGCATCTCCAGCGTTTCCAGATCGCGGGTCAGAAAGCCCGGCACGTCGTAGCTTTCTGCGAGCGGCAAAAGCCCCTCGCCCGACACCAGTCCATGCGTCGGACGCCAGCCGAACAGCCCGCAGAAGGAGGCCGGCAGGCGCACCGAACCGCCGGTATCGGAGCCAAGCCCGATATCGGCGAGCCCCGAGGCGACGGCCGAGGCCGATCCGGAGGAGGAGCCGCCCGGAACGCGCGAGGGCGCTGCCGGATTTTCCGGCGTGCCGAACCGGGCGTTCACCCCCATCAGGCTATAGGCGAGCTCGTCCATATGGACCTTGCCGACAAGAGCCGCGCCATTATCGAGAAGGGTCTGCACGGCAGATGCATGATGCGCTGCCGCGGCCTGATCCTCCGCCCATTCGGGATTGCCGCCGCCGGTGATCTTGTTCGCAACGTCGAAATTGTCCTTCACCGCGACGGAAAGCCCGGACAGCAGGTTGGAAGCCGGCGTCTCCCGGGCGATAGGAGGTTCGAAACGTTCGACAAAGGGACCGATGGATTGCGTCATGAAACATGCCCGATAACGGAGGAAGAATGGAGGGAGCATGCACGCGCGGCGGTGAAAACGCAACGCGAAGTGCAGGCCCGGAATTGCAGGGCCTGCGCCCGGCAATCGGCTTCAATGGGTATTGCCCATCAGCGAGACATGGGCGGCGGCGACCTTCCAGCCGGAGGCCGTGCGGATCCAGGTCTGGCTCTGGCGACCGCGAACGGCAGCGCCGGGCCGCTGGAACTCGAGATCGCACACCGCGCAGTCCCTGCCGAAGGTCGTGATCTGGCGGCGAATGACATCGCGTTGCGGCGAACCGCCTGAACGGCCCTTGCGGAAGTCGCGGATTTCGGAAATGCCATAGAGATTCTCGCCGACGCCATAGCGCAACGTCTGCTCGCTTTCCCAGAACAGCGCATCCAGCGTATCGAGATCGTTTTCCATCAGCGCCTTTTCGTAAAGGTCGCAGAGTTTGGTGACCTCCTCCAGAACGTCGGGAAGGTTGACGGGCTGAACGGCTGCGTCCTTGTCTTGCTGTGTCATGCATCTACTCAAGAAAGGCCGGCGACGATATCATCCGAGGAACAGACGAAGCCGAAGCACTGGCGGGTGTTGTAAAGTGTGGCGTCCATGCAGAATTGCGGCGAGGTGGTTGCCGAACAATCCTCGACCAGAATGCAGTCATAGCCGAGGAAGCTCGCATCCTGCAAAGTGCAGAGCACGCACTGGTCGGCATTGACGCCGGCAAAGAGCACGGTGGTGACGCCGAGATTGCGCAGTACGCTGTCGAGTTCGGTATCCTGAAAGCCGGACATGCGGAACTTGTCGACAGCAATATCGGTTTCCGCGATCTCCAGCTCGTCGATCACGGCTGCGGCCCAGCTTCCCTTCTCCAGAACATGCGCGCCATTGGGCAAGGGATCGCCAATGCCTGTTTCCCGGCCCGTGGGCTTGTAGACATGCAGTGTGGAGGGCGGCAGGTTGGCCCTGTCCGGGCGGTTGCCCCAGTTGAGCCAGATCACCGGAACTTCGGCGTCACGAAGGCCGGGCAGCAGGCGCTTGAGCGGTTCGATCGGCGTTCGGGCCGGAGACACATCGACCCCGATGCCGGCAAGCCAGCCATCGGGATGGCAGAAATCATTCTGCATATCGACGACGATGATGGCCGTGCGGTTGAGATCGAGAACAACTTCGCGGTCGCCATCCTTCACCGCAAGCGGACGCGGCGCGGGTTGTGGCCGGATCAGATCGACCCGGCCTGCACTGACCTGCCAGCGGTTCAGCCGCGAGGGGCCGAGCGGCAGGGCATCGGCGTCTTCCTGCATCAGGCCGCCTTCCCGGACAGCACCTTCAGGTCTTCGGCGTCAAGCGAGACGCGCTCGCCGGAACGGATGAGCTCGGCAAAATCCTGGTTCGGCGTCATCACCGTCAGCGTGTAAAGCTTGGAGGAGCCGGTATTCTTCACCACATGTTCGGAACCCGGACGCAAAATCAGCGCATCGCCCTTCTTGATCGGCATTTCCTCGCCATCGCTGGAGGCCATGCCCTCGCCTTCGATAACGTAGAAGAACTCGTGCGCGTGGCTGTGCTCGTTCGGGGGCGTCGCGCCGCCGACGGTGAAGATCTCGATGACGAAGATGTTGTCGATCTCATCCTTCTTCGGGTCGAAGAGAATCGCGAAATAATTGGTGTCGGTCGGCGCGATCTTGAAGACTTCGGCCTTTTCGACCTGTTCGAATGCATAGGTGAGCATGGGACCCTCTGGAAATCCTGTCTGAAAATAGGGGCCGGCATGAGCGGCGCGGAGTATTTCAAGGTGGTGGGAGACCTTTAGGGTCCGCTCATGCCGGAACCGAAGGCTGAAACCGCCGCATTGCAGGGGAAAGCGCTTTGCGGCGACGCCTTCAGCATTAGGCCCATGGTGATGCAGTTTTTGTCGCTTTAAAAGCATTTATTTTCGCATAGAATGTTGCCTTTAAGGCAACAAAGGAACCATCCCCATGCTGCACGGTCGCCTGCTCAACTATCTGGACGAGGTCGCGCGCACGGGATCGGTGCGCAAGACGGCCGAGCGGCTCAATGTCTCGGCCTCGGCAATCTCGCGACAGATCGCGGCGCTGGAGGAAGCGCTCGACACGCAATTGTTCGACCGCAGCCGACGGCGGCTGACGCTGACGGCGGCGGGCGAAATCCTCATCGGTCATGTACGCGACACGCTGAAGGGCATGAACCGCGCGGAAGCGATGATGGAAGACCTGAAGGGCCTCAGGCGCGGCGTGGTGACGATCGCGCTGATGAGCGGCCTGGCCGCCAATCTTCTGCCGCGCGCTGTTGGCCGTTTCCAACGCGCCAATCCCGGCATCAGCGTTAGGATGATGCTGATGACCACTGGCGATGATATCCGCAATGCCGTGCGTGCCGGCGAGGCGGATATGGGCCTCGGCTTCGACTTCCCGGCCGATGCCGATGTCAGCGTGCTTGAAATCGCGATCGGCCGGCTGGGCATTGCGGTCGCGCCCGATCACCCGCTGGCGCGTTCCACCAGCGTACGCCTGTCGGAATGCGTCGGCTATCCAGTTGCCGGCGCCGACCAGACCACGGCAATCCGCCCGCATATGGAGCAGGTGTTTTCCCGCGCCAACCTGCAGCTGTCATTCGCGGTGGAGGCGAACTCGATCGAAATGATGCGGCATCTCGCCATGAGCGAAGGTTATCTCACCTTCCTCACGCCCTTCGATATCGCGTTTGAAAGCCGCATGGGCCGGCTCGTCTATGTGCCGGTGCGCGAGTTCCAGTCCGAAACCCAGCAATTGATGCTGATCGGTGGCCGCCGCAATATTTCGGCGATTGCCAGCGTGTTCGTGGAGAATATCAGGACGGTGATGCGGGAGATGGCCGACTGACCGGCGGACCGAAGCCGACCGGTGAGTTTGAAGCATCGGCCGATCATGACTGATCGCCCGATGCTCTTGTCTAACGTGCATAAAGCCTGTCCAGCCGGACGAAGCGGCCGACAATCGCAAGCAGGGCGACGGTCAGCAGGATCAGCACCGAAGAGAGCGCGTGCGCCGTTGGCCTCAGTTCGAACGAGGCTTCGGCGTAAAGGCGCACTGGCAGCGTCGTCAGCCGGGCGGTGGTGAGGAAGCTCGTGACCGTCACCTCGTCGAAGCTCAAGAGGAACCCGACGATCGAGGTGGCGAAAAGGCCGGGCGCCAACCCCGGCACGATCACCAGCAGGAAGCGCTTCCAGGCGTTGGCTCCGAGACTGGCGGCGGCCTCTTCCTGCGCCTCGTCCAGCCCGATCACCGATGCCGTCAGAAGCGTGATGGCAAAGGGCAGGATGACCACGACATGGATCGCCACCAGCCCGATGAAGGGCGGCACGGCCACATAGATCTGCAACAGCTTCAACATGCCGACGCCAAGCGCCACATGCGGCAGCGTGAGCGGCAGCAGCCAGAAGGCGAGCAGCGCCGAACGCCCCCGAAACGGGAAGCGGGCCAGCGCGAAGGCCGCCGGCACGGCGATGATCAGCGATACGGCAAGGGCCGCAAGCGCCACCTTGACCGAGACGATGAAGGAATCCGTGTAATAACCGGAGACGAAAACCTCGTGATACCAGCGCAGCGTGAAGCCGCGGAAGCCTGCGGCGGTGGCCAGTTCGACATCGTTGAAGCTCTGCACGAATACGAGACCGAGGGGCAGCAGAAGCAGGATCACGGCGGCGGCAAACAGCAGCCAGGACAGGATGGGGCCGGCGAAATTGACGGCGGGCTCGACAAAGCGCGGCAGCGCGATCGGTCGGCTCTTGCCGCCGTAACGCCAGGTCATCAACCGGTTGAGCGCGAGCGTTGCCAGCACGGCGAAAAGCAGGCCGGTGACGGTCATCACCAGCGCAAGGGCTGCGGCAAGCGAAGTGTTGAGGTTGTGCATGGCTTCCTGAAGCACCAGCATGCCGGTGGTCCAGACCTTCTTGCCGCCCAGCATGGTGGCCGAGACATAGGAGGTCGATGACAGCAGGAAGACCACGATCGTGCCGGATTTCAGCCCCGGCAGGGAAAGCGGAAGGTCAACCGTGAGGAAGCGGATCGCGGGCGAGGCGCCGAGACTTTCAGCCGCCTCGTGCACGCGCGGCGATGTGTTCTGCAGATTGTCGTAGAGCGCCAGCACCATGAAGGGCATATAGACTTGGGTGAGCGCCACGATCACCGCGCCATGGTTGAACAGCATGGTCTTGACGGGCGGAATGCCGAACCAGCCGGTGACGATGTTGATGAGCCCTTCGGGCGACAGCAGGAGAATGATGCCGAGCGAGCGCACGACCACATTGGTCAGAAGCGGAATGAGGACGATGGCAAAGGCGAAGGCGCGGTATTTGCCGGGCATGCGCGACAGCCAGTAGGCCACGGGATAGCCGAGCAACGCGGAGACAAGGGTCACAGCGAGCGAAAGCCAGATCGTCTCGAACACCACCCGATAGTAGAAGCCGTCGGAGGCGATATCGATGAACTGCTGCAGCGAGGGCGTCTGGATCAGCGGCCCGAACGGGTCGGAATATTCATGCAGGGACAGGAATATAACCGCGACAAGCGGCGCGGCGAAAGCGATCAGGAGCCATATGGTGACCGGCGCTGAAAGCGCCGGTCCGAGCCATTTCCTCATCCGGCGATCTCCCGGTCGTAGATGGACTGCCATTTGTTGCGGTTGCCGTTGATGTAATCCCAGTCGAAGTCGACGAGCGTATCGATCTGGTCGGGCATGATCAGCTTGCTCTGGATGTCTGCCGGGATATCGGCATTGGTGACCGTCGGGGAGTAGTAGATTTCCTTGGCATAGGCCTGCATGACTTCCGGCGACAGGTGCAGGTTGACCCATTCTTCCGCGAGCTTCTGGTTCTTGGTGCCCTCGGTGATGCAGGCAACGTTCATCGCCAGCGCCTTGCCTTCTTCCGGATCGGCCAGCGCGAAATCGGGATTGCGTTCCTCGATGTATTTTTCGCAGAAGCTGCCGAACTCGACCGAAAGGTCGGCGATATCCTGATCGAACATGTCGAAAAGCTGCGCCTGGCTGCCCTGGATGGCGGCAAACGGCTTCAGTTCCTTGACCTTGTCGAAGCCTTCCGGCGCCATCTTGGTCTGATCGCCGAACCAGGAAAGCGTCGACATCATCAGCGCGGAAATGCCTTCGGCGCCAAGGCCGTTCGGCCATGCAATCCGGCCCTGCCATTCCGGCTTCCACATGTCCTTCCACGACGTGATCGGCGCGGATGCCTTGGTCTTGTTATAGACGATGGTGCAGGGGTTGATGGCAACGCCGTAGCCGCCTTTGCGGGCGATCGGGTAGAGATACTGGGCGTTTTCGACCGCATCGGTTGCCGGCTGGGTGACGCCGTCCTTCACCGCCTGACGGCTTTCAAAGATGTTGAGGTAGAGCACGTCGAAGCTCGGACGGCCGCGTTCTGCATAGGCGCGGGCACGGCGCTCGACGGTACCGCCCAGAACATAGGAGATCTTGCAGCCGTATTTGTCGACCAGAACCGGCTCGATATACTCCTTGACGATCTTTTCCTGGGTGCCGCCCCAGATGCCGACGACGAGTTCATCGCCCGGCTTCGGGTTCGGCGTCTGGGCGCGGACGAAGGAATAGGGAGCGGCAAGCGTGGCGGCCCCGCCCAGAATGAGTTTGTTGAAGGAACGTCTCTTGATGTTCATGTCAGCTGTTCTCCTGGTTTTATGTTTTTGTCAGATAAAGGTGGTCCCGCCCGGTTCGGCGGTGACCTGGCATGCGGTTCCCACCGGCGGCGGCGGCGTGTCGGAGGGAACGACAAGCCGGATCATGCCGCAGGCGGCCTGGATATCGGCCTCATAGGTCTCGCCAAGATAGGCTGCATTGACGAGCGTTCCTGAAACCGAAAGCGGGGAATTTTCTTCGTCGAAGCGCAGGCGCGAGGCGCGCAGCACCAGTTTGGTGGCCTTTTCCGGCGCACCGGCGCAGGTGATGCCGGGAGCGGAAAACACGCCGTTTTCCACCTTGCCGTCGATCACCGTGCGGTGGCCGAGGAAGGTTGCGGTAAACGGGCTTTTGGGCTGGTCGCAAAGGGCAAGCGGCGTGCCGATCTCGCTCATCACGCCCTTGCTCATCACCGCCACCCGATCCGACATCGAAAGCGCTTCGGATTGGTCGTGGGTGACGAAAATGGTGGTGATGCCGAGACGCTGCTGCAGCGAGCGGATCTCGTTGCGCATGTCGGCCCTGAGGTTGGCATCGAGGTTGGAGAGCGGTTCGTCGAGGAGCAGCACATCCGGCTCGATCACCAGCGCGCGGGCAAGGGCGACGCGCTGCTGCTGGCCGCCGGAGAGCTGGCCGGGATAGCGGTCGGCATAGGGGCCGAGGCCGACGGTTTCGAGCGTTTTCGCCGCCTTCTCCCGCCATTCGGCGCGCGAGGCATTGCGCATCCTGAGGCCGAAACCGACATTGTCGATCACGGTAAGGTGCGGAAACAGCGCATAGGACTGGAACACCACGCCGATATTGCGCTTGTGCACCGGCTTGTGGCTGATGTCCTTGTCATTGAGGATGATGCGGCCGCCCGACGGCTCGACGAAGCCCGCAATCATCCGGAGCGTCGTGGTCTTGCCGCAGCCGGACGGGCCGAGCAGCGACAGAAGCTCGCCCTTGGGCACTTCGATCGTCAGCCCGGAAACGGCCGTGGTATCGCCATAGGTCGCCGAAACATTGTCGAGGGTGAGATAGGGCTTAGGCGCCATTGACGGTGTCCTCTTTCAGAACGGAAAGCACAAGACGGCTGGCTTCGTGACGGATCGCCAGCGTCAGCGGCTCGGCGTCCATCCCGTCGGCTTCTGCCGGGTCTTGCGCATGGAGAGAAAAGGCGGGCCAGGCGGCGGCCTGCAGCGACAGGCGGAGGCTGAAGCCCGCCGGCACTGTGACATAAGCCGCTCTGAGACCGACGCTCACCGGCGCACCCGTGTTTTTCGTTCGGGTTATGCCGGTCTGGATCACATTTGCGCTTCCGGTGGGGGTGACCAGGGAGAGCGTTGCAACGAGATCGAACACCGGTTCTTCTGTCGAGATGGTGATGTCGGCCCTGACGGGCCCGCAAAGGGTGAATGCTTGCGCAAATGGCGCTGAGGTATAGACGGCGACGTCGGACCGATCATCGCTCGCCGCCCGATCGGCGCAACCTGATGGTTCGCCCATATGACCGCCGACAAGCGGCGCCGGGCGGAAGGGATCGCTGACGAGAACATCCTCGCCGTCGCCCGCCATATCCGCAAGCCTGCCGTCATTTGCAAGCGTCGCGGCAAGCCCGCCGGAGGCGAGCATAAGGGATTTCTCCAAAGTTTCCGGCCATTTATCGAAACTCGTCCAGCGGCATGCGCCCATATCGAACAGCGTCACCGCCGGCGGCGGATCGCCGATGCCCTTCAGATAGAAATCGAAGAAGGCGATATTGGCGCGATCGACCGACCAGTCCTCCGCCCTTGGTAGACGAACGGAGCCGCTAGCGCCATTCCACGGCATATGCGTCCATGGGCCGATGGCAAGATGGGCGGTTTCCGGCGCGGCGTCGCGAAACGCCCTGTCGGCGGCAAGCGTACCTTCCAGCATGAAATCATACCAGCCGCCGGTGTGCAGCACAGGAATGTCCAGCGAGACATCCTTCAGCAAGCGCTCCGGCGAAACCTGATCCCAGTCGCTTTCAACATTGTCGATCCAGCGCTTCAGGTGCGAAAGCGCGGGACGTTCGCAGAGGTAGCGGGCCGTCTCCGGGAGGTCCTTGAGGGCGGAAAGTTCGGCATGGGTCTCGCGATCGCCATCATGGAGAGCCTTGAGCAAGGCCATCTGCTGCGCCCAGCCGACCATGCCGGCATAGCGCAATGCGCCGCCCTCATAGGCCCAGTCCCTTGCCGGCGCGAAGGATCCCATGGCCGGCGCCAGGGCATCCACCCGCGCGCCGCCGGCAAGCGCCAGATATTGGGTGATCGCCTGATAGGAGAAACCGTAGAGCCCGATTTTGCCGTTCGCGCCATCAATGCCCTTCGCCCAGGCCACCGTTTCCGCGCCATCACTCAATTCCTGACGCAGGCAATCGAAATCGCCTTCAGACGCGCCCATGCCGCGCACGTCCTGCACCACCACGACATAACCATGGCGGGCATACCAGGAGGGGTGGGCGAGCACGACGGTGGAGGCGATCGCCTTGCCATAGGGCTGGCGCATCAAAAGGACGGGCCACGGCCCCTCGCCCGCCGGACGGTAGACATCCGCCGCCAGCGCCACCCCGTCTTTCAGGGTGAGGTGCTCGACGCGCCGGTCAACGGCTGATGTCGGGTTTCGTGCCAGCAAGCGATCAGCCCTTGAACATGGTCTTCTGGGTGAGCCGTTCCATCGGAAAGGCCAGAACCTCCTCGGCCAGCGCCACAAGGCTCTCGGCCGAACGCTCGACATAGATTTTGCCGCGCTCCGCGTCAGCGGCTGCCGCGTTGCCGCAGGCGCCGGAGGGATGCAGGTCCTGGGTCTGCCAGCCAAAGCCGATCCGGCCTTCCGCCGTCAGCACCTGATTGCCGCGCTCCATCTCGACGGACATGGGTTGGAAATCCTCGGCATATTGCATGTCGATCAGATCGGGATGGAGATGCAGCATGGTCGAGGTCTCGGATTCACCGCCGTGAATGCCGTGTCTCAGTTCGTGCTCGCTGTAAAGATCGGCCTGGCTTGCACCGGCGGACACCCAGGACGAGACGGCGAACATGCCGCATTTGATGCGAAGCTCGCGGCAGACGATCTCCATCACCTGCGGCTGGCCGCCGTGGGAATTGGCGAAGATGATCTTCCTGCAGCCGGCCCGCGCCACGCTCTCGCCGATCTCGAACCAGAGGCGGGCCAGCGTCTCGTAGGACAGCGTCAGCGTGCCGGGATATTCCAGATGCTCGACCGATTTGCCGACCGCCTGCATTGGCAGCACCAGAACTTTCATGTCATCCGGCATGATTTCGACAGCGCGATTGATGATGCCGGCATTGATGGCGGAATCGACCCGGACCGGAAGGTGCGGACCATGCTGCTCGACGGCTGCCACCGGCAGGATCGCGACGAATTCCGACATGTCCATGTCGGTGAAGTCCTTGGTCGTATGATCCCACCACCAGTGCGATTTGAGCGGCATTTCCGAATTCCTTCCATCCGTGGTCCGGGCAAAGCTTCGCCGGCGGCGCGAGCGGCAGGGCTCGGGCACGGCTGAACAACCGGACTAAGTTTTATGCAATTACGATTTATGCCTACATTATGGTCATGTCGTTTGACATTCAACAATTCCACTTGGGCTTATAAGTGGTATAGGCCAGCGCTTATACCGCCGCGAGCTCTGCCAGCCCCGCCATGCCAGCCGCAGTCGGACGCTCCTGCAGATCGGCGCCATAACGCCTTGAAACATCACGGATAAGATCGCGCACCCATCTGTTCGCCGGGCTCTTGTGCGCACGCTCGTGCCAGAGGAGATAAAGCCGCATATTGCCGAATTCGCGCGGCGCGCCGACAACGCGCAGATCGTAATCGGGATAGCGATCCACCACGAATTCGGCATAGGGCTGCGCCGTGGTGAAGATCAGGTCCGTGCGGGCAATCACTGGCGGCACCAGCGCATATTCGGGCACGGAAAGCGCCACCTGGCGATTGACGCCAAGCTGCTTGAGCCGGCCGCCGATCGGAGAGAAGGCCGGACGCACGACGGAGCCGAGCGACAGGTGCGGCAGCGAGAGATAGGCCTCCATCGGCATTTCATCGGCGTCCGCGAAAGGATGATCGGCATTGACGATGCAGGCCGTCTCGCAATCGAAGATCGTGCTGGAGCGCAGGCTTTCGTGGGGTGACGGCCAGTTGGCGACGAGCAGGTCGGAAACGCCGGAGCTGAGTTGCTCAGTCAGATCGTCGCTCTCGGCTGGCGCAAAGAAATCGATCGAGGCCATCGGCGCTTCCCGGCGCAGCCTTTCGGCTATCGGCGGTATGAGGAAGCCGTTGAAACAGCTCATTGCCGAAATGCGCATGGCAAATGCCGTGGTGGCGGCATCGAACGCTTCTTCGGGGCTGATGGTTTCATTGAGTTCGGCAAGGATACGGCCAAGCGAGGCGCGCACCGCCTCGCCGCGTTCGGTGACGGCCATGCCCTGCCCGCTCCTGACCAGGAGAGGGTCGTCGAAGACATGGCGCGCGCGTTTGAGCACCGCGCTCACCGAGGGCTGGCTCTGGCCGAGCTTTCCGGCAACGCGCGAGACATTCTGTTCGCTCAACAGAAGGAAGGTCGTGCGTAAAAATCGGACATCAATCGTGCCGTTCTGATCCGTGATCATGCAGATTGCCTTTCACAAGTACAAAACGGTCTCCCGGAAGGCTGTCATGCAATTCCCGTGCCGCCCGGCAGGGCTAACGGGCTCATCACCTTTGAGGCGTGCAGAACAGGCGTGGACTGGGCCGCTCGAATGTCTTTCGACCGTTGCGCCAGCCGCAAAGCGCCGGCGCGATGGTTGCCACGGCTTCCGAAGGGGTCTCGGCATCGAATAGCACCACGGTGGCGGGCGCTCCCGCTGCAATCTGCGAGGGCGCGCGCCCAAGCAGGCGCTCCGCCTGGCCGCTCATCATGTCATGGACGGTTTGAAGTTCGTCAACCGTGCCAAGCTGGGCGATATTGGCGTAGAGATTGGCGATCCGCATCAGCGAGACATCGCCGAAGGGCGTGAACGGGTTGAGCACATTATTGGTGGAAAGCGTGGCGATGCCGCCCGCCGCGATCAGCCTGTGGCCTGGCGTCACTCCGCGCGGCACCAGGTGGGTGAATTCTCGACCATTCAGATAAAGATCGGTCGCCGGAAGCACCGTGAGGGCGATACCGTTTTCGGCAAGTTCGGCGAAGGCCGCCGCGCATGCCTCCGGCGCAAGCGCCGAGAGCTTGGTAACATGGCCGACGGAAACACGGCCCTGATAGCCGCGCCTCCTGGTTTCGGCGATGATCGCGCCGAGATTGGTGCCCTCCGGCTTCAGGTCGAAATCGACGTGGAAGTCGACATTGACGCCGAAGCGCTCGGCAAGATCGAAAATCTTTCTCACATGGGCGCCGGGATCGGCATCGGTATAGGGGCAGCCGCCAACCTGATCGGCGCCGCTTGCCAGCGCCTCGGCGAGCATCTCCTCCGTGCCCGGATCATTCGTCAGCCCCTCCTGGGCAAAGGCGCAGATGATGATCTCTATCGCATCGGCATAATCGCCCCGGATCGCCTTGATCGCCTCGAAGGAGCGAAAACCCGCGCGCGGATCGATCTCAACGAAGGTGCGCATCACCGTGGTGCCGTGGGCGATGGCCTGTTCGACCACCTTTGCCGCGCGGGCGTAGACATCCTCTTCGGTGAAAGCGGCCTTGGCCTTCGCGGTTTCGCGCACAGCCTCGGCCAGCGTGCCCTCGCACAGCGCGCAGCGGCCGATGATGCCTGCCTTGTCGAGGTGGATATGGGTTTCGATAAGCCCCGGCGTGGCGAGCTTGCCGCCCGCATCGAACGAGGGCGCATCGCAGGCAATCCCGCTGGCAACACGCGCGATACGACTCCCGGCAAAGGCGATATCAACCGGCGTCTCGTTTCCGGCGCGACGGGCATTGCGAATGAGGAAATCGATATCGGCCATCAGCTCACACCAGCCGCCCGCCTTCGGCGACCTTGCGGCCAGCCTTGAACACCGTGCGGGCCACGGGCCGCTCGGCCAGCGTCTCGGCGATGCTGCCGCACTCGACCAGAATGAAATCGGCGGGCGCGCCGGGGGCAAGCGGTTCCGCGCGGCCAAGCACTGCGCCGGAGGCCTGGGTCACCAGCGCAAAGGCTCGCTCCAGATCATCATCGGCGCGAAAATCCTGCCGGTCGCAGATGATGCCGGCGCGCTCGATCAGATCGCCATTGCCGAAGGGCGACCAAGCATCGCGGATATTGTCGGAGCCACAGAAGACGCGCACGCCCGCCGCCTGAAGCCGCTTGACCGGCGGCATCGGAACCGGGCCGGGCCCGTTGGTCATGATCGAGATTTCGGCGCGCGCCAGAAGCTCTGCCGTCCTGCCGAAATCCGCATCATCCAGCTCGCCAAGGCAGAAGGCGTGGCTGACGGCCACCCGGCCCTGAAGCGAAGCGGCAATCGTGCGCTCGGCGATCTGGCGTAGCTCGAACGCGCCGAGCGCCCCGCCATCATGCAGATGCAGGTCGACGCCGACATTGTGCCTTTCGGCCACGTCAAAGACCGCGTCGAGATGGCCATTTATGTCATCGTCGATGCCCGCCGGGTCCAGCCCGCCGACGAGATCCGCACCGGCCGCCACCGCCTCATGCAACAGGTCCGCCGTGCCCGGATCGCGCATGATGCCCGATTGCGGAAAGGCGACGATCTCGATGTCGACAAGATGGCCGTGGCTTTGTCTGAGCGACAGCACCTGCTCGAGACCTTTCAGCCCGATCTCGGTATCGATATCGACATGGCTTCTGACGGCAACCGTTCCAAGCGCCGCGATCTTCTCGATCAGCGCCCCGCCGCGCGCCGTCACCGGAAGCGCCACCGTGCGGCGCAGTTCACGCTCAGCCGCAATGCGCTTGGCGACCGTTTCGCCGGGAATATGCGGAATGAAGGGAAGGCCGATCAACGTCTTGTCGAGATGGATATGCCCGTCGACAAGCCCCGGCAGGATCATTTCCCCGCCGCCGTCGATGCGCTCCGCCATCTCCGGAACCGCCAGCGCTCCCGCAGGCGCAAGACCGGCGACCAGGCCATTTTCGATCAGGAGAGTGACGGGCTCGCCCCGTGTATTGCGGATATTTTCAACGGCGATCTTTGCGGGCAAAGGTTTTCCTCAGTCGATCTGGCCTCAGTCAATCAGGCGAAGGCGGCGGGCGGCGGCGACGCGGTAGAGCCTGTCCCCGCCCCATGCCTTCTGCTCCTCGGAGGCGGAAAAGGTCAGGCTGACATCGTGCTCGTCATAGGAGGCAATGGCCGCCGCCTTGATCTCCGGCCATTCGGGCGCGTCTCGTTCGCGCATCTCCTGCACCTCATCCGCCGACGGGAACACCGGAAAGCCGATCTTGGGGATCAGCGCCGCGATCACCTGCCAGAAGGCGCGGTAGAGCGGTTCCACCTTGTCCTCATCCACATGCGGCGCAACAAGGCGCATCCAGTGCATGCCGGTCACCGCATGAAGGGCTGAGAAATCGAGCGTGAAGGCGAAGGCGACGAGCGAGACCTCGGTCATGCGCCGGACCGTGTTGTCGTGAAAGCGCAGCCTGTCGATCACCGGGGCAAAACCCGGCAGCGCGCCGACGGCGCGGATATTGTGCCAGAGCAGGTCGGTCTCGGTCTCGTAGTCGCGGATGCCCTCGATATCGGCGATGCCGGCGAGCACCTCTGCCGGGTCGTCCGTATCGGCCGTAAAACGGCCCGGCCCCGGCAGCGGCAGGTAGGTCGCCGCCCAATAACCGAGCGCGTGGCCGACTTCGCGGGCGTCATTCTTCAACACGCCATAGGCAAGCCGCATCAGGGGGTGCGTGGCGCTTGCCGCAATGCCCTGCGTCATCGCCGGAAGATAGGCGCGGATCGCCTTGTCGATGCCGAGCCGCTGCACCTCGCCCACGAAAAAGCCGCGATAATCCGCCTCGCGGGCGCGGTCTCCGACCGCGTCCTGCCAACTGCCGGGATTGATCGGCGCGACGGGCGCGGCGATCGGCGGCACGGCATGGGCGTCACGATAGGTCTCGTACCACTCGTCGAGCCGCTCGGGCGTCGCGCCGAGGCGGTCGAGCGCGATCAGCACCATCGGCACATGATTGGCCAGAAGATAGGGAAACTCGAAACTGCGCGTCTGGGCCTTTGCCAGCACGGTATCGAGCGTCAGTGGTGTCGTCATATTGCCCTCCCCGGTCCGTCAAGCCGAGATCCTGTCGCGCGGATTGAAATGCTGCTCGCGATAATTCGCAAGCTCTTCCCGAAAATGCGCGGCATCCTCCAGGAAGAAAGCCCGCGTCATGCCGTCGGCAATGCGGGCGATGCCGTATTTGACGCCGGTGATGCCGTTGCTGATCGGACCGAGGCTCGGCACGGCGCCGCCATTGAACATATGGATGCGCGATACCCACCGGTCCCGCTCCGCGTCCATCGGCGTCAGTTCGAATGTGCGCCCGAGATAGGGCGCCTGCAAGACCGGCCCGCATGTTTCGCCTCCCGGCGGAGTGAAACGGTCGCGCCAATGGGCAAAACGCCCTTCAAGGGCGGCAAGCTCCGGTCGCATGGAGAAATCGACGCCGTAGCCGGTTCCAAGCAGAATATGATCGGCCTCGATCGTTCCGTTCTTCGTCTCCGCGCGGATGCGGCCGTTCTCGATCGCGAGCGACAAGACTCCGCTGCCGAGTTCCATGACGAAATTGGCATAGGATGTTGCGCGATCATACTGATCCTGCGTCGGCGGCACCTTCAGGTCATAATAGTGCTGCGAGAAACGCCATTTTTCCGCGTCCGGCAGTTCGGCGTAATTGCCGAGATAGCCCGGAAAATTGGTCCAGGCCAGCACCTCGGTGCAGGCCAGCGCCTTTGCCCGCGCCACCATGATGACGCGCCGCGCACCCGCTTCCAGCGCGGTGACCGCCCAGTCGAAGCTGGATGTGGCCGAGCCGAGCACGATGACATCCTTACCCTTGAGGTGGCTGTCATCGGCCTCTTCGGCGCTGTGGGTCCAGAATTCCTTCGGCAGGGCTGCGACATCTTCAGGCACATAGGGCCCGCCGCAGCCATCCATGCCGTTTGCCATGATCAGCCGACGACAGGTGATTTCGCCGGGCAGCGCTTCATTGCCGGAGATCGTCAGCCGCACGCCGCCTTCGGCTTCCGCCACGGCTTCGAGCCGCGTCCGGTTATGCACCGTGACGCCGCTCGCCCTGCGGAACCAGAGCATGTAGCGCATCCAGTCCTCGCGACCGATCTTCTCAAGCCCCGCAAAGGTCTCCGCGCCATGGACCGTTTCGTACCAGGCGCGCGGGCTGAGGCTCGGTATCCCGAAATCGGGGCCGGCCAGCGTTTTCGGCGAGCGCAGCGTCTTCATGCGCGCCGAGGTGATCCACGGTCCCTCGCGGCCGACTTCCGCCTGATCGATCACGAGGACGCCCTCGATCCCGCGGCGTCTGAGCGCGAAGGCGGCGGAGAGCCCGTTCAGCCCGCCGCCGACGATGACGACATTATAATGCGCATCGCGCTGCGGCTTCTTCAGCCAGACCGGCGCCTCGGCCTCGATACACGCCATCTCCCAGGCCGCGCGCGCGGCAAGTTGTTCGAGCCGCTGCTCGACACCGCCGGAAAACGACGGCTGGTTTTCGGTGAGGCGCTGCATTTTCTGGTTCCCGATCAGGCGTTTGCTCAAAATTCAGGCAAAATTGGCCGCCTTTGTCTGATTTTTGGGCGATTATGTTCTTTTTTGTGATTTTTTACGTGATTTCTTTTTTTGTCAAGTGCGCTTGAGTGCGTTTTTGTTTGATGTATAGTGCTTATCGATCATGACATTACTGAGAACAACAAATGCATGGTATAAAGGGGAACCGAATGAAAACCACCGCCAAATATGCGACAGCCGGGCTGCTGGCCTGCCTGATGGGCTCGACCGCCCTTGCCCAGGACAAGCCGTTTTCCGGCATCACGCTGACCATCGCCTCCCAGAATGACCAGTTCGCGCCGGTGATCGCCGAACTGGCCCCGAAATTCGAGGAAGAAACGGGCGCAACCGTCAAGGTCGACATCCTCGATTACGGCTCGCTTCTGACCAAGACCACGGCCGACTATATCGGCGACACCGAGGGCTACGACCTCGTCACCATGGACATCGTCTGGGCCGGCGAATATGCCGAAAACGGATATTCGATCGAGCTTTCCGAACTGATCGAACGCGACGCCGACGAGATCGACGTCGATGACATCTATCCCAACCTGATGATGGGTCTCGGCAATTACGAAGGCCAGCAGGTTGCCTTCCCCTTTGCCGGCTATGCCAATGTTCTGGCCTATAACAAGACCCGGCTTGACGCGGCCGGCCTTGAACCGCCGAAGACGATGGAAGAGTTCGTCGCCGCCGCCGAAAAGCTGACCGATCCCGACGCCGGCCTCTACGGCTTCGTCGCCAACGGCCAGAAGGGTCCGGCAAGCGCCCAGGACTGGATGCAGTATAACAGCGAAATGGGCGGCTCGATCATGGGCGAGGACGGCATGCCGACGCTCAATTCGGACGCCAATGTGGAAAGCCTGAAGGTCTATCGAGACCTGTTCCGCAACGCCGCTCCTCCCGGTGCTGCCGGCTATGACTGGGGCGGCCGCGAGGAAAGCTTCCGCCAGGGCGTTGCCGCCTTGATGCAGACATGGTCAGTTGGCGCGCCGGGCTACTACAATCCCGAGATTTCCAAGGTCGTCGACGATGTCGCCATCACCACCGCTCCGCATCCGGGCGATGCCGCGCCGAGCTACGGCATTGGCGGCTGGGGCATGGCGATCAACGCCGATGTCTCCCCGGAAGAACAGGAAGCCGCCTGGGCCTTCATCAAGTGGCTGACCAGCCCCGAGATCCACAAGGAATTCAACATGCTCGGCGCCGGCAGCTTCCTGCGCAAGAGCGAGATGACCGATCCTGACCTGATGGCCAAATTCCCGTTCCTGCCGGTGCTTGCCGAAACCTTCGAGAACGGCAATTATGATTACCGTCCGCGCATTCCGGAATATCCGCAGATCCAGGATTTCCTCGGCACGGCGGTCAATTCCGTGCTGGTCGGCGATGCCGACCCGAAGGAAGCGCTGGACGCCGCACAGGCACAGGCCGAAGACCTGTTCTGAGCCCTGCGCTGAGTTCTGCGGACCGCGCGCCATCATGCCGCGCGGTCCGGCTTTTGCATGTTTCTTGAAATCGAGGTTACGCGCGTGAGTGCGATCGCAGATCCCCTGCCCTCCGGGTTGATCGAGCCCAAGGGAATGGCCTTTGCCACGAGACGAAAGGTCTTTCTCGCCATCATGGCCGTGCCGGTCGTCGCTTACGTGCTGGTTGTCGGCATCTGGCCTCTGGCGCAGGGCATCTGGTACAGCCTCTACGACTACAATCTGATCCGCCCGCAGCGGACCAAATTCGCCGGTCTCGACAATTATATCGAGATCATCACCGACCCGGTGAGCCGACAGGCGCTGATCAATACTGCGATCTTCACCATCGGCGCGGTGTTCTTCGAACTTCTGCTCGGCTTTGCGCTGGCGCTGTCGCTGTGGCGCGATGACCGGTTTAACCGGCTGGCGCTGGCGCTGATCCTGATCCCCGTGACCATCACACCGCTGGTCGTCGGCCTGATCTTCAAGGGGCTGCTGGCCGCCGACTATGGCATGATCGGCTACTACCTCGCCCAATGGGGGCTTACCGATCCGCGCGGCCTGCTGGCAGACCAGCACGCCGCCCTTGCGACCCTGATCTTCATCGATGTCTGGGAGTGGACGCCGCTGGTGGCGCTGATCCTGCTCGCAGGCCTGAAGGCGCTTCCCGCAGACATCCTCGAGGCTGCCTCCGTCGATGGCGCAACGGGGCTTCAGAAGCTCAGGATCGTCGTGATCCCGCTGATGCTGCCGGCCATTCTGCTGGCGCTGATCCTGCGCACCGTCGATGCCTTCCGCGTGTTCGATACGGTCTATGTCGCAACCGGCGGCGGGCCGGGCAATGCCACCAACACGCTGATGCTGCACGCGGTCAAGCAGGGGCTGGAATTCTTCAACATCGGCAAGGCCTCGGCGATCGCCAACCTCACCCTGCTGATCATAGCCCTGATTGCCGCGGGCTTCGTGATGATGATCCGCCATGCAGACAGGAAGGCCAACGGGAAATGACAGCACGCTATTGGCTTCAGACCGGCCGCCGCGCCTTTCTCCTCATCATGCTGGCGTTCTTTCTGGCGCCCTTCCTGTGGCTGGCAACCACCGCCTACAAGCCGTCAAGCGCGATCTTCTCGATACCGCCGACCTTCGGCTTCTCGCCCACGCTGGACCAGTTCCGCACGATCTTCCGGCTGTTCGATGTCTGGAGCCTGCTGCGCTCCAGCGTGCTGATCGCCACCGGCTCGGTCATCCTGTCGCTGGCGCTTGGCGTTCCGGCCGGCTATGCGCTGGCGCGTTCGAAAAGCCGCTATGCCATGGGGATTGCCTATTTCCTGATGGCGATCCGGATGATCCCGTCGGTCGCGGCGCTCATCCCGTTTTACCTGATGATGCGCGATATCGGCCTTCTGGGAAGCTGGATGTCTGTCGTGCTGATCAACTCGATGCTGAACTCGGCCTTCGTCACCTGGCTGATGTTTTCCTATTTCCGCGAGTTACCGCCGGAGCTCGAGGAAGCCGCGCTGACGGATGGCTGCACCCAGTTCGGCGCCTTCTTCAAGGTGGCGCTGCCCGCCGTGATGGCCGGCATCATCGCCTGCGTGCTGTTTTGCCTGATGTTTTCGTGGAATGATTTCCTCTACCCGATGTTCCTGACCCGGCTGGAATCAAAACCACTCTCCGTGGCGCTGCTGTCGGCCTATGGCACCAAGGACATCACCTGGGGCACGCTCGGCGCGCTGGCGCACTTCTCCACCATCCCGATCGTGATCGTGATCCTGTTTCTGAACCGCTATTTCGTGCAGGGACTGACGAAGGGGATTCACTGACAAGCTCGGCTGGAGGGCTGGCCGTTATCCAAGACGAAAGGTCCGGCGCTGTTCTCACGACGGCCTTGTGACCCGTTCAATCCCGGATCGCGCGCTCCGTCTGCGCATTGAAGACATGGATATTTCCGGCATCCACGGCGAGCGTGATGGTCTCGCCGGCCCGGATGCGCATCTGGCCGTCCAGAACGACGCGCAGGCGCGGTGCTGACAGCGCGCCGTCACCCTCGCCGTCATGACCGATTTCGCGCAGACTGCCATCGGCGGAGCCGAGGTCGATATGGGCAAGAAGCGTCGCCCCCAGATCCTCTACGAAGACGACTTCGCCGGTCACGGCATTGGCCACGCTCTCGGAACCAGCGACCGGCGTGAACATTTCCGGACGGATGCCGAGGATGACGCGGTCGCCGACCGAGCGGTCGAGCCCCGGTCGCAGGGCAAGATCGCCAGCCCCGAAGACAAAGCCGAACGGCCCGAGGCGAGCCTCGATCCCGCCCTCGACCGCTAAAAGATCGGCCGCCATGAAATTCATCGACGGCGCACCGATAAAGCCCGCGACGAAGAGATTGGCGGGCGTATCGTAAAGCGCGCGCGGCGTATCGAGTTGCTGGAGAACGCCATGACGCATGACGGCGACGCGGTCTCCCATGGTCATCGCCTCCACCTGGTCGTGGGTGACATAGACGGTGGTGACGCCGGTGAGCTTCTGCAGCCGTGCGATCTCGGTGCGCATCTGCCCGCGCAGCCGGGCATCGAGGTTGGAGAGCGGCTCGTCCATCAGGAAGGCCTTGGGATCGCGCACCAGCGCCCGGCCCATGGCGACGCGTTGGCGCTGACCGCCCGAAAGCTGGCCGGGCTTGCGCTTCAGGTGCTCGGAAAGCTCCAGAAGCTCGGCCGTCTCGCGCACCTTCTTCGCCAGCACCTGCTTGTCCGCGCCGCGAACCCTGAGGCCGAAGCCGATATTCTCCTCGACATTCAGATGCGGATAGAGCGCATAGGACTGGAACACCATGGCGATGTCGCGATCGCGCGGCGCGAGATTGTTGGAGACGACGCCGTCGATGATCAGCCGCCCGTCGGTGATATCCTCAAGACCCGCGATCATCCTGAGCGCAGTCGATTTGCCGCAGCCGGACGGGCCGACAAGCACCAGAAACTCGCCGTCCCTGATATGGAGATCGAGATTGGCGATTGCCGCATACCCGTCCGGATAGCGCTTGCCGATACCGTCGAAAATAATGTCTGCCATTGGATTACCCGGTTATCCCCGTCGGTTCATTGCCAGCCGCATTTCCTGTCTCTGGGCGGGCTTCACGTCATGTACACGCCGCCGGTCACGTTCACGCCCTGCCCGGTCATGAAGCGGGCGGAGTTGCTGGCGAGGAAGACCGCCACGTCGGCGACGTCCTCGGGCGTTTCGATCCGGCCGAGCGGGGTCTGCGAAACGTAATCCGCGATCACCTCTTCCGGCGTCATGCCGCGCAGGCTGGCTTCCCACTCGACCTCACGCTCCTGCATCGAGGTTCTGACGAAACCGGGGCAGATCGCGTTGACGCGGATGCCGTCGCCGGCAAGCTCGCGCGCCAGCGCCTGCGTCCAGCCGAGCACGGCGAACTTGCTTGCCGAATAATGCGCAAGCAGCGGCGCGCCAACCTTGGCGGCAAGCGAGGCGGTGTTGACGATGACGCCCTTGCCATTGGCCTTGAAGCGGCGGCCGGCGATCTGGTTGGTGAGAAAGATGCCGCGCGTGTTGACGTCGAAATTGAAGTCCCACTCCTCATCCGTCAGCTCCAGCGCGTGCTGCATGGAGGAGACGCCGGCATTGGCGAACAACATGTCGAAGCCGCCGAGCTTTTCTTCCGCCTCGGCGAATGCCGCCTCCACCGAAGCCCGCTTGCGCACGTCAATCGCTATGGCAACGGATCCGGTTTCGGCGGCGGTTTTCGCCGCCGTTTCGGGATTGATATCGCACAGCGCGACATCGACCTTCTGGCGTCTGAGCGCCTCCACGATGGCGCGCCCGATACCAGTGGCGCCACCCGTAACCACGACCTTGCGACCCTCAAGCTCCGGAAAGACCGGCTGTGTCATTTTTCGTTCCCCTTTTTGATTAGTTCGATCATATATCAACAAAAACATACACAACAAGAGAAATTAATGTTTGAATTTGTTCGAACCTGCTGCTAATCATGAAGTTCAATATCGTAGCGCTTGTGGAAGAGCAGGCTGCGCATGTTCGAAACACGCCGAAAGGAGACGTCTTGCAGGGTGGCCAGGGAGAAAAGACCGGAGAGAAAACCAAGGTTCTCGCGCAGGTGCGTCATGCGCGCATCCTTGATGTTCTGGCAGAATTCGGCGCGCTCTCGGTCTCCGATGTCGCGGGACAGCTCGGCGTTTCCGAGATGACTGTACGGCGCGACCTTGCCGAACTGGAAAAGGAGGGCAAGCTTGCCCGCACCCATGGAGGCGCGGTGCGCTCCGAACAGAGCGCGGAACCTGCCGCCGCCCCGGCACCCCTTCCCGGCGAGCCGTCGTTCCAGCTCAGAACCGTCAAGAACGCGCTGGCCAAGCAGGCCATCGCCGTTGAGGCCGAGACACTTTCCGCCGGCGCTCGCACCATTGCGCTCGATGTCGGCACCACGACGCTGCTTCTGGCCAGACGGCTGCAGGACCGCCAGCACACCAAGATCTTCACCAGTTCTGTCCGAAACGCCTTTGTGCTCGGTGAGGGCCTGGCCGAGGTCTATCTGCCGGGCGGGCGCATGCGCGGCGACGAAATGTCGATCTCCGGCCCGGCGGCCATCGCCGAATTCAGCGCGCTCTGGTTCGACATCGCCTTCATCGGCATTTCCGGACTGACCCCGCAGGGAATTTACGACTATTCCTTCGATGACGCCGAGATGAAGCGCGTCTTCCTGAACCGCTCCACGCGCAAGGTGGTTTTGTGCGATGCCTCCAAGTTTTCCTGCATGTCGCTAGTCCATGTCGCCGAACTTGAACAGTTCGATGTGCTGATCACCGATGCTGAGCCGCCGGCGGACCTCGCAAAGGCCCTTGCCGCGGCCAAGGTGGAGGTCCGTACCGCCAGCCCCGCGCGCAAAATGGCGTCCTGACCGCATTATGCGGGCCGCGCCCGACAGACTGCTTTCTCAAATGGAGTGCTTCAATGATTTTCGAGTTCTTCGGCGCCAGGAAGAAGGCGGTGATCGCCATGGCCCATATCGGCGCCCTGCCCGGTTCCCCGCAATATGACAAGGATGGCGGTCTCGACAAGCTGATCGCAGATGTGCTTGCCGATATCGAGAAGCTGCAGGGCGGCGGCGTCGACGCAATCATGTTCGGCAATGAGAACGATCGGCCCTATGTCCTCAAGGCTCCCGTCGAGGGCATTTCCGCGATGACCGCCGTGGTGCAGGCGCTGAAACCGGAAATCAAGGTGCCCTTCGGCGTTAATTATCTCTGGGATCCGGAAGCGAGCGTTGCGATCGGCGCGGTCACCGGCGCAAGCTTCGTCCGCGAGATCTTCACCGGCGTCTTTGCCTCCGACATGGGCGTCTGGGCGCCCGACTGCGCCACGCCCGCGCGATTGCGCGCCAATCTCGGCGCAAAGCACATGAAGCTCCTTTTCAACATCAACGCCGAATTCGCGCACCCGCTCGACCAGCGCCCGATCGCGCTCAGAGCCAAGAGCGCCGTGTTCTCCTCCATGGCCGATGCCATTCTGGTTTCCGGTCCGATCACCGGCCAGCCCGCCGATCAGTCGGACCTGAAAACCGTGTGCGAGACGATCGATGAGGTGCCGGTTTTCGCCAATACCGGCGTCAATATCGACAATGTGACGGATGTCATGTCGGTTGCCGATGGCTGCATCATCGGCACGCATTTCAAGGTCGATGGAGACACCTGGAAGCCGGTCGACAAGGACCGGGTCAGCCGTTTCATGGACAAGGTCGCCACCCTGCGCTGACCCTCGGTCGAGACACAAGCCGGAGGCGCCATGACCCATGTGATCGGACTCGATATCGGAACGACATCCACGATCGGCATTCTGATCGCTCTGCCTGACCGCGTTGTGGGGATCGCCTCGAGACCGGTCACGCTGTCCTCACCGCATCATGGCTGGGCGGAGGAAAACCCCGCGGAATGGTGGCAGAACGTCCAGGCGATCACGCGCGAACTGCTTTCGCTGGAAGGCACCGACCCGGCCGAAATCGGCGCGGTCGGCGTCACCGGCATGTTGCCGGCCGTGGTGCTCCTGGATGAGGCCGGGACCGTGCTGCGGCCGAGCATCCAGCAAAGCGACGGTCGTTCGGGGCGCGAGGTCGAGGCCATGCGCCGGGAGCGCGACGAGGCCGCCTTCATCGTCAAGGCCGGCAACGGCATCAACCAGCAGCTTGTCACCGCCAAACTGCGCTGGATCGAAAAGCACGAGCCGGATGTCTTTGCCCGCATCGCCACGGTGTTCGGCTCCTACGACTTCATCAATTTCAAGCTCACCGGCAAACGCGCCGTGGAGCAGAACTGGGCGCTGGAAGCGGGCTTCGTCGATGTCGCGCGCGGCGAACTCGATGACGATCTGATCGGCTGGGCGCATCTTCCGCCCGGCGCCATTCCGCCCAAGATCGCCTCGCATGAGGTGCTCGGAACCGTCAGCGAGGAAGCTGCCGCGCTCACCGGCCTTCGCGCGGGAACGCCGGTTGTCGGCGGCGCTGCCGATATGGTCGCCTCGGCCTTCGGTGCGGGCGTGCAGGAGGCCGGCGATGTTCTTTCGAAATTCGGCGGCGCCGTCGATATCCTGACGGCAACCGACAATGTGCACCCCGATCCCCGCCTGTTTCTCGACTACCACCTGATCCCCGGCCTTTATATGCCGAACGGCTGCATGTCGACGGGAGGCTCGGCGCTGAACTGGTTCATCGCCACCTTTGCCGGCAAGGAGCAGCAAGCCGCCGAAGCCGAAGGCATATCAACCTATCGCTATCTCGACCGGCTGGCGGAAAACCGTCCGGCGGGTGCGGAGGGCGTGATCATCCTGCCCTATCTGCTCGGCGAGAAGACGCCGATCCACGATCCCGATGCGCGCGGACTGATCTCGGGCCTCACCCTTTCCCATGATATCGGCCATCTGTGGCGGGCGCTCCTGGAATCCTATGCCTATGCGCTGAGACACCATGTCGACGTGCTGAACGACATGGGGCTCGAAACCAGGCGTTTCCTGGTTTCCGATGGCGGTGCGCAGAGCAGAATCTGGATGCAGATCGTCGCCGATGTGCTGCAACAGCCCGTGCAATGTCTGACCGGCCATCCGGGCTCCTGCCTCGGCGTTGCCTGGACGGCGGCGATGGGCGCCGGGCTCGTCGATGACTGGGCGGGCGTTACGGCCTTTGTCGGGCACGGCGTCACGATCAAGCCCGATGTGTCGAACCGGGCGGTCTATGATGACGGCTATGCCCGCTTCCGCGCACTCTACCGACCACGTGCCTCCGCCTAATCCGCCGGTCCAGGTCGATCAGATCATCTCGAGCTGGCGCGCAGGAAGTGCTCGCCTTCTTCACCGGACGGACGAGCATTAGCGCCTGCAATTGAAGCCGCGCCTGCATGCCCGCGCCGAAAACGCAGGCCGTCGCGGAGTCTTCGCGCGAACAGGGCCTGGCCGCCACGGCGCCGGCGGCCGCCGTGCGCACGTCGGTCAGATAGCCGTTGTCGAGGAGCAGGGCTTCGAGAACCCCGGTCCTGGCCGGGAAAACCCTCATCAATCCGGACGTGCTCGGCAGACCGATCTTTGGATTGTCGAAGAAGCCGGGCGAGACTTTTATGGCAAAACTGTCGAGAGACCGGGCACATAGGCCGTCTTCACGTCTATTTCGCCATTCGCTTCCTTGATCGCGAGGCTCAGAATCGGCGGCATGATCACCTTTCCACCGGCAAGGGCCGCAAAGGCGTTCTCGGCTCAACCGACCGCCTCGCCACCGAGCGGCACACGCTCCTGCACCGGCCTCGCATTTCGCTTGCGTCAAATTGGCAGGTTGCAATAAATTGCGGCTTCCATTCTTGTTTCGCCGAGCTTATGCAAGCTTCGGCGAAACAGCGCGATGATGGGGAGGCATTGGGTTTGCGGGGATTGAAGGCAGCGATGCGGGAACTGGCGGCGGCGCTGGCCGTGATCGCCGTCTTTGCGCTTGCCTTTGTCTATCAGCCATATATGCCGGCCTTGACGCATCATGATGCCGGTTCGCTCCTGGCATCCTCCCAGAGCGTTGTCTGCGGCAGCGGGCCTGCCGACCACGGGACCGCAAGCCATGGCCCCTGCCATGCCTGCCGCCAGGATGCCGCCATCCTGCCGTCCCCGCCGGACGAGGCCGTTCCGGCCTATACCTGCCTTGTGGCGCATGTCTTCACGGTGAACGACCAGGCCCCGACGCTCGTCCTCCACACCGATCACTACAATCCGCGCGCGCCGCCGTTTGCCGTCTGATTTTTTGACGCGGGCTTCAACAGCCCAAAAAATCATGACAATTCCAAACGGAGTATTTTCCATGACCACGTTCATGAGCCGTCTCGCATGGGCCGGCGTTATCAGCCTTGCCTGCCTTTCTTCCGCCAACGCCCACATGACCCTTGAAACCAACGAAGCGCCCGCCGGCGGCAGCTACAAGGCCGTCATTCGCGTACCGCATGGCTGCGACGGCGCGGCGACCACCGAAATCCGCGTTCAGGTGCCTGAAGGGTTTTACAGCGTAAAGCCGATGCCGCATGCCGGCTGGGAGCTCGAAACAGTTACGGGCGCCTATGCCAACACCTATATGAACCACGGCGCGCCGGTCAGCGAAGGCGTGACCGAGGTGATATGGAAGGGCGGCGAACTGCCCGACGCCCATTACGATGAATTCGTCATGCGCGGCTCGCTCTCTTCCGATATCGCACCCGGCACGGCGCTCTACTTCCCCGCTGAGCAGCTCTGCGCCGATGGCAGCGCCAACCACTGGACCGCCACGGGCGAAGCCGGCGACGGCGAGCCCGCGCCGAAACTCGCCGTTACCGCCGCCAAGGGCGGCGACGACCATCACGGCCACGATGATGCCACGGCGCCGGACCATGTGACGCTCGGCGACCTCGCAATCGACGGCGCCTTTGCCCGCGCCACCCTGCCCGGCGCGCCGGTCGGCGGCGGTTTCATGACGATCACCAATAATGGCGATGCCGACGACCGCCTCATCGCCGCCTCTTCCGATGTCGCCGGCGAATTGCAGCTTCACAATATGCGCATGGATGGCGAGGTGATGAAGATGTACCGGATGACCGACGGCATTCCGGTTCCGGCTCATGAAACCGTGACGCTTTCGCCCGGCGGCATGCATGTGATGTTCATGCAGCTCAACGGCCCGCTGGCCGAAGGCAGCGTCATCGATGTCGAGCTGACCTTCGAAAAGGCCGGTACGGTAACCGTGCCCTTCGCCGTCAAGAGCATCGCCGCGAAGGATGCCGGTATGGACCATGGCAGCATGGATCACGGCGACATGAAGATGAACGCCGGATCCCAGTAACCTCTGTCCCCCGAATGGCCTGAGACGCTCCGGCCATTCGTGGTTTCAAGCACCGCACCATGCCGCGGGCGGCCTGCCTGCCGCATGTTCCGCTGCGGCAAGAGGCAGGATATCAGGATGAAAAACCTTTGACGCGCGCCACGGGCAACCATCGTCATCGTCCGCGCTTTGATCGGCTGGCTGGTCTATGAGATCGACCAGGCCAATAAAGAGATGAATCAAATCCCGATGGGACGGACTTCACGCTGACTGCCGATGACGGCTCCCCTATCGCTCAGGCAACCTTCCGCAAAAGGCCGACCGCGATCTTTTCCGGCTTCACCCATTGCCCGGAAGTCTGCGAGACGACCCTCTATGAGCTCAATGACTGGCTGCTCGCGGTCGATCCCATGGCGAGGCGCCCGATTCACTTCAATGGAGTTCAAAGAGCCCGCCACAATCTCGCCCGGGCCGGGCCAGGCGCAATTGGTATCGTCTACCCCTACACCGCCACCGGCGCGGCGATCGCCGGGTGGGGATCGTAGGCGGTTACCTCGAAGTCCTCGATCCGGTAGCCGTCTATGGAGGCCGGGCGGCGCAGCAGGCGGAGTTTCGGGAACGGGCGCGGTTCGCGGGCGACCAGTTGCTGAGCCATATCGAGATGGTTCAAATAGAGGTGATAATCGCCGGCCATCCAGATCAGTTCGCCGGGGACCATGTCGACCTGTTGCGCGACCATGCTAAGCAGCGCAGCGGAGGCCGCACAGTTGAAGGGCGCGCCGAGGCCGACATCGAGGCTTCGCTGGAACAGCAGCATGGAAAGCTTGAGCTTCGGTTCGCCCGGCCCCGCGCCCTTGTTCTCCGAGGTATGGAACTGATAGGTCATGTGGCAGGGCGGCAGCGCCATCTGGTCAAGCTCGCCCACATTCCAGGCGTGAAACAGCATGCGCCGGCTTGCCGGATTGGTCTTGAGCGTCTCGATGACGGTCGCGATCTGGTCGTGTTCCTTGCCATTGGCATCGAGCCAGCGCCGCCACTGCTTGCCGTAGACGGGGCCGAGATCGCCCCACTCAAGCGCAAATGCGTCATCGGCGAGAATGCGTTCCTCGAAGGCCTCCTGCGAGATCTGTTCGCCCGTGGCATTCCGGTATTTCTCCAACGGCCAGTCGGTCCAGATGCGGACGTTTTCCTTAAGCAGAGACTGGATATTGGTCTGGCCGGTCAGGAACCACAGCATCTCCTTGATCGCGGTCTTCCAGTAGACGCGCTTGGTCGTGAACGCCGGAAACGTGCCATCGGAAATGTCGAAGCGCATCATCGCGCCGAAGGCGGAAAGCGTGCCGACGCCGGTGCGGTCTATCCGGCGGTCGCCTTTTTCCAAAAGGTGCTCGAGCAGGTCGAGATACTGATATTCGGGATGGCGCGCCATGCGAAGCTCCTTGGAATCGAGCCGCAAGTCTGACGACGGCGGGCCGGCAAGGCAAGATATCGGCGCTGAATTTGAACGGTTGCCCACCGGAATGCGGCGTCTGCGGGCCCGGGAGCGGAATTTCTCGGTCCTCGCCCCTTTCCAGAAGCTTTTGAAACACTTATATCAGGTCTGCCGGCTTGACCGGCTATGGTGATAAACGGCAATGCAATAAGCTCATTGGACCCGGGGGCGGTACCCGGCGCCTCCACCATGATCAGGCGGGAAGGCCTGATTTTGATGGGGGCGAAACAGGATCGACAAGAGTGTAAAGATTGACCTTTTACCCGGCATGATACCACCGTTATCGGGTCAAACGAGTAGTTGCAAATGACAACAAAGCTCAGGGTTACGCTGTAGCTGCCTAATGGCGGTTCCAGAAACCCACCTTAAGTCCTTGCGGGTAGCACTGTAAGGCGGGGTCCGGAGGCACCTGGCAACAGAAGCCTCCACCTGATTTTGAACAAAATCCCCTATAATGATTGCGATTTCCGAAAAGCCGACTTATGGCTGTGGGGAACGCAGCAACCGGGCGAGAGGCAGGAAGATTTAATGGGGCAGGACCATATTCGCTACGACGTTTTGGCGCAGGATGCATTGCGGGGCATGATCCGCAAGGTTCTGGCCGAAGTGGCCGCTACCGGCCACCTGCCCGGCGAACATCATTTCTTCATCACCTTCCTCACCGGCGCGCCCGGCGTGAAAATCTCGCCGGCGCTGAAGGAAAAATACGCCCAGCAGATGACCATCGTCATCCAGCATCAGTTCTGGGATCTGAAGGTGACCGACGCGCTGTTCGAGATCGGCCTGTCCTTCTCCGACGTGCCGGAGCGCCTCGTCATTCCCTTCAACGCCATCGTCGGTTTCTACGACCCTTCGGTGAATTTTGAGCTCGAATTCGACGTCGCCACGCTTGATGTAGAAGACGAGACGCCGACAGATCCGCCGATGAACGACGGCGACGATACGCCCGGCGGCGATGACGGCGCGTCCGTGGTCTCGCTCGACGCCTTCCGCAAGAAGCACTGAACGTTCGATGTGCGCCGAGATCGTCAATCTGCGGCAGCAGCGCAAACGCAACGAACGCCGCAAATCCGAGCAGAAAGCCGCTGAAAATCGCGCGCTTCACGGCCTCACCAAGGGCGAGAAGCAGCGCGAGAAGCTTGAGCGCGACAAGGCTGAGCGCCGGTTCGATCAGGGGCGGCGCGAGCGCGGCGACGGCGAGGCGTGATCCGCAAGCACTCCATCAGCCTGCACGGCCACCGCACCAGCTTTTCCCTGGAAGATGCGTTTTACACGGAACTGTCCCGGATCGCGCACGCCCGCGATCTCAGCCTCGCGGCCCTTATCGCTGAAATCGACGACGCGCGGGATGGCGAGATCAACCTGTCATCCGCCATCCGGCTTTTCGTGCTTGCCGAGGTAAAGGCGGGGAAGTGAGCCCCTGCCCTTCTCAGACCTCGCCGTAGAATGCCCGGTGATAGGCGACCTTACCGCTTGGCACATGACCATCGAAATCAAGCGCCATGAAGTGATCCGGCGGCACGCCGTCCAGCGTCAGCGCCGGCTCGTGGCGGAAGCCGAAGCGCTGGTAGAAGCCGGGCGCGCCGAGCACCACGACGCCATGCGCGCCCTCGTCCTTCAAAAGCTCCAGCCCGCCGAGCACGAGCGAGGTGCCGATCTCGCGGTCCTGAAACGCAGGATCGACGGCGAGCGGGCCGAGCCCGAACCAGCCGTCCGTTCCATCGGAAATGCCGACCGGCGAGAACGCGATATGGCCGACCACCCGCTCTTCTTCCTCCGCAACGAGCGCCAGCGACAGGGCGCCCGCCTTGCGCAGCCTTCGGATGATGTCGGCCTCGCTGCCATCGCTGTACGGCGTCCCAGCAAAGGCCGCGGCCACGAGTTTATAGACCGCAGCGACATCACCCAGGCGTTCCCGGCGGATGATCATTCCACCGTCACCGCCTTGGCGAGGTTGCGCGGCTGGTCGGCATCCGTGCCCATGAACACCGCGGTATGATAGGCCAGGAGCTGGATCGGCAGCGAGAACACCATCGGCGTGATGAATTCCGGCATGTCCGGCAGCACGATGGTCTGCATGGTCTTCAGCTCCGAGGCCTTCGCGCCGCTCTCGTCGGTGATGAACACGATCTTGCCGTCGCGCGCGGCGACCTCCTGCATGTTCGATACCGTCTTCTCGAAAAACCGGTCGTGCGGCGCGATCACGATCACCGGCATGTTTTCATCGATCAGCGCGATCGGCCCGTGCTTCAGCTCGCCGGCGGCATAGCCCTCGGCGTGGATATAGGTGATCTCCTTGAGCTTGAGCGCGCCTTCCATCGCCAGCGGGAAGCTGGTGCCGCGACCGAGATAGAGAACGTGATGGAAATGCGAAAGCTCGCGCGAGAGCTTTTCGATCTGCGGCTGCACGGCGTGCAGCACCTGGCTCATCAGACGCGGCACTTCCGAAAGCGCGTGCACCAGCTCCTTTTCATCCTCCGGCGAGAGCGTGCCGCGTTCGCGCCCGGCGCGCAAAGCGAGCGATGCCATCAGCGCGAGCTGGCAGGTGAAGGCCTTGGTCGAGGCGACCGAGATTTCCGGCCCCGCCAGGATCGGGAACACCGCATCGGCCTCGCGCGCGATCGTCGAGCCGGTGACGTTGACGAGCGCGCCGGTCTTTGCGCCCTGCTCCTTGCAATAGCGCAGCGAGGCCAGCGTATCGGCGGTTTCGCCAGACTGCGAGATGAACAGCGCAAGCGTATCGTCCGATATCGGCAGTTCGCGGTAGCGGAACTCGGAGGCGACATCGATCTCCACCGGCAGGCGCGCATAGCGCTCGATCCAGTACTTGCCGATAAGACCGGAGAGATAGGCCGTGCCGCATGCGGCGATGGTGAGACGGGAGATTTTCGAAAAATCGATGCCGTCTTCTGCCGCCGCGGTTCGTTCCGCCGCGAAGTCGCAATAGCGGCCGAGCGTGTGCGAAATCACTTCGGGCTGATCGAAAATCTCCTTCTCCATGAAGTGGCGATGATTGCCCTTGTCGATCAGCATCGCGGAAAGCTGGAGCGGCTGGCGCTGACGGCGCACCGGTTCGCCGGCAAAATCGCAGAACACCACGCCGTCGCGATCGACGATCGCCATATCACCGTCTTCCAGATAGGAGATGCCGGTGGCAAGCGGCGCAAGCGCGATCGCGTCGGAGCCGACATACATCTCGTCGTCGCCATAGCCGATGGCTAGCGGCGGGCCATAGCGGGCGACGAACAGCGTATCCGGCCGGTCCTTGAACAGGATAACCAGCGCGAAGGCGCCCGTGACCCTCTGGAGCATCGCCAGCACCGCATCGCGCGGGGCCATGCCGGCGCGGCGATAATCGTCCAGCAGCCGTGCGACGACCTCGGTGTCGGTGTCGCTGGAGAAGTTGACGCCCTTGGCCGTCAGTTCGGCGCGCAGTTCCGCGAAATTCTCGATGATGCCGTTATGAACGACGGCGACATCACCGGCGATGTGGGGATGGGCATTGGCCTCGTTGGGAACGCCATGCGTGGCCCAGCGGGTATGGGCGATGCCCGTGACGCCGTCGACCGGATCATCGGCCAGGCAGACCCGCAGGTTTTCGAGCTTTCCCGGCGCGCGGCGGCGCACCAGTTCGCCCTCCTCGATCACAGCAATGCCGGCCGAATCATACCCGCGATATTCAAGTCGCTTCAAAGCATCGACGAGACGTTCAGCCACCGGCCGAACGCCAACGATCCCCACTATTCCGCACATATGGTCACTTGCCCCCGTCCTTCTTGCGCGCCGCCTTGATGGCCAGCGAGCGGGCGCGCAGCATTTCGGCGCGCCCTTCCTTGTTTTCCTGGCGTCCGCGCGCGAGCGCAAGCGCGTTGTCCGGCACATCGCGCGTCACCACGCTGCCGGAGCCGACATAGGCATGGTCGCCGATGCGCACCGGCGCCACCAGCGAGGAATTGGAGCCGATGAAACTGTCCGCCCCGATCTCCGTCCTGAACTTGTTCACCCCGTCATAATTGCAGGTGATCGTGCCCGCGCCGATATTGGCGCGCGCACCGACGCTGGCATCGCCGATATAGGTCAGATGGTTGACCTTGGCGCCCACGCCGATATCGCCATTCTTCACCTCGCAGAAATTGCCGACCTTGGCATCCTCATGCAGCACCGCGCCCGGCCTCAGCCGCGCGAACGGCCCGACCTTGCTGCCGGCCGCGATCCTCGCGCCCTCGATGTGACTATAGGCGTGGATCGTGACATTATCGGCAATCTCGACGCCGGGGCCGAAGAAAACATTCGGCTCGATCACGCAATCGGGGCCGATCACGGTGTCGTGGCAAAGGAACACGGTCTCCGGCGCGATCATGGTGACGCCCTCAAGCATCAGTTCGCGGCGGCGGCGCGCCTGCCAGATGCGCTCGAGTTCGGCGAGTTCGGCGCGGTTGTTGCAGCCGAGCACCTCTTCGGCGTCGGCCATCACAACGCCGGCGCGCCCGCCGCTTGCAAGCGCCGCCTCTACGATGTCGGTCAGATAGTATTCGCCCTTGGCATTGTCATTGCCGATCGCATCGAGCAGTGCGAGCGCGCGCCTGCCGTTGAAGGCCATCAGACCGCTGTTACAGAGCGTCACCCTGCGCTCCTCGTCGGTGGCGTCCTTTTCCTCGCGGATGGCACAGAGCGCGCCGTCGCGGGTCAGAAGCCGGCCATAGCCTGTCGGCTCGTCGGTCTCAAAGCCGATCACGACGACATCGTCGCCCGCTTCGAGCGCCGCCCGCGCCTTGTCGAGCGTCTCTCCCGTCACCAGCGGTGTGTCGCCATAGGTCACGATCACATCGTCATAGCCGCGTTCCAGCGCCGCGCGGGCGGCAAGAACGGCGTGGGCGGTGCCAAGCCGTTCGCGCTGCTCATAGGTCTCAAGCGCCACGCCGGGCAGCGCGCAGGCGTCCGCCACCCGGTCGCCATCGCGGCCGACGACAAGCGCTACGGCATCGACGCCAGAACGGGAAACGGTATCCACCACATGCGCCGCCATCGCGCGGCCAGCCACCTCGTGCAGCATCTTGGTCCTGGCCGATTTCATCCGCGTTCCATCGCCCGCCGCCAGAACGATTGCCAGTGCGCTGCGTGACATGAAATCCCCTTCCGTTTTCGCCGGTTTATCAGATATCGCTTGTAGCCGAATCCTGACCGAGACCTATTCAAAAAATGTGAACAATTTTTATGTGCGGAGCCGCGATGCGGCGTGTTTTCCGCGGCACGCGCCCTGCCCTGCGCCGAACGCTGCGACGCCCCGCAAGCCATCTTGACCCAGGTCAATGAAACACAACCGGCATTAAACTCTAATAACGACGGAACGGTCTGGCGGAAGGCCGAACTATTGCATCCGGGAAACAGTTGTGAACAAACATATGCTGGTCAAGAACCTGGCGCCGTTCTCGGCGCTCTCATCGACACATGGCACGATTCTGGGGCTCTGCGATGCGCTGGAGGCGGTGGCCGATTCGCTGCCCGGCAATATCGACCGGCACAGTTGCCAGTGCCTGTCCGAGACCCTGATGCCTCTCTTGAAGCTCGCCCAGCAACGCGAGGAAAGACAGGTATTTCCGCCATTGCGCCGCAAAGGTGGGGCGGCGGCGATGTTCGACCGGCTTCATCAGGAGCATTTCGAGGATCTGTGCTTTGCCGAGGAGGCCAGCGAGGCGCTGGGACGGCTCGCCCGGGGCGAAGAGGTCAATACCGAGGCGACCGGCTATCTGCTGCGCGGCCTTTTCACCACGCTGCGTCGGCATATCGTGTTCGAAAAGGACTTTCTCGAAAGTCTGCAGGCCACGAAGCAGTAAAGCCGCTATCCCCGTTTCCGGCGGTTCCAGCGGTCGTGATACCACAGCCACTGCTCGGGATATTCCCGCACCCAGCTTTCAACCTTGTCGTTCAGCACCTGAGCGGTCGCCGGAATATCGATCGCGCCTTTTTCGTTGCGCGGCAGCGTGATCTCATTCTCAAGCTCCAGACGGAACCGGTTGTTCGGCAGGCGGATGCAGCGCGCGGGATAGATCGCACAGTCGAACTGGCGCGCGAGCTTTCCGAGCAGCGGATTGGTCTGCACCTCCTGCCCGAAGAAGGTTGAATGGGTGCCGCGCTTGAACTTCTGGTCCACCAGCACGCCAACGCCGCCGCCCTGTTCCAGCGTTCCCGCCAGGGCGAAGGCCGAGCCGGCATGAGACGGCACCAGATTGCCCATGCGCTTACGCCGGAAGCGGAACACCTTCTTGGCGATATAGGGGTTGTTCGGCGGGCGGAACAGCACCGAGACATGGAGGTCGAAGGATGCGGCCGCGACCGGCAGAAGCTCGAAATTGCCGGTATGGGCGGTGAAGACGATGAACGGCCGATCGCGATCGAGCAGCGTGAGAAAGCGCTCCACACCCTCCACCTCGATCCGGCCGGGGGTCTTGGCCTCCGGATCGAAATCGAAAAGCTCATCGAGAAACACATATTCCGCCGCCAGCCGGCCGATATGGCCCCAGCTTGCGATCGCGATGCGCTCGATCTCGGCGTTATCCTTTTCCGGAAAGGCTTTCCGCAGGTTTTCGAGAATCAGCTTGTGGCGGCCGGTATGGGGGCCGATTTTGCGCATCACCCAATCCGCAAAGCGGATCGAACCGTCGGCCGGAAACAGCTTGAGCACCGAAAGCAGCGCGAAAATCAGATAGGCCACCAGCCATTGCTGGAACTGGCGGGCTTTCAGAACGACGCGGGTGATGAAGGATTTCAAAGACTCTGGCCCATATTAGAACTTTGCGAAGCAAATGCCGCGCGTCCGTCTTTTATCGGCGAAAGCCCCTCAAGCCAAGTCGCAATCAATCATCGATCCTGAGCACGATCTTGCCGAACACCTGGCGGCTTTCCATGCGTTCCAGCGCCTTGTCGATACCGTCGAAGTCGACCAGCGTATCGATCACCGGATGAACCACGCCCTGCGCCATCTTCTGCATGGCGTTTGCCATGTTTTCCATGCGGCAGCCGAACGAGCCGAGCAGCTTGAGCTGCTGCTGAAACAGCATCATCAGATTGACATTGGTGGAGACGCCCGAGGTCGAACCGCAGGTGACCAGCCGGCCGCCGCGTTTCATCGACAGCATCGAGCCCGCCCAGGTATCGGCGCCGACATGTTCGAACACGACGTCCACGCCCTTCTTCTTGGTGAGCTTGCGGACCACGCCCTCGAACCGGTCCTCGCGGTAATTGATGACGTGATCGGCGCCGAGTTGGCGGGCTTTTTCCATCTTGTCCTCGGAGCCCACCGTGGTGATCACGGTGCAGCCCGTTTTCTTGGCAAGCTGGATCGCCGCCGAGCCGATGCCGGAGCCGCCGGCATGGACGAGGATGGTCTCGCCCGGCTGCAGCTTGGCGTTGTCGAACAGCATATGCTCCACGGTACCGAACGTTACCGGTGCAAGCGCCGCCCCGATCGCGTCCACGCCGGGGGGTGCTGCCACGAGTTGGCGGGCGGGAATGTTGATCTTTTCCTGCGCGAAACCGTCAAGATGAAAACCGTGAACGCCGCCGACATGTTCGCAGAGATTGTCGCGGCCCTCGCGACAGGCCTTGCAGCGACCGCAGACCCGCGCGCCGTAGATCGACACCAGATCGCCGGGCAGGACATTGGATACCCCTGCCCCGATCGCCTCGACCACACCGGAAGCTTCCGCGCCGATCGTCAGCGGCAGCTTGCGCTTGGCGAACGCCATGCCGCGCCAGCCCCAGACATCGATATGGTTGAGCGCGACCGCCTTCAAACGCAGCGTCACCTCGCCGGGCGCCGGCGCGTCGGGCTCGGCCACGTCGCGCAATTCGATCTTGCGGTCATCGGTCAGCTGCAAGGCGCGCATGGGTCATTCCTTCATATTCAATATGTTAGAGCTACTAACTAAACTATACTATCAACCAATCAGGCTCACGCCGGCTCGCGCGTCATCACCAGGCAGGCATTCTGTCCGCCGAAGCCGAACGAATTGGAGAGCACCGATCCGGTATCGGCCGACCGCTTCACGTTCGGCACCACATCGAGCTCGATCGCCGGATCAGGATTGACGTGATTGATGGTCGGCGGCAGCACGCCGGTCTGCATCGCCTGGAAGGAGAACACCGCCTCAACCGCGCCGGCCGCGGTCAGAGTGTGGCCGATCATCGACTTGTTGGACGACAGCGGGATCGACTTCAGCCCTTCGCCGAACACGGCCTTGAGCGAGGAATATTCCATCTTGTCGTTTTCCGGCGTCGAAGTGCCGTGGGCGTTGATGTAATCGATGCCGTCGATGTCGAGGCCCGCATCGTCCAGCGCCGCGCGCACGGTCGCGATCGCCGGCGCGCCATCGGGCGAGGACCGGGTGCGATGGAAATGATCGGCCTTTTCGCCGCAGCCGCGCACGATGCCGTAGACCTTCGCGCCGCGGGCAACGGCGGAAGCGAGCGATTCGAGGATCAGCGTGGCCGCGCCCTCGGCAATCACGAAGCCGTCGCGATCCTTGCTGAAGGGCTTGGAGGCCTTTTCCGGGGGATCGTTCTGGGTCGACAGCGCGGAAAGCAGCGAGAACCGCACCAGCGCCTCGGCGCTGACGGAGCCGTCGGTGGCAACCGTCATGGCGCGCTCCGTGCGGCCCTGCCGGATCGCCTCGACGCCGAGCTGGATCGCAGTCGCGCCGGAAGCGCACGCCGTCGATGTCGTCACCGGCAGGCCGCGCGTGCCGAACTTGTCGGCAATCCGCTCCGAGATCGAGCCGAATAGCACCGCTTCGTGAAAGGCCGGATCGCCCTTCTCGCGCATGGCGGCGAGGAAACGGACATAGGCGTCGTTCTCCTCGACCGGCGGACCGGAGCGATCGGTCAACGCGAAGCGCATCGACCATTCGGGCTCGACCGGCGGGGCGGCGAGAAACAGCGGCGCATCGAAATCGCCGGAAAGGCCGGCCGCGGCAAGCGCCTCCTCGATGGTCGCCTCGGCAAAATTATAGGAGCGGGAAACCGCATTGTCCTCGGCCGGAATGAAATCGACCGTGCCGGCGATGCGGGTGGAAAGATGGTCGGTCGGAAAGCGCGAAATGGCGTGGATGCCGGAGACGCCCTCCGTCAGCTTCTTCCAGTTGTCCTCGAGGCCGCGACCGAGCGAGGTCACCACGCCCATGCCGGTGACGGCGACGAGCGGGCGACCGAGATGATCTGTATAGGCATTGCTCATCTGTCCGGTCCTTCCTTATTTCTCGGCCGAGAGCACGGCGACGCCCTCGCCGCGCTGATGGCCGACCGTGGTTACCGCGATCTTTTCGGCAGGCGCCGCCATCTTCTGTTCCGCACCGGGGTTGAAGACCGGCAAAGCGACCTTCCTGTCGAGCGCCAGGGCTGCCAGCGCGAGACCCAGGGTGAAATTGGCTTCCATGGCATGGCCGGTTGCGCCGGTATAGCCGCGCAGCGGCGCCGACGGGAAATGCTCTCTCGCGAAAGCGGCCTCGCGCTTGGTGATATCGGTCAGGCCGGTCGCACCGGATAGGATCGCCTCGTTGGCGGCGCCTGAAAACCCGGCATCCTTGAACAGCCGTTCGAGCCGCTGCTCCAGACGGCCATCGTCGCGCTTGCCGCGATCGCCTTCGACGCCGGAAAGCACCGCATAGATATGCGCGCCGCGGGCTTCGGCATGTTCACGCGATTCCAGAACCAGAAACGCGCCGGCGGTGCCCATGACCATGCCGCCATCTTCGTCTTCAGGCCGGTCCCAGAGCGGTCTCCACTCACCGCGCGACAGCGCATGCACCGATTCCATCATCAGCAGGATATCGCGCCGCTCGGCCACGAACGAGCCGCCGACCAGCGTGTGGCTGGACTGGCCCGCGAGGATGCGGGCATAGGCGGTGGCGACGGCGGAAATCCCCGCGCCTTCCTCGCCCATGAAAGTGCGCGACGAGCCGGCGACCTTGTGGACGATCGAGATATTGCCGGCGACGAGATTGGCAAGCTGGGCGAGAAACAGCGTCGGGCGCAGTTCGGTGGTGAGCTTCTCGTTCAACAGGATTTCGCGATCATTGCGCTGGCGCGCCTGGTTGACGATCAGGCTGTCGACGGCGATATCGCGCTCGCCACCGCCGGCGGCGACGATCATGTCCATCGTCGCGCAGAGCTCTTCGTTTTCCTTCATCCCGGCATCGTCCAGCGCGAGGCCTGCGGCATAGACGCCGAGACGCTGCCAGTTTTCCATCTGGCGCTGATCGCCGCGCTTCGGGATCTGCTCCTTCCAGTCGATTTCCGGCAGCGGATGCACCGGATAGGGCGCGCAGATCTCGGAATCGATCCGGATATCGGGCTGGCCGCCGGTGAGCATTGCGACGTGGGGCTCGATGCCGACGCCGAAACTCGTGACCAGACCAATGCCGGTAACGACCACATCATTGGAGGATTTCGCCATGTCAGGACCTCTCCGCGGCCTGCCCGGCGATCGCCGCAAACAGGCCGACTTCCTCGGCGCGCCGTTTCACGATCGGCGCGAGTTCATTGTCATCGAAGGACATCGTGCGGAATTTGAGCTGGGCGCTCGCGATCGGCTTTCCGCCCGACGCGATCTTCGCCTTGGTAACGGCAAATCCCGAGCCCTCATGCTCCAGTTGCGCTTCGATATCGAGCACGGCATTGGGCTCCACGAAGCCGCGCAGCTTGGCGCTGTCGACCATCATCAGAAACGGCATCGCCGTGCAGTCATTGACGCCAAGCAGCAGCATGCCGGACGCCTGCGCCATGGTTTCGATCAAAAGCACGCCCGGCACCAGCGGCATGCCAGGAAAATGTCCCTCGAAAACCGTGCTTTTTTCGGGAACCGTGGAACGCGCGACGATCGTCCCGGCGGAAATGTCCGCCGACACGATCTCGTCAATCATCTGGAAATATTCGAGCAGCATTGAATGCTTTCAGCCCCTGCATCAGTTCCGCAGCGAAGCCAGGCGGGCTGAGATGCCGGTCGTAAAACCGGTCGCCCTTAAGACTGCTTTGCCGCTCTCAGCTCGTCGATCTTGGCGCAGAGATTCTTCAGAATGAAGTACTCGTCCGCATCGACCTTGCCCTCGTTGACGTCCTGCGTCCACTTTTCGAGCGGGATCTTGATACCGAATTCCTTGTCGATCGCAAAGACGATATCGAGGAAATCGAGGCTGTCGATGCCGAGATCGTCGATCGTATTGCTTTCCGGCGTAATCTGATCGCGGTCGATTTCGCTCGTTTCCGCGATGATATCGGCAACTTTATCAAATGTAGCGCTCACGCCTATTACCTCTTCATCTTTCAAGTGTGCCCTCCTCATAGGCAATGATTGGCGAAAAGCCAATGGCCACAGGTTGCACGAGGGCAATTTTTCGATTGTAACTCAGACCGCCGCCGAATGGCGACCCTTGCCGCGCCCAAGATAGGTATCGAAAACCGCAGCAACAGAGCGCGCGAACGGAAAAGCCTCATTTTTCAGTCGAAATCCGAACCGATCGTAAACGCACACGTCCGGATTTTCGCGCGCATAAGCCTTGGCCTCGGCGATGATATCGTCTGTTCCGGCGGCGAATCGCGCCTTCAGTTCGCAGGCGGAAAATCCGTAGGCGCACATGATTCTCTCGATCACGAACGCCCGCGCGCGGTCTTCCGGCTGAAGCGCGACACCGCGCACCACTGCCAGATCGCCGCCTTCGACCATGCGCCGGTACTCGCCGGTCGCCGGCATGTTCTGCCAATAACCCTCGGGGAGCTGGCTGATGGATGACGCCCCGAGCCCGATCAGCGCATCGGCGCTTTCATCGGTATAGCCCTGGAAATTGCGCCGCAGCCTGCCGGTGCGCGCCGCCTTGGCAAGCGAGTCGTCGGCAAGCGCGAAATGGTCGATGCCGATCGCCTCGTACCCCGCCTCGGCCAGCATCCCGGCCGCCAGCGACATCTGGCGGAACCTTTCGTCCGCATCCGGAAGAGCGTGTTCGGGAATCAGCGCCTGATGCTTTTTCATCCATGGCACATGGGCATAACCGAACAGCGCGATCCGGTCGGGTTTCAGGCTGATGATATCGGCGACGGTCTTCGCCATCGTATCAAGCGTCTGATACGGCAGACCGTAGAGCAGGTCGCAATTGACGGAGTGGACGCCCCGCTTGCGCATCGCCGCAATCACCTCTGCCGTCTGCTCGAAGGTCTGCAGGCGGTTGATGGTCTTCTGCACCTTGGGATCGAAATCCTGAACGCCGAGGCTTGCCCGCGTAACGCCGATCTCGGCCAGCGCATCATAGCGCGCCTCGTCGAGATCGTTCGGGTCCATCTCGACGCTGATCTCGGCGTCATCGGCGAAATTGAAGGCGGACCGCAGCCAGCCCATCAGCCGGTGCATGTCCTCCGGTTTCAGCATGGTGGGCGAGCCGCCGCCCCAATGCAGGCCGGTCACCATCACATCGGGCGATACAAGCCGGCCCATGGTCTCGATTTCATGCTTCAGGCTATCGAGATAAGCGGCCACCGGCTCATATTTCAGCGTATGTTTGGTATGGCAAGCGCAAAACCAGCAGAGACGGTCACAGTAAGGAATATGCAGGTAAAGCGAGAGCTTCCGGCCTGCGCTCAGCGCCGCGATCCATTGTCTCGCCGTGGCCGGATCGACGCCGTCGTGGAAATGTGGCGCCGTGGGGTAGCTCGTGTAGCGCGGAACCGGCTCCGAAAACTTATCCAACAACTGTCGTTGCGACGTCATGACGCGCCCCTTCCTGACTGATAATGCAAACGAGATAGCCACTCGGCGCGCTCGCAGCTTTGACTTTGATCAAGTTTGGTTGCACAGTGTGAAGGAGCGACGCTAGGCGGTTGTGGCGGCGGCGCGGCCCTGCCCTCCCGCGATGCAGAGAATAAGGCAGGTGGTTTCACGCCACAACGAATTGAGAATGTCCGATGACCGACCACACCCACCGATCCCATGAAGGCGACGACCTTCTGCCGCTCGTATGCCGGGCATGCGAGGCGCGCCATGGCGGCATCTGTTCGGTCCTGACGCCCGAGCAACTGGCGCAGATCAACAAGTATTCCTCGCGCCGGACGATCGAGGGCGGCGCAGAAGTCGTCGGCCAGGGCGAAAGCGTCGGCAGCTATTCCAACATCCTGCGCGGCGTGGTGAAGCTTTCCAAGATGATGGCCGATGGCCGCCAGCAGATCGTCGGCCTTCAGTTCGCGCCCGATTTCATGGGCCGCCCGTTTTCGCGCGAAAGCGCGCTGACGGCCGAAGCGGCGACAGAAACGGAAATCTGCGCCTTCCCGCGCGCCGCGCTGGAGCGGATGATCGAAGAAGCGCCGGAGCTCGAGCGCAAGCTTTACAATCAGTCGCTGAAGGAGCTCGACGAGGCGCGCGACTGGATGCTGACGCTCGGCCGCAAGAGCGCGCGCGAAAAAGTCGCCTCCTTCCTCTATCTGATCGCGACCCATATCGATCCGCTCGCCGATGACGGCTTCACCTTCGACCTGCCGCTGTCGCGCGCCGACATCGCCGATTTTCTCGGCCTGACTATAGAAACCGTCAGCCGACAGATGACCAAGCTGCGCAACGAGAAGATTATCATCGTCGAAAACAACCGCCACGTCAGCGTGCCGGATATCGACAGGCTGAGCGCGGCGGCCGGCAACGACTGATTCCCGGTATCAGTCGCCGATCACCACCGTCACGTTTTCCAGCCCCATCGTCTGGGCAAGTTCGAACAGCAGCGCCGCATTGTCCGGATGAAGCCGCACGCAACCGTGCGAGGCGGGGCGGCCAAGCCGCGAGAGCTGGTCCGTGCCGTGGACGGCATAGCCGTGATGAAAGAAGATCGCGTAGGGCATCGGCGCATTGTTGTATTTGCGCGAGCGGTGGTTCTTCGACAGCCATTCCGCGCCGTATATGCCGCGCGGCGTCGAATAGCCCCCTGCCCCGGTCGAGACCGGCCATTCATAGCGCTCATGGCCGCCAATGATGACCTTCATGGTCTGGCTCGTCAGGCTGACGGCCGCGACGACCTTGCCCGGATCGAAAATCTCGTCGCCGGATTTGCGGGCGGCATTCGCAGCCGACGCCGCGCCAAGCAACACCAGTAACGCCAACAGTATTTTACGCATATCCACCCCCGACACACATATGTTTCTAATGAACGATATGTGCAACGGGGGTTACTATCAACGCGATACTGATTTTAAGGTAAACACAACCGGCACAAGACCGGTCTGTTCATGCGTCAGGGCGCGAGCGTGGCGGCGATCAGATCGACCACCTTTTTCGCTTCGATGGTCATCGCCACCTTCTGCTCGGTCTTGTCATCCCACGGGCTCGGGCCGAACGCGCCGCCGGCCGGCTTCTGCAGGGTCAGTCCGTCGGCAATGCCGCCGCAGACCACGCGCACGGAGCCGGACCTGAGACCGAAGAGCTCGGGCGCCACGACATAGGCGCAGGCGCAGCTGTCATGCACCACCATGCCGTCTTCGACCTGCTGGCTGTAGAAATCGATATAGGGATCGGAGATCCGTGCCAGCAGTTCCACCGCTGGACCGCCGCGCAGAGCCAGTTCCTTCATCGTGGTCCGGGTCATGACAGTCTGGAGGGTGACGTCGAGGCCGATGATCACGACCTTCCACGGCGCGGTGAACACGACATCGGCAGCTTCCGGGTCGCCATGGATGTTGGCTTCCGCGGCCGGCGTCACATTGCCGTTGGTCTCGAACGCGCCGCCCATCACGACGACCTGCTTGACGAGGCCGGCGATTTCCGGATCGCGCGCCAGCGCCATGGCAAGGTTGGTCATCCGGCCGACGGCGACGATCTCGACCTCGCCGGGATGTTCACGCACCGTATCGATGATGAACTGAAAGGCAGGACGCGGATCGAGCGGCACATCGTCGATCGTCTCCGGCACGTCGATATCGCCAAGCCCGTTGACGCCATGCACGAATGTCGGCCACGAGGCCATCGGCCGGCCCGGATCGAAGGTAATGTCGGCGCCACGGGCGACCGGCGCCTTGATGCCGAATTCACGCTTCAGGAACTGCGCATTGCGGGTGGTCGTGTCGGCGGAGGCGTTGCCGAAAACAGAGGTTACGCCGAGGAGTTCGATATCAGGATGGCGCTCGAGGAAGAGCAGCGCCATGGCATCGTCAATACCGGGGTCCGTGTCGAAAATTACCTTGTGCATGAAAACGCATCCTGTCTTCGGAAATATGGGAACGGCGTTTGCGCCGGATCGAGAAAGGCCCTACACGATCCGGAGAAAAAAGGAAACGCCGCAGGTCCGCGCGGCGATGCCCCTGCAAAGGATGTTTCCGTGTTTGAAGCCAGTATCGAACTGTTGCTGATCCTGTTTGCGGCCGCCTATATCGCCGGCTTCGTCGATTCGATCGCCGGCGGCGGCGGCCTTATCACCATACCGGTGCTGCTGATTTCCGGCGTACAGCCGCTGCAGGCGCTCGGCACCAACAAGCTGCAGGGCATGTTCGGCGCGGCTTCCGCCACGATCTCCTATGCCCGCGCCGGCCGGGTGGAGCCGCTACGGCAATGGCCGATGGCGCTGATCGCGATTGCCGGCGGCGCGCTCGGCGCGCTTGTTGCCACGCTGATCTCCGGCGATGCGCTGCGCGCCGCGCTCCCCTTCCTGCTGGTCGCGATCGGGCTTTATTTCGCGCTGCGCACCGGGCTTGATGACAGCGACCGCGAAAAGCGGCTTTCCACCCCGCTCTTCGCCGCTTTGGTGGTGCCCGCGATCGGCTTTTATGACGGGCTTTTTGGCCCGGGGACCGGGTCGTTTTTTATGATCGCCTTCGTCACGCTCGGCGGCTTCGGCATGCTGAAGGCCACCGCCCACACCAAGTTCCTGAACCTGTCGACCAATATCGGCGCTTTCGCGGTGTTCATGTTCGGCGGCGCGATCCTGTGGAAGGTCGGGCTGGTGATGGGCCTTGGCCAGTTTCTGGGTGCCCGCACCGGATCGAATCTCGCCATGAAGAACGGCGCGAAAATCATCCGTCCGCTTCTGGTTCTCTCGTGCATGGCGATGGCGATCAGGGTTTTCCTCGACGAAAAGAACCCGGCCTATCAATGGCTTATGATGCAGTTTTAAGGTGAAGCGGCAGGCCCGCCGCCATGAACACCACCTCCGCCGAGACCGCCGCGATGCGCTGGTTCAAAATGCCCGCGGCATCGCGAAAGCGACGCGCCAGCGCGTTGTCCGGCACAATCGAGAGCCCCACCTCGTTGCTGACCATGATCAGCCGGTAGGGGCAGCGCGCGACGAAACCGGCAAGCCGCGCGCCTTCGGCCTCGATATCGCGCTCCGCCAGCAGCAGGTTGCTAAGCCACAGCGTCAGGCAGTCGAGCACCGCCACCGGCTCCTTCTCCCGCTCCAGCGCTTCGAGACGCTCGACCAGCGCGAATGGCGTTTCATGGGTGATCCAGTCGCTGCCGCGATCGGCCCTGTGCCGCGCGATCCGCGCCGCCATTTCGGCGTCGTCCATGCTTTCGGCGGTCGCGATATAATGCAGGTTGCCGTCATGCCGGCGCGCCAGCATTTCGGCATGACGGGACTTGCCGGAGCGTGCTCCGCCGAGGACCAGACAGGTGGCCTTCATGCGGCTGAACCCGGTCGGCTTCTCCAAGCTAAGGAGAATGCGCCGGCGGGCGGCAGCTTGGCGAAAACGGACGATTCGTAGTTCATGGAGGCGTCCGCGTTGTTGATCGCCAAGGGTCACAATGACCGAACGGAGACCATCCCCGACTGCGGCCCTTGCCGGCACGCCGCGATGATAACGGCGACGGGCCGGCAGTGCAATAACCGTCGCCGGTCAGATCTTGCCGGCGACCTTTTCGGCGATGTCCTCCGGCAGCCAGGCCTTCCAGACATCGGGATAATTGGCGAGGAAATGGCGGGCGCCGGCCTCATTGCCGGCTTCCTCCTCATCCATCCAGGCCAGCACTTCGCTCACCGTCCCGTTGCTCCATGAGCGCGTGTTGAAATAGCTCATCAGTTCGGGATTTTCATCGACGAAATCACCCGCGATCAGCGTGTAGACGGCCGAGACGGGATAGGTGTTGAGCTTGGGATCCGGGCAATCCGGCACAATGGTGCAATTATCCCATTCCTCCTTGCTGAACTCCACGCCGAAGCTGAGCTTAACCATCGGATGATTGCCGAGAAGGGCCGTCGGCGCCCAGTAATAGCCGAGCCAGCCCTCCTTGTTCTCGAAGGCCTCGATGATCGATTCGTCGAGGGCGGCGGCATCCTTCACATCGTGAAGCGCGAAGCCGGCCGCTTCCGCATCGAGCGCGCGGAACAGGTTTTCGGTCGAGGCGCGACAGGCCCAGCCCTCGGGACAGTTGAACACCGCCGGCTTGCCGCCCTCCTCGGCCGGCATGAAAAGCTCAGGATGCTGCAAGGCCTGCTGGACGGTTGTCATACCGGGATTGGCGTCGAGGATATATTTCGGCATCCACCAGCCCTGAACGCCGCCTTCGTTCAGCAGCGCCGCTCCGAAGGCGACGCGCTTGTCGGCGACCGCCTCCTCAAGCGCCGGCGTCATGCTTTCGAACCAGAATTCCGGCACAATATCGGGCTTGCCGTCCTTCGCGATCGAAGCGACGGCGCTGTTGGTGTCGCCCTCGACAAGCGACACCGTGCAGCCGTACCCCGTTTCCATGATCAGCTTGTCGACCCAGGCCGCAAGCCCGGCCGAGGGCCAGTTCAACTCGGCGATCGTCAGATCGCGACAGTCGGTCTCGGCTGCGGCCGCTCCGGAAAACAATGCAACGGCTGAGGCCAATGACAAGGCGACGACATAGGACTTCATTGTTGCTGTTTCCTCCGGTAACCACATTCGGCGGACTGCCGCCGCTTGAGGGCACTACCGCCCAATTGGTCCAAGAATACGTCTGTCGCGCTGAAATAACAAACCGCAAGAGGCGGCTTTTAGGGTGAAATCCGACCAGTTTCCGCCTTTATGCGGAAACGCTAACCAACCAGTAACGTTCTACCGCTAGAACGGGTGTCAGCGGACGGTTGCGCGGCAAATGTCCTCCCGGCTTTATCAGTTTCGCGTTTCCGGGAGTGCCGTTTCAGGTATTGCGTATGCAACCGCCGCGCAGCGTCGAACCGGGCTTCGGCGCTAGATCTTCTTCACCACCCAGGAATAGCTGTCGGTCACGACATGCAGCGGTACCGTCAGGGCATTGGTGAGCTGCTGGCGCGTCGGAACGATGCCCATCAGCGCCGCCATCGACCCTCTCGTCAGGCGCTGGAGGCGGTTTGGCATCTCGGTTTGCGCCTCGGCGGTCGTCGTTTCGGGCATGGTTGGTGGCAAGACGGCATCCGGGTTCCGCCCGAGCGCGGCATTGACGAGCTCGCCCGGCTCCCGGCAGACGGCGATGATCGTGGGAAAACCACTGTCGCCATAGGCCGTGATCTTGCTTTCGATTTCGCTGTCGCAGGCCTGGACAGTGGCATAGCGCGTTTCGGTCATGTCGATGTAGCTGCACTGGTTCAGACTGTCATCGCAGCCGAAAATCGTCATCGCAATCAACGCCGCCTGCATGATTCACCTCGCTCGTTTCAGGGCTGAATACATCTTCCGCGCGAATGCGCCGCAAACATGGCGGCCAAGCACGAACGCCGCGAATTTGCCGCGCGGGCAGCAAGCATATATGCGCGTTTGAGGGCGACCGAATCTAGGCTTCGGCGGCCATCTCGTCACGTTGCTCCTTCAACAGTTGAAGGGCGACGACGCAGGCGTTCTGCACATGTAGAGACGCAATTCGCGCAGCTTCGTCCGCATCGCGCTTTTCCAGCGCGGCCGCAAGAGCGTCGATCTCGGCAAGGCTTTCGTCGATTCGCGCGGGATGCATCAGCGAGGTGGCGCGCAGGATGTTGATCCGGGAAAACAGGCTTTGCAGCACCTCGCGGGCAAGGTTATTGCCGCAATTGCCGAGCATGATGTTGTAGAGCCGGCTCTTGGCTTCCAGCACCTCCGCCTTGTCGCCGGACAGGGCGTGCTCGCGAAGCGCCTCGGCGCCCTTCGAAAACTGCCTTATGGCTTCATCAGAGCCGTTGAGCGCAAATTCGCGCGCGGCGAACCCTTCAAGCACCCCGCGCAGGGCATATAGCTCCTTCGCCTCTTCCAGCGAAATGACGGCGACGACGGGTCCCTTGTGCGGAACGATCTCGAGCAGCTTCTCGGCTTCCAGCTTGCGCAGGGCTTCACGCAGCGATGTGCGGCTCACGCCAAGTTCCTCGCACAGTTCGCGCTCGACAAGGCGCGCGCCCGGCTTGTACCGGCCGGAAGTGATCCCCTGGCGAACAGCGTTTTCAATCTGTCGACGCAAAGTGTCCGGTTGCAGCGCTGTCCCACGTGAGCTCATCAAGCCTTCCCGTATTACATTATGACTATCCGCCATTAGCACGAAACACCGCTGCGCAACAAGCTTTCCGCCGCACACGCCACCCTCGCCCGTTGGCGAAAACGCTACTTCCCAGCGGCCTGATAGTCGGTCTCGCCGACCTCTTCCAGCCAGTCGGTCCTGCCGATTGATATGGCGGTGTGCAGCAGATAGCTGTCGGCGGCAGCGCCGTGCCAGTGCTTTTCGCCGGTGGCGATCCAGACCGTGTCTCCGGCTTTGAGCTCCTGTGCAGCCTCGCCTTCCTTGCAGACCCAGCCCTTGCCGGCAATGACGGTCAGGACCTGACCGGTTTCATGGGTATGCCAATAGGTGCGCGCGCCGGGTGAAAAGAACACGTTGTTGATGACGACGCCGTCCGTTGGCGGCATCACGGGATCGGCATGAACCGTTCCGGTGAAAGTATCGGATTTGACTTCCGATGGAGCGCCGGCCTGCCGGCCATGGAAAATCTTCATATCTTCAATCCTTTTCGTGGAGTCGAACTTTTCCGGAAATATCGCCGATGGCATCGACGACGCGATTGCTTATGACATCGCCATAGCCGAGTGCGGTTGCAAGGCCGAAGCTCGCCATCGGCCCTGAGGCATTCAGCGAGGAAATGCCGAGTTCGTGCAGCAGGTCGCAATAGAGCAGCACGTCCTTGGTCATAAGTTTGGAGGTGAGCCCGCCCTCGAGATAGTCACCATCGACGATCTTCGGAAAACGGTTCAGCGTCGCGAAGTTGACGCCGCTGCTGGCGTTCAGAACCTCAAGCAGGCGATGGAGATCGAGACCGGCCTTTTTGCCGGCGACCATGACCTCTGCCGTGGCGGACAGACTGACAGCATTGAGAAAATTGTTCAATAGCTTGGCGGTGTGGCCCGCGCCGCTTTCGCCCATTACGATGACCTTCTTGGCGATCAGCGCGAAGACCGGCTCAAGCCGTCCGATCGCATCCGGATCGCCGCCGACCATCAGGGTAAGCGCGCCCTTTTCGGCCGCCGCCGCCCCGCCGGAAATGCCGGCATCGACATAAAAGGCCCCCTTCTCGGCAAATTTCGCCGCGATCCGCCGGGTGGAGGCGGCAGACGCCGTGCTCATGTCGGCGACGATTTGTCCGGGGCGAACGTGGTCCAGCAACCCGCCCTCGCCTTCCACCACCTTCTCGATCACCGTGCTGTCGGGCAGGGAGAGAAAAATGATGTCGGTCTCTTCCATGATCTGGCGAGCGGAGGACGCCCGCTTGGCTCCGAAGCGTCCAGCGGCAGCCTCGTCCATATCAAAGCCCAGCACCTTGACGCCGCCCGCGACGATGCAGCGGGTCATCCGCCCGCCCATGTTTCCAAGTCCGATAAACCCTACCGTATCGATTGCCATAATGTAGCGACCCTCGCTGAACCTACCGTTTTCAAAAGGCGCGACGGCCGTACCGGCCGCCGTTCCGTCCCGCTGAAAGAGTGACGCGAGACCTTATTCCGCCGAACCGCCCTGTTTTTCCTGCTCCTCGGACCACTCCTTCAAGACGGCGCTTGCGGTTCTGAAGGCGGCGAGCGCCGCCGGCGCGCCGCAATAGACCATCGCCTGCAGCAGCACCGCCTGGATTTCCTTGGGCGTGACGCCATTGTTGAGGGCGCCGCGGACGTGAACGGCCAACTCATGATGCTGGTTCATCGCGGTTAGCATCGCAAGGTTCAGCATGCTGCGGGTGCGGAACGGCAGCGTCTCGTCGCCCCAGACCTCTCCCCAACAGTATTCCGTCACAAGCCTTTGTGCGGGGCGGTTGAACTGATCCGCGTTTTCCCAGGACTTTTCGACATGCGGAGCGCCCAGCACCGTCTTGCGGTTCTGGAACCCCTTTTCGAACATTTCGCTTTCAGTTGGCATGACATCCAATCTCCCCCGCTTCGCGCGGTCGTCCAATTCTCAAAACACTAAAGGCAATCGCTCTTGCCCCACATACCGTCGGCATAAAGCCGGGCGACGTCTTTCATTGCGCGTCCTCCGAAAGGAGGCGGTACATCTCGGTATGGTCGGTCGCGGGCGAAACCCCTTCGGCAATGCGGTGCCAGGTGCTGATGCCATAGGCCCCGAAGCTCAGCGTGTAGCCGACAGATTCGGCAAGCTTGCCTGCAATCGAAAGGTCCTTGTCCATCAGCTTCAGAGAGAAACCGGAGCCGAACGTGCCCGAAAGCATGAACTGCTTGACCTTGTTTTCGGAGGTATTGCTGCGGCCGCTCGAGGCGTTCAGCACGTCGGTCATGACATCTTCGGCGATGCCGAAACGCCTTGCGACCTGCAGCGCTTCGACCGTGATCATCAGCCCGCAGGCCGAGACCAGATTGTTGAGCGCCTTGGCGGCATGACCGGCACCGGCGGGCCCGATGAACAGGATCGACTGCCCCATTGTCTCAAGCAGCGGCCGGGCGGCATCCATCTGCGCCTGGTCCCCGCCCACCAGAATTGCCAGCGTGCCGTTCTCCGCCCGTTTGACCCCGCCGGAAACCGGCGCGTCGAGATAGTGAAGCCCGCGCCCTGCAAGCGTCTCGGCGAGTTCGCGCGAACGCACCGGCTCGGACGAACTCATGTCGATCACCCGCGCGCCGGGCTTTAACCGATCGGCCCAGCCATTTTCCAACAGCACCGACTCCACGATGGACGAATTGGGGAGCATGGTGATCAGGACGTCGAGTTCCTGCGCCACAGCCTCCGTCAGGGGCTCGGCGGACAGCTTCGCGCAAATCTCGCCAACGCGCGCCGGGTCCGCATCCGCGACGAATAATGTGTGACCGGCTCCCGCGATGCAGCCGCACATTGGCGCGCCCATCATCCCAAGCCCGATGAAGCCGACTTTTTGCATGCTCATGACGCGGTCGCCTCGCGTTTCGATGACCAGAGTTCCATTCCCGATATGCCCTCCCCGGCGAAGCTCTAGCGCAGGGCCGAAAAGTCGGTGGGCGCGAGAAAGCTGTTCTCGACCCGAGCGACGATCGGCGCGTTTCGTTCTGATTCAGCACGCGCGGCGATCCAATCGGGATCCGATTGGAAAGCGTTCCAGCGTTCTTCGCGCTCTGCCATGCTCTCCCATTTCAACAGATAGGTAAGCGCATGGTTGTCGGGGCCGACAACGGTGGTCCAGAAGCCGATCTGCTCGATGCCATACTTCTCGAAAAAGCCGAGGGTCGTGGACCGGAAACGGTCCAGAAGCGCAGGCAGGCGGGTCGGTGCGCAATAATAAATCCGGAGCTCCACGATCATTCGGCAATCCCTTCTCTTGATTGGTAGGAGTTTATTTTTGCTAGGACATTACGTCAATAATACAAAATCATTTCCGGCGGTTATGTCAGCCTGTTTCACAGACTGAAACTATCGGTGCTGTACGCGCTCGTCCTCATCCAGCCTCACGGCGAAGGCCGCGGTCTGCTCGCTGAACGACGGATAGCGGTTCATCACCGCGGGATCGTGTCCCGGCACAATGTGGCTGTCCCTCCCGGCGAGCTCTTTCAGGCGCTGGTAACCGACGACAGTGTCGGACACGCTGTCGCAGGTCGGAAACACCCGGCCGGTCTGGAAGTGCTGGTAAAGATGGCTGGCGTCTGACGCGAGCACCACGGGACCGCGCTTCGTCTCCACCCGCACGCATTGCAGGCCGCGCGAGTGGCCGCCGACGTGGTGGACGGTCACGCCTGGAAAGAGTTCGCGATCGCCCAGGCAGAACGACACCTTGCCGGCATAGGTGCGCCGGACCATGTCGACCACATCGTCAACCTCGTAAGGGTGGTTTAGGAAATGATGGCACATGCAGGGGCCGGTCGCATAACGCATCTCGCTTTCCTGCATGTAGAAGCAGGCATTCGGAAACAGCTCGTTATTGCCGGCGTGGTCATAATGCATATGCGTGGTGATCACGTGTTCGACGGCGTTGAAATCCACGCCAACGGCGGTGAGCGCGGTATGGACCGGCGTGATGAGCTCACGTCCCCGCCGCGTGCCCGATTGCGCGTTGAACCCGGTATCGACAACGATTGTGCGCGCCTCGTTGCGGATCACCCAGACATAATAGTCGATCGGCATCGAGTGGTCATGGGCATCGCCGCCGATGAAGTTCTGCGACGCAGGTCTATCGTTGCGGGCGTATTTCAGGGCCAGGATTTCGTATCTGTCGGTCATGCTGCTCTCGCTTCAACAATATATCCCGACGCGCGGGAAAACGCGTCCGGCGATCACCCGACCGCCGGACGCAGGATACTACTTCTTCGGCCAGATCGGCTCAGACAAAGCCAGGTCTTCCGGGAACACGGTGACCGGCACCCCGTCCTGCCACTGGATAACCGTGAGGCTCGCGCCCTCGCGGCGGCCCTTGTCGTCAAAGCTCAGCGTGCCGCCGGGATAGTATTCTGCCGGACCCGCATCGAGTTCGCGCAAGGCATCGCCAAGAGCGGCGCGATCGCGGCTGCAGCTTTTTTCCAGCGCTTCCTTGAACAGCCAGATATCGCCATAGGTGGATACGGCGTTCTGGGTCATCCATGGTTCGCCGTAGACGGTGTTGAGCCGTTCGATGAGCTCCTCCTGCCCCTTGGTGCCCCAATTGGCGACCGCGGACATCACGCCCTCCAGCATTTCCGGCGGCATGGTGTTCAGCACCTCCGGCTCTGCGATCGCGATGCCGAACGAGATGACCGGAACCTGAACCCGGAATTCCTTCATCTTTTCCAGGATCAGCTTGCTGTCCGAAATCACGGTCGGCAGGAAGAACAGCAGGTCCGGACGCTTCTGGCGCACCTGCTGGACCAGCGAGGTGGCATCAGCCAGCGGCGGGGTAAACACTTCCTCCAGCACCACTTCGAGGCCGACTTCATCGAGCAGGCCACTCGTCATGCGCTCGACGGAGGAGAGCGACGCGGCGGTATTATCGGTGACGATCGCGACCGTCTCGGGCCGCTTGCCGGTCTGCTCCTCCGCGAGGTCCAGAATGATCGGCAGGGCGAGCTGCGCCTGCACGCCGGCCGTCGCCGAGGTCTGGAACACGTTCTTGAAGCCGCGATCGGTGATCAGGTCCGAATAAGACAGCGTCAGCATCGGCAGGTTGGCGCGCTCCGTCACCTCGGTCACGGCCAGCGTGAACGAGCTGAGATAGGCGCCCGTGCCGCCCACCAGTTCCGGATATTCGGCAACCATTCGCTGGGCGGCATTCGTGGCCTTCTCGACGGTATCGCCGGAATCGATCACGACGAGCTCCAGCGGGGCGCCATCCAGGCAGGATATCCCGCCGGCTTCATTGACGTCCTGCACGGCGAGCTCCGCGCCCATTTTCATCACCGTGCCGGGACGGGCGTAAATGCCGGATGTCGGCGCGATCAGGCCGATCTGGATCGGCTTTTCCTGCGCCAGCGCGGGGATGCCGGGCATCGCGGCGGTGCTTGCCGCAAGGGCGAAAGCGAAACTTCTCTTCAAATGGTTGGTCATGTTTTCCTCCTCCTTTGTTCAGTTCTCATTACATTCCGAGATAGGCCTGGCGGATGCGGTCATCGGCCATCAGCGTGTCGCCGTCTCCTTCCAGAACGATGCGACCGGTTTCGAGCACATAGCCGCGATCGGCAAATTGCAGCGCCTCCGCCACGCGCTGCTCGACCAGCAGAATGGCGAGGCCAAGATCCCGCCTGATCTCCATCAGCTTCTCGAACACGAAGTCCGCGATCGACGGCGCAAGCCCCATGGACGGCTCATCAAGCATGATCAGCTTGGGCGACGATGCGAGGCCGCGCCCGATGGCAAGCATCTGCTGCTGGCCGCCGGAAAGCGTGCCGGCATACTGTCCGGCGCGCTCCTTCAGCACCGGAAACCAGGTGTAGATCCGCTCCAGATTTGCGGCCCATTCATCCCGCCCGGCCTTGGGCACCGCGCCCATTTCGAGATTCTCCAGCACGGTCATCGAGGGAAACACCTGCCGACCCTCCGGGACATGGGCGATGCCGAGATGCGGCCGCCGCGACGGCTCAAGGCTCGAAATGTCCTCGCCCTCGAAACTCAGCCGGCCGCCGATGGGCGTCAGCGTTCCGGAGATCGCCTTGAACAGCGTTGTCTTGCCCGCGCCGTTCGGCCCGACCACGGAGATGAACTGGCCAGCCTCGATGCTGATCGAAACGTCGTGCAGCACCGGAACGCTTGCGGAATAGCCGACCGTGAGATTTTCAATCTTCAGCATGGGCGCTCCACTTCTTGCCGAGATAGGCCTCGATGACGTGGGGGTTTTTGGTGACTTCTTCGGGCGCCCCCTCCATGATCACCTGACCATGGTCGAGGACCAGGAAGCGGTCGACCAGCTGCACCATGGCCTGCATCGTGTGCTCGATGATCGCCACCGTCATGCCGCTGGCGGAAAGCCGGCGGATCACCGCCACGACCTCGGCGGCCTCGTCGCGGCCGAGGCCGGCAAGCGTCTCGTCGAGAAGCAGGGTGTGCGGCTTGCCGGCAAGGGCGCGCGCCAGCTCCATCAGGCGCAGTTCCTTGGTGGTGAGTTCGCCGGCAGGGCGGTTCGAGATCGCCGACAGCCCGACCTGACGCAGGGCGTCATCGGCAACCTCCGCCGCCTCGGCCTCGCTCTCGGCCCGCACATAGGCCCCGGTGCGGACATTGTCGCGCACGGTCATGCGCGTGAAAGGACGCATGATCTGGAACGTGCGGCCCACCCCTGCCCGGCACAGCACATGCGGCTTGCTGCGCGCCATGTCCTTGCCATTGACGAAGACCTGGCCGGATGTTGGCGTCTGGAACCCGTTCAGAAGGTTGAAAAGCGTGGTCTTGCCGGCCCCGTTCGGGCCGATGATCCCGAGAATCATGCCGCGCCGCACCTGAAAGCTGACATCCTGAACCGCCTTCAGTCCGCCGAAATTCTTGGACATGTTGCGCACGTCGAGCACGATGTCGGAACCGTCGACGGCCGGAGAGAAATCCCGTGGTTCGACTACCGTCAGGTCCAGCGGTTGCGTTGCCGGATGCGTCTCGGGCCCTCCCTTCTTCCGGGCCTTGCCCATCCAGTCGCGCACCTTCCAGAACATCCCCTCCGGCGCGAGCGTGATCAGCACCACGATCGCGACGCCGTAAACCACGCCCTGAATACCGGGCAGGATGCTGCCGAGTTCGGCATGCAGGATTTCCGCGATCGGTATCAGGAAGCCCGCGCCGATGATCGGTCCCCAGAACGTGCCGATGCCGCCGAACATCGCCACCGTCAGCGCCTGGGCGGACACCAGCATGCCGAACACGGATTGCGGCGTGATCACCAGAATGACGACGGCATAGAGCGAACCCGCCATGGCCGCGATCGCGCCGCTGACGGCGATGGCGCGAAGCTTCCAGCGCAGCGAGTCGATCCCGGCCGCTTCTGCCGCCGCCTCGTTTTGCTTGATTGCGATCAGCGCCATGCCGAAACGGGAGGATTCGATCTTCCGCGACAACAGCACCACGACGATCAGAAAGGCCATAGCGATCAGCGTGTAGACCCGCCCGTCGGAGAACTGCATGTAGGCTGCCGGATTGTCGTGCACCCGCGGCACGCTGACCTCGGGAAAGCCAAGCCAGAGGAAGACGTACATGAAGGCCAGCGGATAGGCGAGCATGCTGAGCGCGAAATAGTGGCCGCGCAGGCGGAAGGTCGGAAAGCCGATGGCGACGCCAAGCACCGCGCCGATCACGCCCGAGGCGAAGAACATCACCCAGGGCGTGATCGACCAGTAGATCTGCGCCAGCACGGTGGCGAAGGCGCCCGCGCCGAAGAAGGCGGCATGGCCGAAGGATATCAGCCCGGTATAGCCGCTCAGAATGTTCCAGCTCAGCCCGAAGGTCGCCCAGATCAGGATCAGCGTGAGCATGAGCTGGTAATAGGAATTGGTCACGAATGCCGCGAGCGCCAGATAGGCGAGCGCCGGAACGATGAAATAAAGGAGAGACTTGCTGCCTGTCTTCATCATCATGTCCGATCCACATTGCGTCCGAACAGGCCCTGCGGGCGAAGCATCACCACCAGCAGGAAGCACACGAAGATTGTCGCGTTCTGAAGCTGCGTCGGCAGCACCAGCGTCGAAAACTGCTGCACGAGACCGATGATCATCCCGCCCCAGAACGCGCCGATAATGCTGCCGATGCCGCCAAGCACGACGCCGGCATACATGATGATCACATATTCCAGGCCGACGAACGGGCTGAAGGGATAGCTGGTGGCGAGCAGCCCGCCGGCGATCGCCGTCACCGCCGTGCCGATCGCGAAGGCGATCCGGTGCGCCCGGTCAACATCGATGCCCATATAAGTCGCGGCTTCCGCATTATCGGCGGCCGCCCTCAGCGACTTGCCGAGGAAGCTCCGCTGGATCAGCAGCCACAACGCAATGATGACGGCGCTGGAAACCAGCATGGCAAAGATGCGCGACTTGTTGAAGAACAGCATGATCGGCATGCTCTCGCCAAACGGCTCCAGCACCCAGGCCTCGCTTGAAAGCGGCGTGCGGATCGAGACCAGATCGGCCCCGACCAGGATCATCGCGCCGTTCTGCAGGATCAGCGCGATGCCGAGCGTGAGGATGAGCTGGGCGTAATGGCCATCGCCCTCCATCTCGATCGACTGCCGGCCGGTGACCCGGCGGATCAGGAAGCGGTGGATCAGCCAGCCAAAGGCATACATGGCAGGCGCTGCGGCGATCACCGAGAGATAAGGGCCGAGCCCGCTTCCGAACAGCGCCTGAAAGCCGAGCGCGGTGAACACGAAATAGGCGGCATACATGCCAACCATTATGAAATCGCCCTGGGCGAAATTGATGACCCGCATGATCCCGAAGATCATCGCAAGGCCAACGCACATCAGCCCGTAGATCGCGCCGAGCGATACGCCGGTGATCAGGAGCTGGAGGACGTTCTCGATGAAGAACTGGAAATCCGTCACGGGACGCCCTCCCCGCTCTTGGCTGCCGCGAGCCGGGCGAGCGCGGCGAGGCTTGCCGCGTCATTGGCGGCAAGCTGATCGACAGCACGATCGAGATCGCTTGCCCGACCGGCTCCAAGCCGCGCCTTCGCCACCTTCGAAAGCCGTTCACGCACGAGGCCGGGCGATGCCGAACGGATATCGTCGAGCGCCTCCTCGATCACCGCACCTGATGTCGTCTCGATCTTCACCCTTGCGCCCTGACGCGCCGGGAACGCGTTGTTGAGCTCGTCGGAAATCGAAACCGTGGTGATCCCGATCAGTTCGGCGATGCACGGGTCATCGAGCAGCGCATAGTTTGCCTCGGCGATCTCGCCGCGCGCAATCGCCGCCCCCATGCCGAAAAAGATGCTCATCTTGGCCTGCAGCGGCGTCTCGAACGGCCCGCGATAGTTACAGCCCGGATAGTTGAGCGCGGCATCATAGGTCGACAGATGGATGGACTTGATGCTGTCGCCCTCGCCCACCCACTCGGCGGCGGCCAGCGCCACCTGGCAGGGCGACTGGGCGAAATTGCAGGCCGGCACTTCCTTGTTGAACACCGCCATGATCTCGCATTCGCCCTCGGGATAGAGAACGATCTGGTCCGGCGCTTTCTGGCGGCCGAAAGCGGCGAAAAGCCCGGCCACGCCATCAACGGCGCTTGCGGAGCCATGCGCGCCGAGCCGCGCCAGCCGAAGGGCCGTCAGCACGTTGCGGGAGGCGAAACCGGGATGGAAATACATGTCGTCCGCGCCGCTATGCGGCCATTCATTGAGGCCGCCGGCGGAATTGATCGCAAGCGCCAGCGCGTTGACGGTCGTCTCTCGGTCGAGGCCGAGAAGCAGCGCGCCGGCGAGCGTGCCGGACAGCGGACCGACGAGACCCGTAGGACGGAAGAGACGCGCCATTTCCGGCGTCATCAGCGCGCGGCCGACCCGACCGCCAATCTCGTATCCGGCAATCGCCGCATCAAGCGGTCGTGTCTTGAGGTCCGCCGCCTCACCGGCAAGTGCGAGCAGCACCGGCCAGATTACTACGCCCATATGCGAAAGGCTGCCGGCATGCATGTCCTCGCGCACGAGACCGTGCCCGCGCACCGCATTGGCAAACCCCGCATCCTCGGGAGTGTAGCCGCCTGCCTCGCCAACGATGGCGCAATCGCCAGCCCTGCCCGCCGCCAGCGCAAAGGATTGCCGGCTCCAGGGGAGGTCCGCCGATTCAATGGCGCATGACAGGAAATCGGCAAGGCAGATCGCGGCCTTTTCCCGCGCGGCCTCTGGAAATTCGTTTTTCTCGAAAGCCTGATCGACCAGATCCGTCAGAACGGTTCGTGCGGTCATGAAATTCTCCCTCCCATCGGGCCCTATCCTTTCGACTGCCTGCTTTTGCGCGATCGTCCTTCACGCTCCCTTGATCGTCATGCCGCAATCCACCTTGAGCGTGACGCCGGTGATGCAGCGGGCATCGGACGAGGCCAGAAACGCCACCGCGCGGGCAACATCCTCCGGCTCGGCAAGACGTCCGAGCAGCGATTTCGCCGTCCGCTCCTCCCAGCCACTATCTGTGATCACGGCAGACGCGCCGGGCGTGCGCACGGAACCTGGCGCGACGGCATTGACCCTTATGCCCTTGGGTCCAAGTTCGGCCGCCTGCTGGCGGGTCAGCGCGTCGAGCGCGCCCTTGATCGAGGTGTAGACGGAGGCCGTGCCGATCGCGATCGATACCGCGATCGAAGACAGGTTGACGATGCTGGCGTTTTCGCTGTTCTTCAGAAACGGAATGGCCGCCTGCGATGCCCAGAACGTTCCCTTGAGCCCTACATCCAGCATCCGCTCGATCTTTTCGGGAGGAAAGACCTCCAGTTCGGCATAGTGAAAGGCCACGGCATTGTTGACGAGGATATCGAGCCCGCCGTTTTCGGCGAAGCCTTCGATCGCGGCCATTGTCGCGGCGCGATCGGAAATGTCGCAGCGCAGGGGTACAAGCCTGCCGCCCTCAACCTCGTCCGCCATCCGCTCAAGCGCCTCGCCATCGATGTCCAGTGCGCCGACAGTCGCGCCGCGGGCAATCAGGTCGAGCGCGATCGCGCGTCCGAGCCCATTTCCGCCGCCCGTGACGATGGCGCGCAGTCCTTCCAGCATGAAAATCACCTCCCGTTTCGCGCGGCCTCCCGCCGTGCTTCAACTATCCGTAACATATAACGACAATAATACAATATTAAAATATTTCCGTTTCAGGCGACCGTATGACGGCCGGAACAACTGGGAAATGTCGAACTCGTTCTGAACGGCAAAGGTCGTTCAGCATGATGAAATCGCGATTACTGGATATGGAAACGGGGGCAACGCGGCCCGGGCGCGGCCATCCGCCGGCGACCGCCTTCACGCGGGATGAAAGACGTCTGGCTTGCTGATGGCGTGAATTAAACGTGTTGCCGTGGTTGGTCCGGACGGCTCCGATGGTTGTCCGGGCCAAACTGATCGCCAACTGGAACGGCTGACACCCGGCCCCCCACGGCCCGTTTGCCGAAAGCGGGTGCCGGGAAGACGCCTGGCGGTTTCTCGAATTTCAGGCGAATGGTGTAGAGGAATAGCGACGCCGCAGACAGCCCGGGAGCACGCCATGATAACCGATCCGACGACACTGCACATCCTCCACATATTCTACCTAGTCGCCCTGGCGGCCGAAGCCATGACCGCGGCGCTTGCAGCCGGGCGGCGCAGCATGGACTGGGTCGGCGTCATATTGCTGGCCTGCGTCACGGGACTGGGCGGCGGTTCTGTGCGGGACCTGCTTCTCGATCATCATCCCCTGTCGTGGGTCGGCTCCCCGGGCCTGCTGCTGGTGACCGGCGGCGCCGCCATACTGACAATCATGATTGCAAGGCACATGCACCGGCTGCAACGTGTATTCCTGTTTCTCGATGCAGTCGGGCTCGTTGTCTTCAGCGTCATCGGCAGCAATATCGCGATTGGCCTGGAGCAGCCGATACTTGTCGTCATAGCGGCGGGCATGATCAGCGGCTGTGTTGGCGGCGTCCTGCGCGACATCCTCTGCAATGACGTGCCGCTGCTGTTGCGCGCCGAACTTTATGCGACGGTTTCGGTCATCACCAGCGCAATCTTTGCCGGCGGCGGACGGCTGGGGTTCGATCACAATCTGGTTCTGCTGCTGGCCGTCGCCACAGGGCTTTGCCTCCGAATGCTGGCTTTGCGGTACAACTGGAGCATGCCGAAATTCATCTACAAGCACGACCTGGACTAAACCGGCAACGCACCGCGTCCAGCCGGAAGGCAAGCCGTATCCTGTCCGGAATCGCTCGATTGTGGACAACCGGCCACCCGATAAACCCCTCCATGCCGATCGCGTCGCCATCCAGAACGAGGGCGGCGGCAGGTGGAGAAGCTCAAAGATGGAATAACCGGGGTAATTTCACTGGGATCATCCAATCTGACGGTCTATTGTTTTGAGAAATAAACGCAGCATCAAATTTCAGGGGAGACGGCAATGCCTGCGCTGGTTGATCTAAGATCCAAAATTGCAAGTACAATCATGGAGCGGGAGAAGGATCCGAATTTCGAAATCTCGAAAATATTCTCCCATTTCTCGAAGGCAATCGAATCCGCCTCATTCGCCGCTCCGCTGCAATCAAAAACGGGTATTTCCGACGATTCACCGATCTTAAGATATTCCGACCTGCAGATCGATAAGACCGTTCGGTTTGAATATGAAGGCGAAGACAGCGATTTCGTGCTGACGATCTACGTCGATAACGAATTGCGCTTCCTCCCGCAGGGCCGCATTGTGGTGAATTGCCATACGCAGATCTTCGCCGGATATGGCGCAGGTCCCATAGCGATTGCAAACGATCCTGCGCCGCTGTCGGCAGAAGACGCTCCGCCAAGGTCCGGCCCGGCGCAACATGGTTCCGACGGCGCGAATGTTGGCCGCCGCGGCCAGCCCGGGCGCGATGCTGAATACGACTCCACATCGGCCACCAATGGAGAGAACGGCGGCAAGGGCGACGACGGAAGCCCGGGCGCTGATGGTTTGCACGGAATCGACGGCGAGCACGGTCGTAGAGGCAAGGACATTACCCTGATCGTCAACGCCTTTCTGAACGGGGCATCCGTCACCATCACTTCCACAGGAGGCGATGGCGGAAAAGGTGGCAGAGGACAACGAGGCGGAAACGGCGGAAGCGGCAGGCAGGGAGGCCAAGGCGGCAAGGGAGGAGATGGCAACATCCTCCATCGCGCCAAACGAGGGGGAGATGGCGGGCCGGGCGGCCACGCAGCGCCGGGCGGACGCGGCGGGGACCACGGCTGGAACGGAAACGCGGGAGATGGGGGCGACTGCCGCGCCTTTTATCGTGACCCCGATGGCTGGCCGATGGCCGGCTCAGTCTACAGCCGGCCCGGAGAGCCGGCGACCGCCCACCTCGTACCTGCGTTCGGAGGCGCGCACGGCCAGCCTGGAGAAGGCGGGAAAAGAGGCGCTCAAGGAGAGTCCTTTCCCGGACGCAGCGCACCGCCGGTGGCAAGCCCTGGCAAGCCCGGAAACCCTGTCAGGGATACAGACGGCAACGGCCTGGCCGCACCGGGCGACACGCCGGTGGCCGGAAGACCCGGTCGCAGGGGTGTTCAGGACGGGCCCAGGCAGGCCACGGAAAAAGACCTTTCGGAGTTCGTGTTGGCCGCTCTCTCCATGAAAGGAATCGAACATGTTTAAGCTCGGAATTTTCGGAAACTCCCCGGCCTCCATGGATTTCATGAACTTTGGCGACGGAACCGCCCTGGGCCGCGAAGTGAGCGTCCATCCAACAAGCGCCAAGCTCTATTCGACCAAGGAGAACAGCAATCCGCTGCATACCGGTCTGCTCTATACCAATGTCGGTCTCGTTGTCCCGGAACTCGACTTCAGCGAGGAGTACGGCACCTGGCTTTTCGGCCTCGGCATACGGCTGGACCCCAGTTTTAGCGGTCTTTCAATGCTGACATCGGCGCTGAAACCCGGCAGCGAGATTCGTCTCTGCAAGTCGGACGACCCGAAAGACCTCGTCGACGGACCGGATTCCCGTGCATATGTTCCGGACACCGGATATGACATCGAGCAATACCGCCTCCGGCTCTACGACGCCACGCATGTGTTCATGAACGGCGGAACCGGCGAGGGAAAGATTTTCTCCATCAGCTTCTGGTAGAGAAATGGTTACGAGGTCGACACCCGACGAATCGATCGCTGAAACGCATCTCGGATGCCGTGCAGCGCCGCAAAGATGCGAAGAAACGCCCGGCATCCGAAAACATGCCGCAAAATAACGATGATAACTTTGAAAATGGTGCGGTCGAGAAGACTCGAACTTCCACGGGTTGCCCCACAGCGACCTCAACGCTGCGCGTCTACCAATTCCGCCACGACCGCATCGTGGTAGATGCCGGTTTGTGCCGGCGCCGCAGCATGTAGCAAAAGCAAACTCGCCACACAAGCGCCATTGATCGTTTTTTTTCATTTCTGCACGCGAAGTGTGAAACCGCGCTCTCCGCCCGCCGCGACAGGCCTTGCGGCGCTTGCCGTCCCGCCCCAAATCTGCAAGGAGAAGGCCGAAGGATCCGCACATGCAAAGAAGCGACATCGAAACCCTGATGCACCCCGAGCCCGGTAGCCCGCCGGTGCGCTGGCGGATGAGCGAGGGGCTGACGGAATACCCGCAAGCGCTGGCCGAAATGGAGCGCGAGGTCGACCTGATCGCGTCCGGCAAGGCGGACGAGCTCGTCTGGCTGGTCGAGCATCCCCCGCTCTACACCGCCGGCACCAGCGCCAATGCTTCCGACCTGCTGATCGCCGACCGATTCCCGGTCTATGAGACCGGACGCGGCGGCGAGTACACCTATCACGGCCCCGGCCAGCGGGTCGCCTATCTGATGCTGGACCTGAAGCGTCGCCGCCGCGATGTGCGCGCCTTCGTCGCCGCGATCGAGGAGACCATCATCAAGACGCTCGATTCGATGAATGTGCGCGGCGAGCGGCGCGAGGACCGGGTCGGCGTCTGGGTCCGGCGGCCCGAACGCCCGCCGCTACCGGACGGCTCCATGGCCGAAGACAAGATCGCCGCGATCGGGATCAGGCTTCGGCGCTGGGTCAGCTTTCACGGCCTGTCGATCAATGTCGAGCCGGAACTCGATCATTTCGGCGGCATCGTGCCCTGCGGCATTTCCGGCTATGGTGTCACCAGCCTCGTCGACCTCGGCCTGCCGGTGACCATGGGCGATGTCGACATCGCCCTGCGCAAAGCCTTCGAGGATGTATTCGGAGAAACGGAAATCGAGGACTGACCGCGTTATTGCAGCGTCCTGTTGCCGGTCGCAAAGCCTGAAAGACGCGCGCGCGATGCGGTGCCTTTGGCATCGCCGTCGCGGCGGCCGGTCTTTCCCACGCGGTTGATGCCCATCACCATGTCGGTGTGTTTCATCCCGGCCTCGCCGCAATCCTCTTCCCAGTCGCCGGAAATCAGCCAGAAGGGGCGCACGCCGAGGATCGCGGCGATCTTCACCAGGCGCTCGACGGTCGGCTCGGCGCGGTCGCATTCCCAGTTCCTGAGCGTCAGTGGCGCAACGCCAAGCCGCGCGGCCGCGGTATCGAGGCTCAATCCTGCGCTTTCGCGCGCGGCAAGCAGCCTGCCGCCGAGGGTGTCGTCGGCGTAGAGTTTCTCGTCCATTGCGCTTCCTTCCCGAAAACCGCGCCGGTTTGCCCGGTCTTGACCCTTCATAGCCAATCGCGGGCAAAACCGCCACCCACACCCGCCGCTTTCCGCAAATCAACTGAAATTGGTCGCTTGCATACTTGCCGATGATGGAGCGCGCATGCGAAACTCCGAGCACGAAAACAATGGAATCCGGGAGTAATGCCGATGGATGTACGCGCCGCAGTGGCTGTTGAAGCGGGAAAGCCGCTGGAAATCATGAATGTTCAGCTCGAGGGGCCGAAAGCGGGCGAAGTGCTGATCGAGGTCAAGGCCACGGGCATTTGCCACACCGACGATTTCACGCTGTCGGGCGCCGACCCGGAAGGCATTTTCCCGGCGATCCTCGGCCATGAAGGCGCGGGCGTGGTGGTTGACGTCGGCCCGGGCGTAACCTCGGTGAAGAAGGGCGATCACGTGATCCCGCTCTACACACCGGAATGCCGCGAATGCCCGTCCTGCCTGTCACGCAAGACGAACCTGTGCACCGCCATCCGCTCGACCCAGGGTCAGGGCCTGATGCCGGACGGCACCTCGCGTTTCTCGCTCGATGGCAAGCCGCTCTACCACTATATGGGCTGCTCGACCTTCGCCAATTTCACCGTGCTGCCGGAAATCGCGGTGGCCAAGATCAACCCGGACGCGCCGTTCGACAAGGTCTGCTACATCGGCTGCGGCGTGACCACCGGCGTCGGCGCGGTGATCAACACGGCCAAGGTGGAAATCGGCGCGACGGCGATCGTCTTCGGTCTCGGCGGCATCGGCCTCAACGTCATCCAGGGGCTCAGGCTTGCCGGCGCGGACATGATCATCGGCGTTGACCTCAACAATGACAAGAAGGAGTGGGGCGAGCGCTTCGGCATGACCCATTTCGTCAATCCAAAAGAAATCGGCGAGGAGATCGTGCCCTACCTGATCAACCTCACCAAGCGCGGCGCGGATACGATCGGCGGCGCGGACTACACGTTCGACTGCACCGGCAACACCACTGTCATGCGTCAGGCGCTGGAAAGCTCCCATCGCGGCTGGGGCAAGTCGGTCGTCATCGGCGTTGCCGGCGCGGGCCAGGAAATCTCCACCCGTCCGTTCCAGCTCGTCACCGGCCGCTCCTGGATGGGCACCGCCTTCGGCGGCGCGCGCGGGCGCACCGACGTGCCGAAAATCGTCGACTGGTACATGGACGGCAAGATCGAGATCGATCCGATGATCACCCATCTGCTGAAGCTGGAAGACATCAACAAGGGCTTCGATCTGATGCATGGCGGCGAGAGCATCCGCTCGGTCGTCCTCTACTGATGGCATTGACCGTCGATATCGCCCGGCTGGATGCGCTCACGCCGGGCGAGTTGCATGACCTGTTGCGGCTGCGGATCGACGTGTTCGTGGTCGAGCAGAACTGCCCCTATCCCGAGATCGACGGCAAGGACCCGGAGGCGCTGCATCTGCGCCTTCTGGAAGATGGCCGGCTGGCCGCCTATGCCCGCATCTTCGCAGCCGACCCGTCCAAGAGCGAAGCGCGAATCGGCCGCGTCGTCGTTGCGCCCGATTATCGCGGCCAGCGTCTCGGCGAGCGCATCATGCGAGAGGCGATTGCCGCCTGTGAAAAACGCTCGCCGGGCGCGGCGATCGCGATTTCGGCGCAGGCGCATCTGCAGCGTTTCTATGGCACTCTCGGCTTCAGCGTCACCTCGGCGGAATATCTTGAGGACGGCATCCCGCATGTGGACATGGTCCGCGCCGCCGCAAGGCGCGCCTCATGATCTATGTCGATGCCGATGCCTGTCCGGTGAAGTCGGAGGTCATCAAGGTGGCCGAGCGGCACGGCCTGCCCGTGACCTTTGTCGCCAATACCGGCCTTCGCCCGTCGCGCGATCCGATGATAAAAAACGTCATCGTCTCCGGCGCGTTCGATGCCGCCGATGACTGGATCGCCGAGCGCGCGGGCGCGGGCGATATCGTGGTTACCGCCGATGTGCCGCTTGCGGAGCGCTGCGTGGCCGCCGGCGCGATGGTGACCGGGCCCACGGGCCGGATCTTCGACGACAAGAATATCGGCATGGCCCGCGCCATGCGCGATCTCGGCCAGCATCTGCGCGAGACCGGCGAGAGCAAGGGCTATAACGCGCCGTTTTCGGCGCGCGACCGCTCGACCTTTCTGCAAACAATGGAGATGCTTTGCCGCAAGGCGAAGTCCTCCGGTGAATGACGAAGGAATCACGATGAACATTATTTCCGAAAACACCGCCTTCGGCGGCATGCAGGGCGTCTTCTCGCACGAATCGGAGACCTGCGGATGCGAGATGACCTTCGCCGTCTTCCTGCCACCGCAGGCGATCGAGCGGCCCTGCCCCGTGCTTTGGTATCTCTCCGGCCTCACATGCACCCATGCCAATGTCATGGAGAAGGGCGAGTACCGGCGCATGGCCGCCGAGCTTGGCCTGATCATCGTCTGCCCGGACACCAGCCCGCGCGGCACGGATGTCGCCGACGCGCTGACGGACTGGCAGATCGGCAAGGGCGCGGGCTTTTATGTCGATGCCACCGAGGAGCCGTGGTCGAAACACTACAGGATGGAAAGCTACATCACCGAGGAACTGCCGGCGCTGATCGCCAGGAGCTTCCGCGTCGACATGGATCGCCAGGGCATTTTCGGCCACTCCATGGGCGGCCACGGCGCGATGACGCTGGCGCTGAAGAACCCCGGCCGCTACAAGAGCTGCTCGGCCTTCGCGCCGATTGTCTCGCCATCCACATCGGCCTGGGCGCAGGGCGCGTTCACGAAATATCTCGGTTCCGACCAGTCCGTCTGGCGCAAGCACGATGCCTGCGCGCTGGTGGAGGATGGCGCACGCTTTCCCGCCTTCCTGATCGACCAGGGCAAGGCCGACAATTTTCTCGAGGACGGGCTGAAGCCGTGGATGTTCGAGGAGGCGGTCAAGGGCACCGATATCGATCTCACGCTACGCATGCACGAGCGCTACGACCACTCCTACTACTTCATCTCCACCTTCATGGACGACCACCTGCGCTGGCATGCCGAGCGGGTGTGAGGGGGCACTTGAACAGCGCTGCCGCGCATGAAGCGGCTGATGTGTATCGGGAGCCTTGCCGCCCACAATCTCCACCCTTGAGGGGGAGATTATGGGGCCAGAGCGACGCGTCGCCTACCCCAGAGCCACGAACAAATCATGCGCGGCCTTCATGTCCTCGAACCGCTTGGCGCGGCGGGCGGCGGCTTCGGCGTCTTCGCCCCAGTGCTCGATGGTCCAGTCCTCTTCCAGATTGGCGAGCGCCCAGGCCTCGTCCAGCGTCAGGCGCCGGCGCGCCAGCGCGAGGGTGACGAGGGCCGAGCCGGTGAGCGTCGTCATGACGTGGAGGCTTCCAAGGGCGAAGGGGGCGCGGTGTCGGTCGAGCTCGCTGCGGAAAGCCGAAACGCTTTCAGGGGGTTGCTCGGAAAACATAATGCCTTCCACGAGCACGAAACGCGCGCCGAATTCCTCCGCCATCCAGTCGAGAACCGGGTCCCAGCGCTCCGCCTGCCGAGCCACAAGCTCCTCGGGGCTTTCGGCGCGATAGAACAGCATGTCGTTGCCGGCATAGGCGATGATCTCTTCGAACACCGCATCGGCATTCTGCGCCACGCCGTCGATCACCGTATTGGCAAGCCGCGTGACCGGCATTTTCGCCGGATCGATCACCTTATCCTGCGCCTGCCATTCGGCGCGCACCATTTCGGCCGCATCTGCCGTCGGCAGGATCAGCGGATTGCGGCCGGGTGACTTCACGCCGCGGCCATCGAGTTTGATCGCAAACCCGTCGCCGTCCTGTTCGACGGCGGCGGTCTGATAGAATTTCTTCGGCAGTTCGGCCCGCATCAGTTCCTGCGAGCGGCGGATCGGATCGGTCTCGGTCATTGGACGGTCTTCAGCACGAGTTTGAGGATATCATCCGGGCTTTCGGCTATCGCGGAGGCGCCCGAGGTCGTAAGGTCCGTGGTTGCGCCATAGCCCCACGAGACGCCGATCGCATCGGCCCCTGCGGAGCGGGACATCTGCATGTCATAGACGGAATCGCCGATCACCACGGTTTCGGCCGGCTCGATGCCGGTTTCAACGCAGCATTCCAGCACCATGGCCGGGTGCGGCTTGGAGGGGCAGTCGTCGGCGGTGCGCGATACCACGAACTTGCTGGCATAGCCATGCAGATCGAGCATGTGATCAAGCCCGCGCCGCGACTTTCCCGTCACCGCACCGATCAGGAGATCATCCTGTAGGAAAAGGTGCTCCAACATCGGCGCGATGCCCTCGAAAAGCCGCTCCTGCATGGCCGGATCGGCGCGCACCACGGCAAACAGCGAGCGGTAATAGGCCATCATCTCGCGGCATTCCTCGTCCGGGTCCTCGCGGCCGAGCAGCAGCCCGATCGACGTATCGAGCGTCAGACCAACGGTGGCGCGGGTCTTCTCGATGGCCGGAACGGGATAGCCGAAATGGGTGAAGGTGCGCGCCATCGATTCCTGGATGATGGCGATCGTATCCACCAGCGTGCCGTCGCAATCGAACAATACTAGTCTCATGTCATTCCTTGTCGAGATCCTCGCGGTCGGCATCGAAGCCGAGCAGGTTCCAGCTTTGCACCATGTGTGGCGGCAACGGCGCGGTTACGCGGAGCCGGCCGCCATCGGGATGGGGCACATCGATATGGCGGGCGTGCAGGTGCAGCCGTTTCTGGATGCCGCCCGGAAACTCCCAGTTGGGGTCGTCATCGAAATATTTCGGATCGCCGATGATCGGGTGGCCGATATGATGGGCGTGGACGCGCAGCTGATGGGTGCGCCCGGTATAGGGCTCCATTTCCAGCCAGGCGAGGTTGTGTGCCGCGGTATCGACCACGCGGTAGTAGGAGACAGCGTGATCGGCGTCCGGCTCACCGTGTTTCGCGATCCGCATCCGGTCGCCATCCGGCGTCTGTTCCTTCACCAGCCAGGTGGAAATCTTGTCCTCGCGCTTGCGCGGCACGCCCTTGACCAGCGACCAGTAGGTCTTCTTGGTGGTGCGCTGACGGAAGGCTTCGGTGAGCGATTGCGCGGCCCGGCGCGAGCGGGCGATCACCAGCACCCCGGATGTATCGCGGTCGAGGCGGTGAACGAGGCGCGGCTTTTCGCCCTTCTTGTTGGTCCAGGCCTCCAGCATCTTGTCGATATGCCGCACCACGCCGGAACCGCCCTGCACAGCAAGGCCTGCCGGCTTGTTCAGCACAAACACCCGCTCATCCTCATGCAGCAGCATGCGCGACAGCAACTCGCCGTCCGGCGAGCGCTTGAGGTCCTTGCCCGGGATCGGGCCAGATTTCTTGGGGTCGACATTCATCGGCGGTATGCGGATCATCTGACCGGGCTCGACCCGGGTATCGGTTTTCACCCGCCCGCCATCGACGCGTATCTGCCCGGAGCGCAGCAGCTTTTGCAGCGCGCCGAAACCGAGGCCCGGATAATGCTGCTTGAACCAGCGATCGAGACGCATGCCCGCCTCGTCCTGATCCACCTTGATATGTTCGATACCCGCCATGCGATGCGACCCTGTTACTCAGGAAATGGCTTCTATCGCATGATGGAGCGGAATGAAACGGGCTAAAATACCAACCGTCCGATAGCGAGACCCGCCCAGACCGCGCCGAGACCAGTCACGACGCTGCCGATGACATAGAGCGCGGCCGGCAGCACGTCGCCGCGTTCGATCATGTTCATGGCATCGAGCGAAAACGAGGAGAAGGTGGTGAAGCCGCCGAGAAAGCCGATCACGATGAACATCCGCGCCTCGGCGGATTCGTTCAGAACCCGCGCCACGGCCTCCACCAGCAACCCGATCAGCAGCGAACCAATGATATTGACCGCCAGCGTGCCCCAGGGAAAAGTGATGGCGCCAAGGCGCGTCGCCAGAACACCGACGAAATGACGGCCGACGGAGCCGAGCGCGCCGCCGGCGGCCACGATGAGAGCGTGTTGCAGGAAGGTTGGCAAAATCTGCTCCGTTGTTGCAGCGGGACGGATTGAAACCTCGGACTATTCCGCCGCCACCATGGCAAGCTTCTTCTCGCGGTTTTCGCGCAGGCGGGCGAAGTCTTCGCCGGCGTGATGCGAGGAACGCGTCAGCGGACTTGCGGACACCATCAGGAAGCCCTTGGTGTAGGCGACCGTCTCATAGGACTTGAATTCGTCCGGCGTGACGAAATTCACAACGCGGTGATGCTTGCGGGTCGGCTGCAGATACTGGCCGATGGTCAGGAAGTCGACATCGGCGGTGCGGAGATCGTCCATGAGCTGGAGCACTTCGTTCCGCTCCTCGCCGAGGCCGACCATGATGCCGGACTTGGTGAACATGTTCGGATCGAGTTCCTTGACCCGCTGCAAAAGCCGGATCGAATGGAAATAACGCGCGCCGGGACGCACCGTCAGATAGTTCGACGGGACGGTTTCGAGATTGTGGTTGAATACGTCCGGTTTCGCGGCCACCACGCGCTCCAGCGCGCCGGGCTTGCGCAGGAAATCGGGCGTCAGCACCTCGATCGTCGTATCCGGGGAAGCCGCACGAATGGCGTAGATCACCTTCTCGAAATGTTCAGCGCCGCCATCAGCCAGATCGTCACGGTCGACGGAGGTGATCACGACATGCATCAGCCCCATCTGGGCAACCGCCTTGCCGATGTTTTCCGGCTCGTTCGGATCAAGCGCGCCGGGCTTGCCGGTCGCGACATTGCAGAAGGCGCAGGCGCGGGTGCAGATCTCGCCCATGATCATGAACGAGGCGTGCTTCTTGTCCCAGCACTCGCCGATATTCGGACAACCGGCCTCCTCGCAGACCGTGACGAGCTTGTTCTCCTTCACGATCCCGCGGGTTTCCTGATAGCCGCGCGAGACCGGTGCCTTGACGCGGATCCAGTCCGGTTTGCGCAGCACTTCGGTATCGGGCCTGTGGGCCTTTTCGGGATGGCGCACACGCTTTTGTGCGTCACTTGTCGTATCGAGAAGCGTAACCATCTGTTCGTCCTTGACCGCCGGCGGGCCTTTCCGGCCCGGACGACTTCGTTTTTCGTTAGACCGGATTCGTGGAGTGCGAACCCGGTCTATCTTGTTCTTGCGGCATTTTCGCGAATGTCAGGATTTCACCCGACAGCGAAGTGCCCTAGCGCCGGATCAGACGTCCGACGAAAATCAGAATGACCGCGCCGATGAAACCGGCGATCAGATAGCCAAGCCAGCCGCCACCAAGCGAAATCCCGAACACGCCCAGTATAGCGTTGGCGACAATGGCGCCGACAATGCCGAGAATGATGTTCATGATGATGCCCGTATCGGACTTCATGAACTTCTCGGCAAGCCATCCGGCGATACCGCCGATAATGATGGCGGCAATCCAGCCTACACCTTGATCTTCCATAGAATGCGTCTCCCTTTTTGTTAGACGTCAAAGCAGGTCCTAGCGTCCCCGCTACCGATAACATAGAGGAATCATGCGTTAAGTACACGCCCATATGCGTCGAGCACGCTTTCCTTCATCATCTCGGAAAGAGTCGGATGCGGGAAGATTGTGTGCATCAATTCTTCCTCAGTGGTCTCCAGGTTCATGGCGACCACGAAACCCTCGATCAGTTCGGTAACCTCCGCGCCAACCATATGCGCGCCGAGCAGTTCGCCGGTCTTCTTGTCGAACACGGTCTTGACCATGCCCTGATCCTCGCCGAGCGCCACCGCCTTGCCATTGGCGACGAAATTGAACCGACCGACGCGGACCTCACGGCCGGCTTCCTTGGCCTTGGCTTCCGTCAGACCGACCGAGGCAACCTGCGGATTGCAGTAGGTGCAGCCGGGAACCTTCAGCTTGTCCAGCGGATGGACGTTCTTTTCTCCGGCGATCTTTTCGACGCAGATCACGGCCTCGTGCTCGGCCTTGTGGGCGAGCATGGGCGGGCCTGCGACATCGCCGATCGCGTAGATGCCCTCGACATTGGTCCTGCAGTAGTCGTCGATGACGATGCAGCCGCGATCGGTCTTGATGCCGAGCTTTTCCAGCCCGATATTCTCGATATTGCCCTGCACGCCGACGGCCGAGATCATCCGGTCGGCGGTGATCTTCTCGACCTTGCCGTCCTTAGTCTCGACATGCGCGGTGACATTGTCCCCGCCCTTTTCGACCTTGGAAACCTTGGCTTCGAGCATGATCTTGATGCCGCGCTTTTCCAGCCGCTTCTGGGCGAACTTGGCGATCTCGTTGTCCTCGACCGGCATGACCTGCTTCATCACCTCGACCACCGTCACCTCGACGCCGAGCGAGCGGTAGAAGGACGCGAATTCGATGCCGATCGCGCCCGAGCCCATCACCAGCAGCGATTTCGGCATCTTGGCCGGCTTCAGCGCGTCGAAATAGGTCCAGATCAGCGTGCCGTCGGGCTCGATGCCGGGCAGCGCGCGCGGCCGTGCGCCGGTCGCGACGATGATGTGCTTGGCGTTGTAGGTGCCGGGCCCCTTGGCGCCTTTCGGCGTCGGGGCCTGCGGCTCCACGACCTTCTTCTTGACCTCGGAGACGGTGACCTCGCCGGGCTTCGACAGCGTCGCCTCGCCCCAGATGATGTCGACCTTGTTCTTCTTCATCAGATAGATCACGCCGGCATTCATCCGCTCGGCAATGCCGCGCGAGCGCTTGACGATCGCATCGAGATCGGCCTTGACCTGACCTTCGATGACGAGCCCGTATTCCTTGGCGTGGTTGGTGTTGTCGAGCACCTCGGCGGATCTGAGCAGCGCCTTGGTCGGGATGCAGCCCCAGTTGGAGCAGATGCCGGCCATGTGTTCGCGTTCGACGACGGCGGTCTTCAGGCCGAGCTGGGCGGCGCGGATGGCGGCGATATAGCCGCCGGGGCCGGCGCCGATGACGAGGACATCGTAGGTCTCAGACACGGGTGTATCTCCTTTAAGGGGAGCCGGACGTCAGCCGCCCGGCCCGCTTGAGGGATGCGGCCGCAGCTATGGTTTCAGCATCCCGTAGATTTCGTCCTTCAGAACCATCCGGCGTTTGCGCATTTCTTCCATATGCGCGTCATCGGTCGGTTCGATGTTTTCCTCCGCGCGGTGGATGGCGCGGTTTACCTCGTGATAGTCGTCGAAGAGCTTTGCAAAATGCGCATCCTCGACTTTCAATTCGTGAATCCGGTCGGCGAATTCAGGGAATTCATCGGCCAGTTCGTGCGGGGTGTTCGACATGGATATCTCCTCTGTTGTGGTTGATATCCACCCTATCCGCGCTTCGTGTTCACTCCTTGATATTAATCAAAAAAATCACAGGCCGAGCATCATCCTGACGATCGGCTCAAGACCGCGGCCGATGGCGCGGGTGTTTTCCGCATCGAGATGGACGCCGTCCACCGGACTTGCGCTTGCGACCGAGGCCGCATCGTAGAAACCGCAGCCCAGTTCGTCGGCCAGTTCGCTGTAGAAGGTCGAGAGCATCTGCGATTGCTCAACCACGCCCTTCAAAAAGCCCATGCCGATATCGTTGGCCGTGGGCACGGCATGCGGCGGCGCAACCACCAGGATATCCGGCGCGGCATGATCGAACGGATAGGGATGCGCCCGCACGATCTCGATCAGCCGCTTCATGCCGTTTCTGGCCGCCAACGCCCCGCCGCCGGTCCATGGTTTCAGATCGTTGGTGCCGAGCATGATCACGACCAGATCGAGCGGCGTGTGGCTGGCAAGCAGCGTCGGCAATATCCGCGCGCCGTTGCGGTCGGCCGCCGCCGTGTGATCGTCAAAGGCCGTGGTACGGCCGCCCAGCGCCTCGGGGAGAACGTGGACGCCCTCCCCCAGCGCCTTCTGCAGCACCATCGGCCAGCGGTCCTCATGCGCATGCCGCTGCTCTCCGTTCGGGTCATGCCCGAAGGTCAGCGAATCGCCATAGCAAAGAACCGTCTTCATCGGCCCGCCCTCAGACCAGCATCGACATCGGGTTTTCGATATAGCCCTTGAACGCCGCCAGAACCTCGGCCGCGAGCGCGCCATCGACGCAGCGGTGGTCGGTGGAAAGCGTGACCGACATCATGGTCGCGATCGCCAGTTCGTCGTTCTTGACCACCGGCCGCTTTTCGCCCGCGCCGACGGCGAGGATCGAGGCGTGCGGCGGGTTGATGACGGCGGCGAAGTCCTTGACGCCCATCATGCCCATGTTCGACACGGCCGTCGTTCCGCCCTGATATTCGGCGGGCTTCAGCTTCTTCTCGCGGGCGCGGCTGCCCAGATCCTTCATCTCGTTGGAGATGACCGAGAGCGGCTTTTCCTCCGCCCGGCGCACGATCGGTGTGATCAGACCGCCCGGGATCGACACGGCAACGCCGACATCGACATGCTTGTGCATGACCATGTTGTTTTCCGTCCAGGAGACGTTGGCTGTCGGCACATCCCTCAGCGCAAGCGCCATGGCCTTGATGATCATGTCGTTGACGGAGAGCTTGTAGGCCGGCTTGTCGTCCTTGACGGGGGCTGCCTTGTTGAGCTGGCTCCTGAGCGCCAGCAGCGCGTCGAGCTCGCAATCGATCGTGACATAGAAATGCGGCACGGTCTGCTTGGATTCGACGAGGCGCTTGGCGATCGTCTTGCGCATGCCGTCATGCGGCACGAGTTCGTAGGAGCCTTCCTCGAACAGCTTGAGAACCGCCTCCTCGGAGGTCGCCTTCGGCAGCGGAGCGGCGGCAGCCTCTTGCCTGCCGGCTTCCGGCTTGGCCGCGGCCTTGCCGACGCCCTCGCTCTCGGCCTTTTCGATATCGCGCTTGACGATGCGGCCATGCGGGCCGGAACCGGAAAGCTGCGCGAGGTCGAGACCGGCTTCCTTGGCCAGACGACGGGCAAGCGGCGAAGCGAAGATGCGCTCGCCATCGGCCTTGGGCGCCGCTGGCGCCTTGGGCTCGGGAACCGGCGTGTCGGAGGACGGCACGCCGCCCTTGGCGACCTTTTCGGCCGTTTCGTCGGAGGACGACTTCTCGGCCTTGGTCTCTTCCTTCGGCTTGTCTTCCTTGGGAGCCTGCTTTGCCGGCGCATCGCCGCCTTCGGCCGCCTTGGCGGCTTCGGCGGCATCCTCGCCGTCTTCGGCAAGGACCGCGATCAGGGCGTTGACAGCCACGCCGTCGGTGCCTTCCGGCACCACGATCTTGGCAACCGTGCCCTCGTCGACGGCTTCGACTTCCATCGTCGCCTTGTCCGTCTCGATCTCGGCAATCACATCACCGGCCGAAACGCTGTCGCCTTCCTTGACCAGCCACTTGGAAAGATTGCCCTCTTCCATGGTCGGCGAAAGCGCCGGCATCGTAATCTTGATGGGCATCTTGACGCTCCCTTACTTGTAGCAGACGGCCTTGACCGCATCGATGACTTCACCGACGTTCGGCAGGGCGAGCTTTTCGAGGTTGGCGGCGTAGGGCATCGGAACATCCTTGCCGGCAATCGTCATGATCGGCGCATCGAGATAGTCGAAGGCCTGCTGCATGACGCGGGTCGCGATCTCGGTGCCAACGGAGGACTGCGGGAAGCCTTCCTCGACGGTGACCAGACGACCGGTCTTCTTCACCGATTCGATGACCGTCGGAAGGTCCATCGGGCGGATGGTGCGCAGGTCGATGATCTCGACGTCGATGCCTTCTTCCTCGAGCTTGGCCGCCGCTTCCACCGCATAGGTCATACCGATGCCGAAGGAAACGATCGTTGCGTCCTTGCCGGTCTTGTGAATGCGGGCCTTGCCGATCGGCAGCACGAAATCATCGAGCTTCGGCACATCGAATTTATGGCCGTAGAGGATTTCGTTTTCGAGGAAGATCACCGGATTGGGATCGCGGATCGCCGCCTTCAGCAGCCCCTTTGCGTCGGCAGCCGTATAGGGCATGACGACCTTGAGACCCGGAATATGGCTGTACCACGAGGCGTAGCACTGCGAGTGCTGGGCCGCCACGCGGGCCGCCGCGCCGTTCGGGCCGCGGAACACGATCGAACTCTCCATCTGGCCGCCGGACATGTAGTGCGTCTTGGCGGCGGAGTTGATGATCTGGTCCATCGCCTGCATGGCGAAGTTGAAGGTCATGAACTCGACGATCGGCTTGAGGCCGGCCAGCGCTGCACCGACGGCGACGCCGGTAAAGCCGTGCTCGGTGATCGGGGTATCGACAACGCGCTTGGCACCGAACTCCTGCAGCAGGCCCTGTGTGATCTTGTAGGCGCCCTGATATTCGGCGACTTCCTCGCCCATGACGAAGACATCGCCATCGGCGCGCATCTCCTCGGCCATGGCATCGCGCAGCGCTTCGCGCACTGTGGTCGAAACCATTTCCGTGCCTTCCGGAATATCCGGATCGGACGCGACCTCAACGGCCTTCGGCTCGGCCGGCGCATTCGAAGCAGAGGCCTGCGGTTTTTCTTCCTGCTCGACCTCGGGGGCCTTTTCGGACTGTTTCGGCTGCTCGGCGGCGTCCGCCTTGCCGATATCGTCGGCGCTTTCGCCTTCTTCCAGCAGAACGGCGATCGGCGTGTTGACCTTGACGCCCTCGGCGCCTTCCTCGACCAAGATCTTGCCGATCGTGCCTTCGTCCACGGCTTCGACCTCCATCGTCGCCTTGTCGGTCTCGATCTCGGCGATCACATCACCGGCGGCGACGCTGTCGCCTTCCTTCTTGAGCCACTTTGTAAGGTTGCCCTCTTCCATCGTCGGGGAGAGTGCCGGCATGAGAATATTGGTAGGCATGGTATCCCTCCCCGTCTTAGCGCAGGATGTCGGTGTAGAGCTCGGACGCATCCGGCTCCGGATCGGTCTGGGCGAAATCGGCGGCGTCGGAGATGACCGAACGCACATCCTTGTCGATCGCCTTCAGCTCGTCTTCCGTCGCCCACTTCTTATCCAGAAGCCGCTTCCTGACCTGCTCGATCGGGTCGTGCTCGGCGCGCATCTTCTGGACCTCGTCCTTGGAGCGGTATTTCGCCGGGTCCGACATCGAGTGGCCGCGATAACGATAGGTCATCATTTCGAGGATGAACGGGCCATTGCCCTCACGCGCGAAGCTTTCAGCTTCTTCCGCGGCCGCCTTCACGGCGCGGACATCCATGCCGTCGACCTGCTTGCCGGGAATGTTGAACGAGGCGCCGCGCTTGGAGAAATCGGTCTCGGCCGAGGAGCGCGAGACGGATGTGCCCATGGCGTAGCGGTTGTTTTCGACAACATAGACCACCGGCAGCTTCCAGAGCTCGGCCATGTTGAAGCTTTCATAGACCTGGCCCTGATTGGCCGCGCCATCGCCGTAATAGACAACGGCGACATGGTCGTTCTCGCGATAGCGGTTGGCGAAGGCGAGACCGGTTCCGAGCGGAACCTGCGCGCCGACGATGCCGTGGCCACCGTAAAATGCCTTCTCCTTGGAGAACATGTGCATCGAGCCGCCCTTGCCCTTGGAATAGCCCGAGCGTCGACCGGTCAACTCGGCCATCACGCCGCGCGCTTCCATGCCGGTTGCCAGCATATGGCCGTGGTCGCGGTAGCTGGTGATGATCTGATCGCCATCCTTCAACGCCATCTGCATGCCGACAACGACCGCTTCCTGACCGATATAGAGGTGACAGAAACCGCCGATGAAGCCCATGCCGTAAAGCTGGCCGGCCTTTTCCTCAAAACGGCGAATCATCAGCATCTCACGAAGAGCATGCATTTCCTGATCACGGTCGAATTCCGTGATCCGTTTATTATCTTCTTTTTTGGGTGATTTCCGTGAAGCGGACGCTTGGGACGCCATCAGGGTCTCCTTCGTTAAGGAAAGACGTGGAATTGGCAGTCACATTAAGCGCTTTTGTGCGACACGGCAATGCTAGATTTAGCATGACATATGTCGCATCAAATTACTGTAATTACTTATTAAAAGTTCTATTAACTTGATTTCAGTTTATTGGAGATTTCGCTCGAAAATCACGATCTCGTCGGGTTTCAGCAGGTTCAGCGCGTAACGCGCCTGCTCATCGAGCGCATCCTTCATCAGCGAGCCGTCGGAGAGCATCTTGACGTGTTTCTCCATCGCCTGCCGTTCGGCCACGAGCTTCTCCAGCTTGCGCTCGTTCAGCGCCTTGTGGGCGGCAAAGCGCTCGCCGGCGATCAGGCCGTAATCGCCGTGGATCGAGTGATAGATGAAGTAGCTCATGAAGCAGACGGTGATCGCGGGTACGATCAGGCGGCCGTAAAACCGGGATTTATGATGTCGGGTCCACATGAAGCTGTCCGGAAGGCTACGCAATACAATGGATTCACACTAACGCGTGAACCTTAACCAAGGCTAAACCGGGTGGTGGCGGGATGGGAGGAAATGCGGCTTTCGTAGCGAACTCGGAGCGGCAATCGGGACTGGCTGAGAAGTATTCACATCCGCTGGGATTTCAGTTTTGCTCGACGTCGGCTCCACCCAAGGACCTGGCAGCCAACAATCTCCCCCCTTGAGGGGGAGATGTCGCGAACGCGACAGAGAGGGGTAAAGGGCGTAAGCCCTAAAAGCCGCAAACACTGTGCTCACGGAGAGGGTTCACCCCTCTCTGCCCCTGTCGGGGCATCTCCCCCTCAAGGGGGGAGATTGATTGGGGGCTATGCGGCCGCCGCCCCTCGAAAATATCAACCCTTCAGGATCGACCGGCCGGCGTAGACGGCCTGGCCGCCGAGCTCTTCCTCGATGCGGATGAGCTGGTTGTACTTTGCCAGACGATCCGAGCGCGACAGCGAGCCGGTCTTGATCTGGCCGCAATTGGTGGCGACCGCGAGGTCGGCGATGGTGGCGTCCTCGGTTTCGCCCGAACGGTGCGACATGACCGAGGTGTAACCGGCCTTGTGGGCGGTCTCGACGGCGTCGAGCGTCTCGGTGAGCGAGCCGATCTGGTTGACCTTGACGAGCAGCGAATTGCCGACCCCCATCTTGATGCCGTCCTTCAGGCGCTTGGTGTTGGTGACGAACAGGTCGTCGCCGACGAGCTGGCACTTGTCGCCGATCAGCGACGTCAGTTCCTTCCAGCCGTCCCAGTCATCCTCGGCAAGGCCGTCCTCGATCGAGAAGATCGGGTATTTGCCGATAAGATCGGCGAGATAGGCGGCCATCTCGCCGGAATCGAGCGTCTTGCCCTCGCCTTCCATCACGTATTTGCCGCCCTTGTAGAATTCGGTCGAGGCCGCGTCCATGGCGAGATAGACGTCTTCGCCCGGCTTGTAGCCGGCCTTTTCGATCGACTTCATGATGATGTCGAGCGCCGAAGTTGTGCTCGGAAGCGCCGGCGCGAAGCCGCCCTCGTCGCCGATCGCGGTGTTGTAACCGCCGGCGGACAATTCCTTCTTCAGCGTGTGGAAGATTTCCGAACCCGTGCGCACCGCATCACGCAGCGTATCGGCGCCGATCGGCATGATCATGAATTCCTGGAAGTCGATCGGATTGTCGGCATGTTCGCCGCCATTGATGATGTTCATCATCGGAACCGGCATCAGATGGGCAAAAGCGCCGCCGACATAGCGGTAGAGCGGCAGGCCGCAGGCGGTGGCCGCAGCCTTGGCGGTGGCGAGCGATACGCCGAGAATGGCGTTGGCGCCGAGGCGGCCCTTGTTGGAGGTGCCGTCAAGCTCGATCATGGTCTGATCGATTTCCATCTGGTTTTCGGCGTCGAGACCGACAATCGCCTCAAGGATTTCGTTGTTGACGGCGTCGACCGCCTTTTCAACGCCCTTGCCAAGATAGCGTTCGCCGCCATCGCGCAGCTCCACGGCCTCGTGGGCGCCGGTGGAGGCGCCGGAGGGAACGGCGGCGCGGCCGATCGTGCCGTCTTCCAGATACACATCGACCTCGACCGTGGGATTGCCACGGCTGTCGAGGATTTCACGGGCGAGAATGTCGGTGATTGTCGTCATGTCTGTCTACCTGTCGACCTTGCTACAAGAAATTGAAACGACCGCGTCGAAGCGCTGGAGCTTTGCGAGGGTCCGCCCCTTGGGCAGGCGGACCGCGTCGCTGGAATTCTGCTTAATGCAGTTCGTGCGCCAGCACTATGACGAATGAATGATTTTGGCGATCAAGCCACGCATATTTGCGGCACGATCGTCCGATTTCGAAAGAACTTACCTTCCCTTGGCAATGGCGTCAAAAGCCAGAAGCTTGTCCAGAAGCCGCGGCATGTCGTCGAGCGGCACCATGTTCGGGCCATCGGACGGCGCGTTGTCCGGGTCCTCATGGGTCTCGATGAAAACGCCGGCGACGCCGACGGCGACCGCCGCGCGCGCCAGCGTCTCGACGAATTCGCGCTGCCCGCCGGTGGAACCGCCCTGCCCGCCCGGCTGCTGCACCGAATGGGTGGCGTCGAAGATCACCGGCGCGCCGGTCGATGCCATGATCGGCAGAGCGCGCATGTCGGAGACCAGCGTGTTGTAGCCGAAGGAAACACCGCGCTCGCACAGAAGGACATTGTCATTGCCGCTGTCGACGATCTTGGCGAGCACGTTCTTCATGTCCCAGGGCGCCAGGAACTGGCCCTTCTTGACGTTGATCACGCGGCCGGTCTTGGCGGCGGCGACCAGAAGATCGGTCTGGCGCGACAGGAAGGCCGGGATCTGCAGAACGTCGACGACGGTCGCCACCTCGGCGCATTGCTCCTCGGTGTGAATGTCGGTCAGAACCGGAAAGCCGAATTCCTTCTTCAGGTCGGCGAAGACCTCGAGCGACTTGTCGAGCCCCATGCCGCGCGTCGCCTTGAGCGATGTGCGGTTGGCCTTGTCGAAAGAGGATTTGTAGACCAGCGCGATGCCGGCCGCAGCACAGATTTCGGAGAGCCGGCCGGCCACCATGAAGGCGTGATCGCGGCTTTCCATCTGGCACGGTCCGGCGATCAGCGACAGCTTTCCGGCGTTGCTGAAGCTGACGGCTTTTTCGCCAGCGCCGGCGGTCACGGTTCGGTGGGTCATTCTAGCTTTCCCTGAATATGAAGGTCACGCCCTGGCCGGGCGCCGGCGGCACGGCGATGCTCTCGCCGGCCTGCCGTGAGGCGATTTCGTTGGTTTTTAGAATATCGGCAAGGTTTTCCAGATCGGCCACCTCGAACACCACGGCGGCGGCTTCAAGCCCGCGCTCCGTGCCCGACCGCGCGATGCCGTGCTGCCGTTCGAGATTGTCGTGAGAAAACACCGAGAACCTGGCCGTCAGCGCATCCGTGGTGAAACCGTCGGGATGGATATCGGCCTCGCCGGCGCGGGTGAGCGACTGCAACAACGGCTCGAATTCCATCGGATAGTCCGCGCCGAGCAGAATTCCCGAAATGCCGGTCACCCCGTTCTGATGGCCCATGAGGGTTTCATCGGGGGCAAGCGCCTGCAGGCGTTCGCAGGTGAAGAAGAACAGATCCGGCGCACGCAGATCGGCGGCGAAAGCGAGCCGGAAGCCGGCAACCGCTTCCGTTCCGTCGGCAAGCTTGTATGGCCGGGAGAAGCTGAAAAGATCGCCGACCCCAAGTCCGGCTTCAGCGAAATCCGAATGATCAGCTTGCGCATCCTCGCTCTTGAAGACGATGGCCGAGAGCCCGTCATCGCCGTTGCGGAAGCGATAGGCGCGGTCGCGGCGCACGAATTCGGATTTCGGGAAATTCTGATCGTAGATCTGCTGGTCGGCGATCGCGATCGGCTCCAGATAGGTCGAATCGGAGAAGTAGACGCAGGCATTTTCCGTACCGAACGGATGCCGCGCCTCCGGCGCCACGGCAAAACCGAGGGCGGAAAGCCTGAGCCGCGCGGTCGCGAGATCGACGACCGGCAGGACAAGATGATCAAGAGGACGGTGGGAAAGAGACATGGCCCCTCCTTTTCGGCGCTCTTGATGGCACAGAAACGCCCGCGCCTCAAGAAGGAGCGCACGGGCTTGCGCGAAGACCTACCAGACGTAACGCAGTTTCGCCGAGGCGATCAGCGCCGAATAGCCCGCGCCCCATTCGCCATAGGCGCCAAGGCTGAGGTCAGCCTGCGAGGTGAGCTGGATCCTGGCAGCGACATTGGCGGCAACGGCGCTGCCGGTGGGCGCATTGCTGGAGATCGAGAAGCCGTAGCCCGGCAACGCCAGGAAGCGCGCGCTGGCATCGCCGCCGCCGCCATAGCGGTAGAGATAGGAAACGCGGCCATTGAGCGCGAACCGGCGCGCCACGTCGCCGGCGGCGGTATCGAAGCCGAGCCCGGCCTCGACAGTGCCGCGGAACAGGCCCACATCGGAATAGGCAAGCGCGGCATTGCCATAACCGGCCTCGACCTCTTCCTGATAATCAGGCGCGTGGGTGTAGACCACGCTCGCCCCGACGAACGGCATCAGCGCCACGCCGTTCTGGACGATGCGGCCGCCCGCCTCGATCCGCCCGCCGACAGTGGTCGCCGAATAGGAGCCGCGCAACTGGTCGACGGCATCGCCGAAGGCGACCGTGCGTTTGGTGTCGATGCTGTCAACGCCGCCGCCGAGGGCAGCGGTCGCATAAAACCCTTCCTTGTTCTGGGTGACGCCGTTGATGGCGGCGTGGAAGCTTTGCGAATCCGCCTTGCCGTCCTGCTCCGTCTGCTTGTAGGTCGAGCTGCCGCCGCCGAATATGATGCCGATCGCGTTTGCATCGTCGAGCCGCGCCAGATAGCCGCCCTCGAGCATGCTGCTGTCGATATCGGCGCCGGAATTGCCGGCCTGCGCGTTGCCGTCAACGCTCGAACTGCCGCCATTATATTCGAGCCAGCCGGTGTTGACCGGGTTGAGCGCGGCGTAAATCCCATTGCGTCGCGCCGCGGACCAGTCCCAGCGCGGATCGCCGGCAGCGCCAGCATAGCCGTCATAGCCGCCGACCGCCCAGTAGGCGAGACCCGATGTCGCCGCCGGCGCATTCTGCACCGCGTCCTCATCGCTATCCTTCTCGATCGGCCGCCAGCCGGCGAGCAAGCGGTTGGGATTGGAGGAGCGGCGCAGGAAATTGTCCATGCCGAGCGTCGCCGTCATCGTCGCGTTGATGCCGAGTTCGCCGCCCAGCGTGGTCATCGCCGCCTCGTAGGCCTGGCCGGATTGCAGCATGCCAGCCGCAAGCGTGCCCTGCAGCGGAACGCCATCGTTGAAGGCATTGACGAGCGCCGTGTTGACGCCCTGCCCGAGCGCCGAGAAGTTGAAATTGCCGCCGACATAGGCAAGGCCGAGCTTCAGCGCATTGTCCTCGTCGGTGATCGTTCCGCGGAACTGGGAGGGCAACGAATCAAGCGATGGATCGTAGGTGCCGGTCAGGTTGCCGGCCTGGAGCAGCGTATATTCCTTCTTCAGCACCCCGCCCTGATCGAAATCGAGATCGATCGCGGTGTCATCGAAGGCGACGATGCCTGTGACGACAGCCGGCTCCTGATTGATCGCGATCACGGCGACATAGGTCGCGTCGGGATCGAAATCGAGATCGCCGTCGACCGTGATCGACCCCTTGCTGTCGCCGCCGCGGAACGTGCCGCCTGTGCTCACATGGGTATCGCCGATGACGCCGGAACCGCCAAGCGTCGCGCCGGAGGCCACTTTCACGGTCGCGCCGCGCAGGTCGGCGTCGATGTCGAGCGTGCCGCCGGCCGCTTCAAGCGAACCGGTAAAATCCGCGCTGTCGGTGGAAAGGTTGAGCTCGCCCGGTCCCTTCTGCACCAGAGCGCCGGAGCCGCTCAGCGCGCCGCGGAATTCGATATCGTCGGAGCGGGCAAAGCTCAGAGTACCGCCGGAATCCACCGCGACATCGCCGCCGAGCGTTCCCGTCGTGCCGCCCGCGCCTACCTGGATTTCAGCGCCGGAGCCGATCGTCGTCAGGCCTGTATTGGTGTTGTCGGCAGTCAGGATCGTGGTGCCGGACAACGCAGCTATCTGCCCCGCCCCGCTGATGGTCGGCGCGAAGACATAATCAGATGAGGTGTGATTGAAGACGATAAGGCCGGTGCCCTCGCCGAAAGCGACGGTGGGTATCGCCACTTCGCCCGGCGCGACAGCGCTGCCGACACCGGGAATGCCGCCGATGACGAGGCCGCCCTGCGAACCGCTCTCTGCGGCAAGAATCAGGCTATCGGCCGTGACGATGCCGTTCTCTGCTACGTCGAGAACGCCGGAGCCGCCATTGCCGACCACAAGATCGCCATTGACCGTCCAACTGCCGCCATAGACTTCGGCGAGGCCGAACGATCCCGCCGCATCGGCCACAACGCTCGCCGTACTGGTGGCCGTCGCCCCGGTGGTGACGGAGAACAGACCTGTGCCGCTTTCGCCGACGGTGATGCTGCCATCGACGTCCCAGCTTGAGCCGGCTCCCGCGACCAGCACCCCGCCGCTCCCGGTTGCCGATGCCCCGAGCACGGCTGTCTTGTTGGTCACCTTCGCGCCGCTGGCGATGCCGAGAAGGCCTGCGCCATCCTGTCCGACGGTGAGATTGGAGGTGTTTGTCCAGACCCCGCCGGTCGTCAGCGCAACGGCGCCCTCGCTGTCGGCATCGCGGCCGATCACGCCGCCATTGGAATTCAGCGTGGCGCCATCGAAAATGCCGAGCGCGCCATCGCCCTTGGCGGCCACCGTCATCCGGTTGGTCAGCGTCACGCTGCTGCCGTCGCCGGTAATCACGGCACCGCCATACCCGGTCGCATTGACGCCCAGCATCGCGTAATCAGCGGTAACCGTCGCACCGTCCGATACGGTAAGGCCGCCATCGCCGGAATTGCCGACCTTCAGCGCCGCCGAAAGCTGCAGCTGCGTGCCCGCGCCATCGATCGTGACCGTGCCTTCACCGCCGCTGACATAACCGACCGTCATGTTGCTGGCGGTCATCGTCGCTCCGGCGAGAACGGAGAGCGAGCCTTCGCCGCCGGAGCCGCCGCCGGCGACGCTGCCGCCGATTGCGATGTCATTGTAGACGTTCCAGAGCGAGCCCGCGCCGGTCACCGTCGCGGTGTTTCCGGTGGAGCTGTCGTTCTGGCCGATGCTGAGCGAGCCGCTGATCGCGTGGCCGCCATTGTTCACGGTCACCGAGCCGGTTCCGGACTGCCCGACCGTGAGATCGCCATAGCCGTTCCATTCCGAGTTCGCGCCGGAGATCGTTACCGCGCCGTCCCCGCCGGCGCCCTGTCCGATGATCGTCTGATTCGATTCGAATTTGGCCCCACCGGTAACGTTGAGCGTGCCCGTGCCCAGATTGCCGATCACCACACTGTTGGCGCCGGTGCCGTAGGTGCGCATCTCCGTTCCCGCGCCGTCGAGGCTGAAGGTTCCCTCGCCGCTTGCCGCGTTGCCGATGGTGATTGCGCCGGTCTGCCCCTTCGCGCCGGACTGCATCGTCAGCGAGCCGGTACCGGCACCGCCGACCGTGATGAGCTTGTCGAACTGGATCGCGCTGCCGGCGCCCTGAACGATGACAGTGCCGTTGCCGCCGGCGGATGCGCCGAGGGTCACCACCTCGCCGCTGACCGTGGCGTTGGAGGTTAGCTTGCCGGCCGCCGTGTCGCCCACGATGAAGTTGCTTATGTATTCCGTGCCGCGGTCGGGGGTCAGCACCGGCGCATTGTTCAGCGTATTGATGGTTACGTTATCACCGGATTTCGGCGGAAGCGACGGCTGGCTGCCGTCCACGGTCCAGTTCTCCGTCGCGTACCAGTCGGTGGAGGTCGCGCCTGTCCAGTTGAAGTCGGCGGCCATACCTGGCGCGCTCCAGGCGACCAGAAGTGCGGAGGAACTCAGAAACAATGCTCTGGCAGCGCCCTGCCGAAATCTCAAACCACGCATTACCCACCCCTTGCGACCCGATCCGCGCATTCGGGGAATCGGCCGCCTTTCCAAAACTGGGGTGATTCTGGTTGCAGGACCTTAAGAACCTATTGCCATGCGTGCTTTTGCAAACATGCTTAACATTTATGGTTAATGATCGGTTATCGCCCCTGCCCGGCCGGCCATTGCATCTGCGGCTTCAATTCGGTTGCATCTTCGTCTATGAAGCGTCACAAAACCGAAGGACCGGCAACAGGGACTGCACAAGAATGCTAGAGACAATGCGCAAAGGCGCCCAGACCTGGGTCGCGAAACTCCTCTTGATCCTGCTGATCATCTCCTTCGGCGTATGGGGGGCGTCGAGCGCGTTCCTGTCCGGCAATTCCGATGTGGTGCTCAAGGTCGGCGACAAGACCGTCTCGGCCAATGAATACCGCCTCGCCTATCAGCGCCAGCTAAACAGCCTCAGCAACCAGTTCGGCCGGCGGCTGACCGGCGAGGAAGCCCGCATGATCGGCGTCGACCAGCAGGTCAATGCCCAGCTCGTTGCCGGCGCCGCGCTCGATCAGCTCGCCGACGATATGAATCTCGGCCTCTCCGAAGACCGGCTGGCCGAAATCATCGCCCAGGACCCCGCCTTCCAGAACGCCGACGGCCGTTTCGACCGTCAGCGCTTCAGCGCACTGTTGCGCAATGTCGGCCTCAACGAGGATGACTATGTCGCCGAACGCTCCAAGGTCGCCGTGCGCTCCCAGGTCGTCGATGGCATTGCCGACGGCTTCGTCCCGCCGAAAACGCTGGTGGACGCCATCAGCGAATACCGCAACCAGTCGCGCGGCGTCGATTACATCGTGCTGAACAACGCCTTCATCGAGCCGGTGAAATCGCCGGGCGACGAGGTGCTGAAGCCATGGTTCGAGCAGCGCAAGGCCGCCTATCGCGCGCCGGAATATCGCAAGGTTTCCTACGTCGCATTGCATCCGTCCGATATCGCCGATCCGGACGCTATCACCGATGCCGCCGTGCGCGAGGATTACGACGCCCGGATTTCAAGCTTCACCACGCCGGAGGAGCGCCGCATCCAGCAGCTCACCTTCTCCGATCAGGCCGAAGCCGAACAGGCCGCCCAGGCGCTTGCCGACGGCACCAAGACATTCGACCAGCTTATCAGCGAACAGGGCAAGACAACCGGCGACGTGACCCTCGGCATCTATCGCAAGGGCCAGTTTCCGGACCCGACGATCGACGAGGCGGCCTTCGCCATCGAGAACGAGGGCGGCACCAGCGAAGTCGTCCAGGGCAATTTCGGCCCGGTGATCCTGCGCGTCACCGCGATCTCGCCCGAACAGGTCACGCCGTTCGACGAGGTCAAGGACCGGATCCGCCAGGAACTCGCCGAGCAGCAGGCCACGGACGATATCCTGAATGTCGAGAACCAGTATGAGGACCAGCGCGCTGGCGGCGCATCGATGGCCGAAGCAGCCCAAAGCTTGGGCCTTGAGCCGGTGACCATCGACGCCATCGACGCCCAGGGCAATGATGAAAGCGGCACTCCCGTTGCCGATATTCCGCTCGGCACCGAACTCGTTGCCTCAGCCTTCGACAGCGATATCGGCGTCGAGAACCTGCCGCTCACGCTCAATGACGGCGGCGTCGTCTGGTATGAGGTCGTCGACATCACCCCGTCGCGCGACCGCGAATTCGACGAGGTCCGCAGCCAGGTGGAGGTCGACTGGGCGGCCGAGCAGCAGCGCGAGGCCCTGGCCGACAAGGCGAACGAGTTGCAGGCGCGCGTCGAGGACGGCGAGAGCCTGCAGCAGATTGCCGATGAACTGGCGATCGACGTCAACAGCGTGACCTCCGTCACCCGCACCACGCAGAATGACGATCTCGGCCCGGAAGCCGTCGCCGCCGCCTTCAGCGGTCCGCTGGGCACCGTGGCCACCGCGCCGCGCGACAGCGGCACCGAACAGGTGGTGCTGAAGGTCGTGGCCGTCGTCAACCCGGTCGGCACGCTGGCGGCATCCGGCGACGACCAGGCGGTCAATGCCATCGCATCCTATGCGGGCGATGACATTCTCGACGAAATGATCAACAAGCTGCAGGGCGAATACGGCGTCACGATCAACCAGACGCTGGCCCAGCAGGCGATCAACCTCAGATAAGAAGAGCGAACAATGTCCGAGCTGAAGCCCTTCATCGCGAAAGTCGCAAGCGGCCAGTCGCTTACCAGTGACGAAGCCCGCCGGGCCTTCGATCTGCTGATGTCGGGCGAGGCCACGCCCTCGCAGATCGGCGGTTTCCTGATGGCGCTGAGGGTCAAAGGCGAAACGGTCGACGAGATCGTCGGCGCCGTCTCGACCATGCGCGCCAAGATGACCCCCGTCAAAGCGCCGGCCGATGCCATCGACATCGTCGGCACCGGCGGCGATGGCGCGGGGACCTACAACATCTCGACGCTGGCGGCGATCATAACCGCCGGCGCCGGGGTCACGGTCGCCAAGCACGGCAACCGCGCGCTCAGCTCCCGTTCAGGCACTGCCGACAGCCTGTCGGAGCTCGGCGTCGATCTCGATATCACGCCGGCCCTGATCGAGGCCTGTCTGGAAGAGGCCGGTATCGGCTTCATGTTTGCGCAGAAGCACCACGCCGCCATGCGCCATGTCGGCCCGTCGCGCGTCGAGCTCGGCACCCGCACGATCTTCAATCTGCTCGGCCCGCTTTCCAATCCCGCAGGCGTCAAGCGGCAATTGCTCGGCGTGTTCTCCGCCGAATGGGTGCGTCCGCTTGCCGAGGTTCTGCACGACCATGGGTCGGAAAAGGTCTGGGTCGTCCACGGCCAGGGCCTTGACGAGATCACCACGACGGGCGAGACGCTGGTGGCCGAGCTTGCCGACGGCAAGATCCGCGAATTCACGCTGTCGCCCGCCGACTTCGGCGTTCCGCAGGTCGAACTCAAGGCCTTGCGCGGCGGTGATGGCAAGGTCAACGCGGCGGCGCTGCGCAGGGTGCTTGCCGGCGAGAAGAATGCCTATCGCGATATCGCGCTCTGCAATGCCGCAGCGGCTCTTGTGGTCGCGGGCAAGGCAGACACGATCGCCGATGGCATGGCGATTGCCACGGATGCGCTGGAAAGCGGCAAGGCCGCGCTTGCGCTCGACCGTCTGGTGGCCGTGTCGAACCGCAAGCCAGAACATGAGGCCCGGCCATGACCGATATCCTGAAGAAGATCGAAGCCTACAAGCGCGAGGAAATCGCCGCTGCGAAGAGCACCGTGCCGCTCGATGAGCTGAAGGCCCGGATCCGCGATCTCGATCAACCGCGCGGCTTTGCCGATGCGCTTTTCGCCAGGAAGGCTGCGGGCGATTTCGGCCTGATCGCAGAAATCAAGAAGGCGAGCCCCTCCAAGGGTCTGATCCGCCCCGATTTCGATCCGCCGGCCTTCGCCGCGTCCTATGAGGAGGGCGGCGCGGCCTGCCTCTCGGTGCTGACCGATACGCCAAGCTTCCAGGGCGCGCCGGAATTCCTCGCCGCCGCCAAGGCGGCCTGCGCCCTTCCCGCGCTCCGAAAGGATTTCATGTTCGAGCCCTATCAGGTCTACGAGGCCCGCGCCTGGCAGGCCGATTGCATCCTGATCATCATGGCGAGCCTTTCCGATGACGAGGCCCGGATTCTGGAGGAGACCGCGTTCGAACTTGGCATGGACGCGCTGATCGAGGTCCACGACGAGGCCGAATGCGAGCGGGCGCTGAAGCTCTCCTCGCCGCTGATCGGCATCAACAACCGCAATCTGCGCACCTTCGACGTCTCGCTCGAGACCAGCGAAAGGCTCGTTCCGATGATCCCGGATGACCGGCTGATCGTCGGCGAAAGCGGCATTTTCGTTCATGATGACTGCCTGCGGCTGAAAAAGGTCGGCATCTCCACCTTCCTCGTGGGCGAGAGCCTGATGCGCAAGGACGATATCGCCGCCGCCACCCGTGCGCTGCTGAAGGGCACAGCCGAGGCCGCGCCATGACCGACAAGCCCGCCGGACTGACCCATATCGCAGAGAGCGGCGAGGCCCGCATGGTCGATGTCGGCGCCAAGGCCGAAACCGTCCGCTCCGCCACGGCGGAAGGCCATGTGCGGATGAAGCCCGAAACGCTCGCGCTGATCGAAAGCGGCAACGCCAAGAAGGGCGACGTCATCGCCACCGCCCGGCTGGCGGGAATCATGGGCGCAAAACAGACCGCCAACCTCATCCCGCTCTGCCATCCGCTGATGTTGACAAAGATCGCCGTCGACATCGAAGCCGACGCGGCGCTTCCGGGTCTCAGGGTCGTCGCCACCGCTTCGCTTTCGGGCAAGACCGGCGTGGAGATGGAGGCGCTGACTGCGGTTTCCGTCGCCTGCCTTACGATCTACGACATGGCCAAGGCCGCCGACCGCGAAATGGAAATCGGCGCGATACGGCTGGTCGAGAAATCCGGCGGCGCAAGCGGCGACTTCAAACGCGGAGCCTGAGCCATGGCCGATCCCCTGCTGAGCGTTGAAAGAGCCGGCGAGATCCTGCTGGAGCATGCGCCGCGGGTGAGCGACACGGAAACCGTGGCGCTCGCGGAGGCCAGTGAGCGCGTGCTTGGCGAGGATATCGTCTCCCGAATAACCCAACCGCCCTTTTCGGCCTCCGCCATGGATGGCTATGCGGTGCGCGCTACCGATATCGGGCCCGCAGGCGCGGAGCTTCAGGTCATCGGCGAGGTCGCCGCCGGCGCGATGCCGGATGCGCATGTGACCGCCGGAACCGCGATGCGGATTTTCACCGGAGCGCCGTTGCCGCAAGGCGCCGACAGCGTGGTGATACAGGAAAATACCGAAAAGCGCGGCGATGCCGGCGTCTTCTTCAAAACCGCTGCCGCCGTGGGCGACAATGTCCGGGAGGCCGGACAGGATTTTGCCGACGGCGATATCCTGCTCAGCCACGGCCGCGCGCTGGACGCCCGAGCGCTTTCGCTTGCCGCAGCCGGTGGCCACGCAACGCTTTCCGTCTTCCGGCGACCACGCATCGCCGTGCTTGCTACGGGCAATGAGCTCGTGCCGCCCGGCACGCTTCCCGGCCCCGGCCAGATTTCGGCGTCCGGCAGTGTCGCCATTACAGCACTTGCCCGCAACAATGGCGCGGACGTCATCGATCTCGGCATTGCCGGCGACAGCGAATCGGCGATCCGTAGGGCCGTGGAAAAGGCGGTCGAGGCGAAGGTTGATATTCTGGTGACGATCGGCGGCGCGTCGGTCGGCGATCACGACCTGATCCGCCCCACGCTTTCCGCGATGGGCATGGAACTCGATTTCTGGAAGATCGCGATGCGGCCGGGAAAGCCGCTGATGGTCGGCCGGCTCGCAGACATGCGGGTGCTCGGCCTGCCCGGCAACCCGGTCTCGAGCTTCGTCTGCGCCCTGCTCTTTGCCGAACCGCTGATCCGCCATGTCGGACACTTCCCGCCGCGCCAGCGCGAGACCACCGCCATCGCCGCGTCCACGCTCGCGGAAAACGGCCCGCGCCAGCACTATATGCGCGGCCGCTTCGACCCCGAGGGCCGGGTCGCGCCCTTCGCGCGGCAGGATTCATCCCTGCAGGCCACGCTTGCCGAAGCGGATTGCCTGATCATCCGCCCGCCTCATGCCAAGGCAGTTGAAGCGGGCGAGACTGTCAGGATCGTGAAACTCGGCTGAGCGATGCGCGGGGAGCGGCCCGATCGGCCGCGCCTCGAAAAAGAAGCAGAGCGGTCACGCCTTCCCAAAAAGCCGCGACCGCTCAAGCCAAATCAAGCCGAGCCCTTTTCCTGAGCGGCGGCCGCGATCATGAACTCGTTCAGCTTGGCGTGAATGGTCTGCTCGTCCATTTCGACGCCGGCGGCTTTGAAGTCCGCCATCAGCTTGCCCGTCAGATCCGCATCGCCAGCCTCGATGAAATGGCTCGCCATCACTTCGCTGATATAGGCCTGGTCGCCTTCACGGTCCAAAAGTCCTGCCGCCCAGTTTGCCAGCATGCGGTTGCGCCGGGCGAGCGTATTGAAATGCGCATGCTGTTCCGCCGTATAGGCGGCCTCGTGCGCGCGCCCGCGGTCTGCAAAGATTCGATCTGCCATGTCGGCCTCCCTGATAGTCCTACTTACCTAAGATGGTATGACTCGGCGCGATTGAGAAGAAAAAAACCGGTATTTTCTTCAAAATTTGTCCGCATGCGACGCTTTGTCGTCAGCAAATCGTGCAAAACCGCAATTGCCTTGAAAAACACGTGGTTTTGATTGAGAAAGCGGCGCAAACTCGCTATTGCAGCGAAACTGATGATTTCAGCGCATTTTGCGCCAACGTATACGAGACAGAGATGAGTCGTCGCCGCCGGGTTTATGAAGGCAAGGGTAAGGTCCTGTACGAGGGCCCCGAGCCCGGAACCCTGATCCAGTTCTTCAAGGACGACGCCAGCACCGAACCGGGTGCGGGCGCCGACGTGATCGACGGAAAGGGTGTTCTGAACAACCGCATTTCGGAATATGTCTTCGGGCATCTGAATGCGATCGGTATTCCCACCCATTTCATCCGCCGCCTCAACATGCGCGAGCAACTGGTGCGCGAAGTGGAGATGATCCCGCTGATCGTGACCGTGCGCAATATCGCCGCCGGCTCGCTGTCGCGCCGGCTCGGCATCGAAGAGGGCGTTCCTCTGCCCCGCTCGATCGTCGAGTTCAGCCTGAATTCCGACGAGCTCGGCAACCCGCTGGTGACCGAGGAACACATCACCGCCTTCGGCTGGGCATCGCCGCCCGAGCTCGACGACATGATGGCGCTGGCGATCCGGATAAACGACTTCCTGTCCGGCCTGTTTCTTGGCGCCGGCATGCAGCTCGTCGATTTCAAGATCGAATGCGGCCGTCTGTTCGAGGGCGACATGATGCGCATCATCCTGGCCGACGAGATCTCGCCCGACAGCTGTCGCCTGATGGATCTGGCGACCCGCCAGCGTCTCGATTCGCGCGTCGAGGGCAGCGACGGCGTTGCTGCCAGCGCCTATTCCGAGGTCGCCCGCCGGCTCGGAATCATGAATGAGAACGAGCCGGCGCGCGCCGCCGGCCCCGTCCTGGTCAAATAGAATTTTCGAACACAAGCTGAGGTTAAGCCAGTGATCAACGCACGCGTCATCGTCACCTTGAAAAACGGCGTACTCGATCCGCAGGGAAAGGCGATCGAAGGCGCGCTGCATGGCCTGGGCTTCGACGGCCTGTCCGGCGCGCGCCAGGGCAAGGTCTTCGACCTCTCGCTCGACACCGATGACCGTGCCAAGGCGGAAGCCGACGTCGCGGCAATGTGCGAGAAGCTGCTGGCCAATATGGTGATCGAAAACTACGCCATCGAGCTGAACTGATCGGGGTTTGCCATGAAATCCGCTCTCATCCAGCTTCCCGGCCTTAACCGCGACCGCGACATGTTCGCAGCCCTCAAGCAGATTTCCGGGGCCGAACCGGTCACCGTCTGGCAGACCGAGACCGAGCTGCCGGATGTCGACCTGATCGTGATCCCCGGCGGCTTCTCCTATGGCGATTACCTGCGCTGCGGCGCGATTGCCGCCCGCATGCCGGTCATGCGCGCGGTTGCCGAGAAGGCGCGCGCGGGCGTGCGCGTCATCGGCGTCTGCAACGGCTTCCAGATCCTGCTCGAGGCCGGTCTTCTGCCCGGCGCGCTGATGCGCAATGCATCGCTGAAATTCGTGTGCCGCGAGGTCCGCCTGAAGGTTGCCAATAACCGCACGGTCTTCACCAGCGGCTATGCCGCCGGCGAGGTGATCCGCTGCCCGGTCGCCCATCATGACGGCAATTACTTCGCCGATGCCGACACGCTTGCGGCGCTCGAAGATCGCGGTCAGGTGGCGTTCCGCTATGCCGATGGCACCAACCCCAACGGCTCCGTCAACGACATCGCGGGCCTTGTCAACGAAGCCGGCAACGTGCTCGGCATGATGCCGCACCCCGAAAACCTGATCGAACCGGCCCATGGCGGCACGGACGGTCGCCGTCTTTTCGAGGCGGCGCTGGGCCAGTTGGAGACTGCCTGAAATTAACCATATTTGGCTTGACGGCAAAGCAAGAATGGTCAGTAATGTGTCAAAATCGAAGCAGCGCATCCTTGCTGCCCACGTGATTCCACTGGATCGTTCTTATGTATTTGAATAGGTTTTCCAAATCGGCAGCGGGCCTTGCGGTCGCTCTGGTAACAGCAACCTCCGCGTCAGCCGCCGATATGAATGGCGTGAGCGGTTCTGCCGCGCCAGTCTCCACCGACAGCATCTTCGATGAGGTGCGCTTCGAGGTCGCTGCCTCGCTCGGCGCCAAATCGGATTTCGAAAGCGGCGTCTTCCTGATTCCGAGTGTGTTCTTCGATCCGCTGCACAGCGAAGGCCGGGAAGGGTTCGACAAGGTTTTCCACCCCCGTTTCTTCCTGAGCGCCAGCATCTCGACCGACGACGAATCATCGCAGATCATGGCAGGCGCGAGCTGGAAGTTTCCGTTGCTGGGACCGACTTTCGCCGATATCGGCTTCGGCGGCGCGCTGACCAACGCCGATATTGACGAGGGCGGCCGCGGACCCGGCGTCGGCTCGCACCTCCTGTTCCACGAATATCTCGCGCTCGGCGTCAATCTCGATGAAAACTGGAGCCTGACGGCGACGGTGCGCCATTCCTCGAACGCCGATTTCGCCTCCCCCAACAGCGGCCTGACCTATGGCGGCATCGGGCTTGGCCGCAGCTTCTGACACAGCTCCCCTTCGGCATTTCAAGGCAACTTCCAGCACGAACGGCAATTATGCGCTTCATCTCGACAAGCGCAGGAATCCGCTTTGCCTTCAAATCGCCGGAAAATTAACCATAGATGGGAACCAGACGGACACGGACTGCGTTTCTTGTCTATAAGTTCGTAAGTGACCCCCAAGTAAACGCCCCGGCACCCCCTGCTCCGGGGCGTTTATTTTTGCCAGATCAGAAGATCATCTCGTTTTCGGCGCGATCGAATGCGCTGCGCGCCTCGCTGATCTGCCTGTGGTTTTCCTTCGCCCAGGTGACCAGCAGCGAGAACGGTTCGAGAAACGACCGGCCCGTCTCCGTCAGTTCGTATACGACCCTCGGCGGCTTGGTGGGAAACACGGTGCGGGTGATATAACCGTCGCGGTGAAGGTCTCTCAATGTCTTGGTGAGCATGCGTTGCGAGATGTCCGGCGTCATGCGCTTGAGTTCGGCAAAGCGCAGCGGTCCGCTCGAAAGCGCCATCAGCAGCAGGCTGCTCCATTTTCCGGAAACCTGATTGAGCACATCGCGCACCGGGCAGTTCCCGACCCCATCGTCAGCGATGATCTCGGCAAGCTGCGCGCGACTCCACAAGCGAAGATCGTCGGCCATTTCTTTCTCCCGGTCACAACCGTGTAACCACCGCACAAATAAAACCCGTCTTTACAACGGCGACGGTCATATTAGATGAATTACGGTCTCTTTTTGAGACTATAGTTCTATCATAGCTTTACTCTAATCGGGATACCACCCATGAACAACCCGACAATCCTCGTCACCGGCGCGTCCGGAAAGCTTGGCCGCCAAACGCTGGACTTTCTTCTGGCCTCCGGCAAAGACCCCGCCCGGATCATCGCCGCCACCCGCGACGTGACCAAGCTTGCCGACTATGCCGAGAAAGGCGTGGTGGTGCGGCACGCCGATTTCAATGCGCCCGAAACCCTGGGCCCCGCCTTCGAAGGGGCCGAGCGGGTGGCCATCATCTCAACGGATGCCGTTTTCCCCGGGGTCGATCGGGTCGCCCAGCACAGCGCTGCCGTCAAAGCCGCCAAGGCGGCCGGCGCGCGCCATATCGTCTATACCTCGATGCCGGGCCCCGAGAACTCGCTCATCAGCTTCGCGGGCGATCATCTGGGGAGCGAGAGGGCGGTCAAGGAAAGCGACCTCGGCTACACCATCCTGCGCAACACCTGGTATCAGGAAAACCTGCTGATGAGCCTGCCGCAGGCGCTGGAGCACGGCGTGATCATGTCGGCGGCGGGCCAGGGCAAGCTCAGCTACATCGCCCACGAGGATTGCGCCCGGGCGCTGGCCGCGGCTCTGATTGCGGAAACCGATGGGAACGCGATCTACACGCTCGTCGGCCCCGAAGGCCACACCATCGAGGATGTTGCCGCGCTGGCGCGCGAATTCAGCCGCAAGCCGCTCGCGGTGCAGCATGTCGACAGCGCCGCGCTGCGCAAGACCCTGGAATGCGCGGGCCTGCCGCCCTTCCTCGTGGACATGCTCGTCAGCACGGACGACAATATCCGCGCCGGCAATTTCGACATCGTCAATGATGATTTCGAATGCCTCACCGGTCGCAAGCCGAAGCCGCTTCGCGCCTTCTTCGAGAACAACCGCGAAGCCCTGTCCGCCTGAAGCAGCGCCAGCTCAGACCGGTTCGCCACAGGCATGGCGGAAGCGCCTCACGCTCTCCGCCATGCCGTATTCCAGCGCGTCGGCGGTCAGGCCATGGCCGATCGAGACCTCCGCCAGATCCGGTATCGCGGCCACAAGCGGCGGAAGGTTGGCGACGGTCAGGTCGTGGCCGGCATTGACGCCAAGGCCGCGTTCGAGCGCAAGACCGGCCGTCTCGCCCAACTGCCTGGCGAGCGCGGCCTCCCTGTCGGGATCATCGAAACACGCGCCATAAGGGCCGGTATAGAGTTCAATCCGGTCCGCTCCACTTTCGCGCGCCGCGTCGAGCTCGGCAGCGCTCGCGTCGCCATCGGCGAACATCGAAACCCGGATATTCTTCTTCTTGAGCTTCTCGACCGACTTCTTCAGCAGGTCGCGATGATCGGCGAATTTCCAGCCATGGTCGGAAGTTGCCTGGGCCGGGTCATCCGGCACCAGCGTCACCTGCTCGGGCTCGGTTTCCAGACAGAGCCCGATAAAGAAATCGCTTGGATAGCCTTCGATATTGAACTCCGCCTGCGGGAACTCGTCATCGATCAGCGCCCGCAGCACCGGAAGATCGGAAAACCGGATATGGCGCTGGTCGGGCCTCGGATGCACCGTCAGGCCATGCGCGCCCGCTTCAAGGGCGATCCTGCCGAAATGGTGCACGCTCGGCCACGGCAGATCGCGCCGGTTGCGCAACTGGGCAATCGCATTCAGGTTAACGGAAAGCTTGGCGACCATGGCTCCCTCCAGATGTACCGCGCCGAAAGGCGCCTCGCCGTGTATGCGCCAAAGCGCGCCTTGCGGCAATACACGGTTGCGTCTTTACATGACGATGGTCAGTTTTTCGGCCGCGCGGGTGATCGCCGTATAGAGCCAGCGCTCCCGCGTATCGCGAAACGCCCAGCTTTCATCGAACAGCACGACATTGTTCCACTGCGAGCCCTGGGCCTTGTGGACGGTCAGCGCATAGCCGTAGTCGAAATCATCATAGCGTTTTTTCGTCGACCACGGAATTTCGGTTTCGCTGTCTTCGAACGCCGCCTTGAGGAGCTTGATGCGAGACGCGCCGCGATCGGGATCGTCCTCCTCCGGGTTCACCAGCAGGTTGATGCCGGGCTTCACCGTTTCGCGCGAGGCGGACATCACCTTCCAGAGCGAACCGTTGAGCAGGCCCTTGGCCGGATCGTTTCTGAGGCAGACAAGCTTGTCGCCGGCCTGCGGGTGGACCTGCGAAAAACCCTTCAGCTCGCGCAGCCGCTGGTTATAGCGCCGCCTTGTGCGGTTGGTGCCGACCAGAACCTGATCGGCATCCAGCACCAGATCCTGGGTGACATCGTGCTTGGAGATCACCTGCGCGAGGCCGTAATCGCCATAGCCGATCTCATTGCCCTCGCGCACCTTCATGGCGAGATCGATGATCGGGTTGTCGCGGGCCTGGCGATGGATCTCGGTTAGCAGAAAATCGGGTTCGTGATTGGTGAAATAGCCCCCGCCGGAGACGGGCGGCAACTGGCCGGGATCGCCAAGCACCAGCACCGGCGTGCCGAAGGAGACAAGATCCTGGCCGAGCTTCTCGTCCACCATCGAACATTCGTCGATGATGATCAGCGCCGCCTTGGCGAGCGGGCTCTGGCGGTTGAGAGTGAACATCGGCGACACCGAGGTCTTGCCGGTCTCCTCGTCCTCTATCATCTCCTCGCCCTTGGGGCGATAGATCAGCGAATGGATGGTGCGGGCATTGGTGGCGCCGCGCGAGCGCAGCACCTGCGCCGCCTTACCGGTGAAGGCGGCAAACAGCACCTCGCCGTCGACATGCTCTGCGAAATAGCGCGCCAGCGTGGTCTTGCCGGTTCCGGCGAAACCGAAAAGGCGAAAGACCGGCGCCCGGCCTTCCTTCAGCCAGCGCGCCGCCGCCTGTAGCGCTTCATCCTGTTGCGGTGAAAAATCCATGAGCGTGAATTGGCAGGATTCGCCGCCGCTCGGCAACAAAAAATCGCATCGCGCGGGAATAAACCGCCGCGCTGAGGTGTCTATGGCACGTAACCACCGCAATCTGCGGTTATCACGACACGGACAGACAACCATGATGAAGAAGACACCGATCCTCGCAGCCGCAGCGCTTGCAGCCTTTGCCGGGATCGCCCATGCCGGCACCACCACCTTCCAGGCGATCAACACGCCGGACGGTCAGGTTCTCGCCGGACAGAACGGCCAGACGCTCTACACCTATGACAAGGACGCAAACCACCAATCCGTTTGCTACGGTAGCTGCGCGAAGGAATGGCCCCCATATCTCGCCAACCCATCCGCGCAACCGTTCGCACATTACAGCTTTGTGGTGCGCAAGGATGGCCAGAGACAGTGGGCATTGAATGGCGAACCGCTCTACTTCCGCTCTGCGGACAAGAAATCCGGCGACATCACCGGCCAGAACGCCGATCACGGCAACTGGCAGGTGGCGCGCCCGGCATGATCGCGCCGGAACGGCGCAGCGTCGCGCTGAGGCTGCGCCGTCGCATTCCGACTTCGAAACCGAAATACTTGCGCAATTGCCGAAGCTCCGCCGCATGGCCGGCGCTCTGGCCGGATCGGCGGCGGACGGAGACGATCTTTTGCAGAACACGCTCACGGTCGCCTTCGAGCGCCGCAGCCAGTGGCGGGGCGGAAATCTCGGCGGCTGGCTTTATGCGATCATGCGCCACATAGACGCCAACCGCCGCCGCCACGACCGGGTGTTGCCGATGATGGTTCTGGACGAGGATTGCGGCCTTGCCGACCATTCGACGGAAGCCATCGAGATCGACCGGCTCGGCGTCGAGGCCGCGCTCGACGCGCTCGAGCCCGACTTCCGGACGATCGTGATCCTCAGGGATATCGAGGGCTATGGCTATGAGGAGATCGCTGAAAGGCTTGGCATCCCGCTTGGGACGGTTATGTCGCGCCTTTGCCGGGCGCGCCGGCGGCTGGCCGCAGCGCTATCAGGAGAGCATCGGCCAGAGACTGGCGACCAGTAGGAGCGCCATGGCGATGTTGAACCATCTGAGCCGGTTGCCGACAGACAGCCAGTCGCGCAGTCCGGCGCCAAAACCGCCCCAGATCGAAAGGCTCGGCACCGACACCACGCCGAACATGCCTGACACCATCGCAACCGAAAACGCATAGTCTTCCGGATAGGTATAGACCGATATTGCCGTCAGCGACATGATCCAGGCCTTCGGATTGACCCACTGGAAAGCGGCTGCCTGGAGGAAGGTCAGCGGCCTTCCGGAAACCGTCCGCCCCGAATCCATCTGCCTAGTATTGGCGATCTTCCAGGCGATCCAGACAAGATACGCGCCGCCGGCGACCTTGGCGACGGTCAGAAGGCTGGGAAAGGCGGCGACGACCGCGCCGAGCCCGGCGCCGATCGAGGCCAGCAGCACCATGAAGCCGATCACGACGCCGGCCATATGCGGGATCGTGCGCAAAAAGCCGAAATTCACCGTCGACGCGAACACCATGAAATTGTTCGGCCCCGGCGTAAACGAGGCCGCAACCGCGAAACCGAACAGGGCCAGCAGTGTTTCATGGTTCATGTCGCCTGTTTCCCGAACTGAGTTTGCCGCCAGCAAAGCCCATGCCGCTGACGATCGCCGTAACGGGAGACGCCACCGGCAGAAACCCCTCTTCTACCTTCCGTAGCTAATCGGGAGCAAGCTCTGCCGATGTCCCCGTCCCCACAACTCATGCCACCTCGGACGAATCCGGCCTTCTCGGCAAAACCTCCAGAGCGGTCGCGAACGGGGATGAGCGAGAAATAGCGCTCTCGGTGCTATTCCAAGAGAACGGCGGAACAGACGTTCCGCCAAATATGTCACGTTAAAAGCGGGCCCGCGCTTCGATTGAAGGCGGGCCCGCTTGATGATCAGGTATCGGCGGCGGAGGCCGTCTTGCCGGACTTGCCCTTGGGACCATCGGACTTTAGTTCGCTGGGCTTGATCGGCGTGGCCTCGGGGATCGCCTCCAGCGTCAGTTCCGGCTTGCCATCCTTCTCGGCCACATCGACGCGGACGACGCCGCCCTTCTTCAGCTTGCCGAACAGTATCTCGTTGGCGAGCGGCTTCTTGATGTGCTCCTGGATGACCCGCGACAGCGGACGCGCGCCCATCTTTTCGTCGTAACCGCGTTCGGCCAGCCATTCGACCGCCTTGTCCTCCAGTTCGAAGGTGACATTGCGTTCCGAAAGCTGGCTTTCGAGCTGCATGACGAACTTCTGCACGACCTGATGGATAACCTCGGTCGGCAGCGGTGCGAACGGGATGATCGCGTCGAGACGGTTGCGGAACTCCGGCGTGAAGATGCGGTTGAGCGCCTCTTCGTCCTCGCCGGTGCGACGCGACGACCCGAAGCCGATCGCCGACTTCGACATTTCGGCAGCGCCCGCATTGGTCGTCATGATCAGGATGACGTTGCGGAAGTCGATCTTCTTGCCGTTATGGTCGGTCAGCGAGCCATGGTCCATGACCTGCAACAGGATGTTGTAGATGTCCGGATGCGCCTTCTCGATCTCATCGAGCAGCACGACGCAATGCGGATGCTGGTCGACGCCATCGGTCAGGAGACCGCCCTGGTCGAAGCCGACGTAGCCGGGAGGCGCGCCGAGCAGGCGCGAGACCGTATGTCGCTCCATGTATTCCGACATGTCGAAGCGCAGAAGCTCGACGCCCAGCGAGGAGGCAAGCTGCTTCGACACCTCGGTCTTGCCGACGCCCGTGGGGCCGGAGAAGATGTAGGAGCCGATCGGCTTGTTGGGTTCGCGCAGGCCGGCACGCGCCAGCTTGATCGAGGTCGCCAGCGCGTCGATCGCCTTGTCTTGACCGTAGACCACGGAGCGCAGCTCCCGCTCCAGATTGGCGAGCACCTGCTCGTCGTCCTTGGAGACGGTCTTCGGCGGGATCCGCGCCATGGTCGCGATCGTCGCCTCGATCTCCCTTTCGGTGATCATCTTGCGACGGCGCGAGACCGGCAGCAGCATCTGCGCCGCACCGCTTTCGTCGATCACATCGATGGCCTTGTCGGGCAGCTTGCGATCGGTGATATAGCGCGCGGACAGTTCCACCGCCGCCTTGATGGCGTCGTTGGTGTAGCGCAGGTTGTGGTACTCCTCGAAATAGGGCTTCAGACCCTTCATGATCGCGATGGCATCGTCCACGGAGGGCTCGTTGACATCGATCTTCTGGAACCGGCGCACCAGCGCGCGGTCCTTTTCGAAGAACTGGCGGTATTCCTTGTAGGTTGTCGAACCGATGCAACGGATAGCTCCGGAAGACAGCGCTGGCTTCAACAGGTTCGAGGCATCCATCGCCCCGCCCGAGGTGGCGCCGGCGCCGATCACGGTGTGGATCTCGTCGATGAAGAGCACCGCTCCTTCATACTCCTCAAGTTCCTTGACGACCTGCTTCAGCCGCTCCTCGAAATCACCGCGATAGCGCGTGCCGGCGAGCAGCGTGCCCATGTCGAGCGAGAAGATCGTGGCATCGATCAGGGCTTCGGGCACCTTGCCCTCAACGATCCGCTTGGCGAGGCCTTCGGCGATCGCCGTCTTGCCGACGCCGGGATCGCCGACATAAAGCGGGTTGTTCTTGGACCGGCGGCACAGCACCTGGATGGTGCGGTTGACCTCGGCGTCACGACCGATCAGCGGGTCGATCTTGCCGTTCATCGCCTTCTCGTTGAGGTTGACGCAATAGGCCTTCAGCGCATCCGGCTGCTTGCGAGCGCTGTCCTCGCTCTCGCGCTGGCCGCTTGCATCGCTTTCCTCCGGCTCGTTGACGCCGCGGGGCGTGCGGGTTTCAGACGAGCCCGGCCGCTTGCCGATGCCGTGGGAAATGTAGTTCACGGCGTCATAGCGCGTCATCTCCTGCTGCTGCAGGAAATAGGCGGCATGGCTCTCGCGCTCGGCGAAGATGGCGACGAGCACGTTGGCGCCGGTCACTTCCTCGCGACCGGAGGATTGCACATGGATCACCGCCCGCTGGATGACGCGCTGGAAGCCCGAGGTGGGCTTGGAATCCTCGTCATAGCCGGTGATCAGATTGGCAAGTTCGGTATCGACATATTCGGTTACAATCTTGCGCAATGCGTCGAGATCGACATTACAGGCGCCCATGACGGCGGCGGCATCACCATCGTCGATCAACGCCAGCAGGAGGTGTTCCAGCGTCGCATATTCGTGGTGACGGTCGTTGGCATAGGTCAGAGCTTGATGCAGCGCCTTTTCAAGACTGGGGGAGAAAGTTGGCACGATCAGTTCCTCACTTCTTTTCCATGACACATTGCAATGGATGTTGGTGCTGGCGCGCGAAATCCATCACCTGCGTGACCTTGGTTTCGGCCACTTCAAAGGTAAAGACCCCGCATTCGCCCACGCCGTTGTTGTGAACGTTGAGCATGATGCGGGTCGCCGCTTCGCGATCCTTCTGGAAGAAACGCTCCAGAATATGGATGACAAATTCCATTGGTGTGTAGTCATCATTCAACAGGAGAACCCGGTACAGGCTGGGTTTCTTTGTTTTCGGCTTGGTACGCGCGATGACCGCCGTTCCGCGGCTCGGATTGTCCCCGTTCTTGGAGGGATCGTTCTGCATCCGGATCGACATCGCGATCATTCTCACTAACTCCGTAAGTCTCTCAGGCGTGTTCACCAAGTCTTTTGTTGGTGTTCATATCTGTATCTACCGAGTCCGTTTCAAGCTCCCTTCGACTGAACCGATCTTAATGCCGATGCTCCGGGCTTGTCATTAACAAAATACCGGCTTTTAAGCATCTTATGATGGCAGGATCGCCGCCTTTGCCCGCCAGGGACGTGCGTGCGCGGCCCGTTGACGGTTCCCCAAACGAAACCGGTACGGGGTGGAAGCCGATAAATATAAAGTGAGGATAGCGCGAAGCGGAAATCGCGGCCACGCCGGTGCGGCGGGAGCCCTACTTGCAGTAGCTCCGGCCGGAATTGCGCTGCTTCAGGTCGAAATGCAGGTGGTCGTTGTGTTTGGGGTAACCCGGCCCCAGGACGGTGTTGAAATAGTCACAACCGCTGGCGCGGACCGATTTCAGCAGACCTTTCTCCCGGAATGCGAAGAAACCCTTGGGCGAAACGTCGATGGTCTTTCCGGTATTGAGCGTGAAGCCGCCGACGTCGATGGCATTGCCCTTCGAATGTTCGGACCATGTGCGGGAGTTGGTGCCGTTGTTCACGCGCCGGCAGGAATAGCCGCCCATCGTGTTCACCGATTTCAGACCGGTGAGATAGCGCACGCGCGCGGCGGGCGCGACGTCGTTCTGGACCCATTCGGCGAAGGCGAGCGCCGTCTGGCAATTGACCGTGACGCTGGGCGAAACCGCGACATTGCCCGACAGTGTTTCCAGCTCGACCGGATAGGCAATGCCGCACTGGCTGCCGTTCGCGATCGCCTCGACCTCGGAAAAGCTCACGCCCATTTCCCTGAGCGAACTGCGGCACTGACGCTCGGCCAGCGGCATTAGGCCGGGCAAGCGGCCCTTTTGCGGCGAGGCGACACCGCCGGGCTCGCTCAGCGGCAGAAGCGATGCGGTCTGGATCGGGTCGACACCGGGATCCGGCGTCGCGACATCGGATGCCGGGCTCTCGACCTTCGGCTTGGCGGGCGTCAGGGGCGCCGCGGCATTGGTTGCAACGACAGCGGCTTCCTCGTCCGTCGAGACGCCGAGATAGCTGTCGATCGGCACGCCGGCCTCGGTTTCGGTGCTGGCGATCAATTGCTCGATGGAAGGCGGCGGCGATGGCGCAGCGGCGGGTGCAGGCGTCGCGACGGCCGCGGTCTGCTGAGGTTGCGGTTTCTGCGCGGCCTCATCGCTGCGGGTGACGATCTGGGGACCCTTGTCGCTGGTATCCACCGAAAACGACGTCATCAATCCGCCGATGGAGCAACCGGTGAGCGTTGCGGCAATGGCTGCCAATGAAACCGCGCGTCGCAAGGGAAACGTCATACTGAACCGGATCTGCGTTGATACTCCGGACGCGAGTAGACCAGACAAGAGTAAACAAATGCTTTTGCGGCGCCGACGAAAAGACAACCTTGTGTTGCCGGCTGGACGGATGGCCCGAGTTGCAATTCCACCGTCGTCCAATATTGTCTGCAGTTGATCAGGGTGCAGCGCCCGCAAGTCACAGGAGAGCTTGATGAACGACGAGAAATCACCCACCGGCAACCTGACCATGCGCACGGTCGCCATGCCGGCCAATGCCAATCCGTCAGGCGATATTTTCGGCGGATGGGTGATGTCGCAGATGGACCTCGCCGCCTATGTCGCCTCCTCCGAGCGCGCCAACAACAGGACCGTCACCGCCGCGGTGAATTCGATGGCCTTCGCCCAACCGGTCAAGGTCGGCGACACGCTCTGCGTCTACACCTCGTTCGAGCGGATCGGCCGCACCTCGATGACGGTCCATGTCGAGGCCTGGGTGCATCGTCACCGCATGCCGCATCGCGAACAGGTGACCGAAGCACAGTTCGTGATGGTGGCGATGGATGAAACCGGCAGGCCGGCCGTGGTGCCGCAGGAGGCGTGATCGTCAGGCCCGGAAAATGAACGCCGCGCCGACGGCGATCAGCGCGAAGCCGATCACGTGATTGATGGTGATCGCCTCCTTCAGCCACAGCACCGAAAAGCCCGAAAACACCAGCAGCGTGATCACTTCCTGGATCGTCTTCAACTGCGCGGTCGAATAGACCGACGCGCCGATCCGGTTGGCCGGAACCGCGAGGCAGTATTCGAAAAACGCGATCCCCCATGCGGTGATGATCACCAGCAGCAACGGCGCGCTTTTGAACTTCAGATGGCCGTACCAGGCAAAGGTCATGAAAACATTCGAGCAGACCAGCATCAAAACCGGCCACAGGGCCGCGGGCGAAAGCGAAAATGGCATGAATTTTCTCCGGAACCGCTGCCAGCCCGGCAGCTTCGCGCGTTCTTAGCGCAAACCGCTGCGGACGGCATCAGGAATTTGAGCGGCGAAACTTGACCGAATCGCGGCGTAAGTTCTATTTTTGTTCTGTTGTTCCGCCCTTTTCTTTTTCAGGCTCGTTCCCCATATTCGCCTCATGGCCAGATCACCCAGGAAATCCTCCGACAAACAAGGTTTCGAAGAAGCGCCCCAGGCGCCGTTCGACGGCGAGAGCTATGAAGGCTCGATGTCGGACTGGCTCGCCGGGCTGGAGAAAGAGGCCGAAGCGGAAACCGTCGATTCACAGCGCAAGCTCGCCTCGAAGGCCGGCAAGCACCGCCGCAAGGCCGCCGAAAGCGGCGGCGCGACGGCCAGCCGTACCGCGCGCGGCGTTTCGATCGGCGGGTCCTCCGATCCCAAGACCCGCGCCGCCGCTGGCCTGAACCCGGTCGCCGGTGTCGATGTTTCGCTGGAGGAAGCCCAGAACCTCGCCAAGGGCGGCGTCACCGCGACCGTGGATGCGCTCTCAAGCCTGATCGAAAGCGGCAACCCGCTGTTCAAGGACGGCAAGATCTGGACCCCGCACCGGCCGGAACGCCCGGAAAAATCCGAGGGCGGCATTCCGATCCGCATGGTCACCGAATACAAGCCGTCCGGCGACCAGCCGACCGCCATCGCCGATCTCGTCGAAGGCCTCAAATCCGGGGATCGCAGCCAGGTGCTGCTCGGCGTCACCGGCTCGGGCAAGACCTTCACCATGGCCAAGGTGATCGAGGAAACCCAGCGCCCGGCCGTGATCCTCGCGCCCAACAAGACGCTCGCCGCCCAGCTCTATTCCGAGTTCAAGAACTTCTTTCCGGACAACGCGGTCGAATATTTCGTCTCCTATTACGATTACTATCAGCCGGAAGCCTATGTGCCGCGCTCCGACACCTATATCGAGAAGGAATCCTCGATCAACGAGCAGATCGACCGGATGCGCCACGCCGCCACCCGCGCGATCCTTGAGCGCGACGACTGCATCATCGTCGCCTCGGTCTCCTGCATATACGGTATCGGCTCGGTCGAGACCTATACCGCGATGACCTTCCAGATGTCGGTCGGCGATCAGCTTGACCAGCGGCAATTGCTCGCCGACCTTGTGGCCCAGCAATACAAGCGCCGCGACATGGATTTCCAGCGCGGCTCGTTCCGGGTGCGCGGCGACACGATCGAAATCTTCCCCGCCCACCTTGAGGACGCGGCATGGCGGATATCGATGTTCGGCGACGAGATCGACGCGATCACCGAATTCGATCCGCTCACCGGCCAGAAGACCGGAGACCTGAAATCTGTCAAGATCTACGCCAATTCGCACTATGTCACACCGCGCCCGACGCTGAACGCCGCGATCAAATCGATCAAGGAAGAGTTGAAGGCGCGCCTGCAAGAGCTTGAAAAGGCTGGACGTCTTCTTGAAGCTCAGCGCCTTGAGCAGCGCACCAAATTCGATATCGAGATGATGGAGGCCACCGGCTCCTGCCCCGGCATCGAGAACTATTCGCGCTATCTCACCGGCCGCCGCCCCGGCGAGCCGCCGCCGACGCTGTTCGAATATATCCCGGACGACGCTCTGATCTTCATCGACGAAAGCCACGTCACCGTGCCGCAGATCGGCGGCATGTATCGCGGCGACTTCCGGCGCAAGGCGACGCTGGCCGAATACGGCTTCCGCCTGCCCTCCTGCATGGACAACCGCCCGCTGCGCTTCGAGGAATGGGATGCGATGCGCCCCGACACGATCGCGGTGTCGGCCACGCCCGGCAACTGGGAGATGGAGGAAGCCGGCGGCGTGTTCGCCGAGCAGGTGATCCGCCCGACCGGGCTGATCGACCCACCGGTGGAGATCCGCTCCGCCAAGACGCAGGTCGACGATGTACTCTCCGAAATCCGGGAGGTTTCGGCGAAGGGCTATCGCACGCTGGTGACGGTGCTGACAAAGCGCATGGCCGAGGACCTGACCGAATACCTGCACGAACAGGGCATTCGCGTACGCTACATGCACTCCGACATCGACACGCTGGAGCGCATCGAGATCATCCGCGACCTACGTCTCGGCGCGTTCGACGTGCTCGTCGGCATCAACCTGCTGCGCGAGGGGCTGGACATTCCCGAATGCGGCTTCGTCGCGATCCTCGACGCCGACAAGGAAGGCTTCCTGCGCTCGGAAACGTCGCTGATCCAGACCATCGGCCGCGCGGCGCGCAATGTCGACGGCCAGGTCATTCTCTACGCCGACCAGGTCACCGGATCGATGCAGCGCGCCATGGACGAGACCAGCCGCCGCCGCGAGAAGCAGCTTGCCTATAACGAAGAACACGGCATCACCCCGGAATCGGTCAAGGCCAAGATTTCCGACATTCTCGACTCGGTCTACGAGCGCGACCATGTCCGCGCCGATATCGGCACCAAGGGCGGCAAGGGCTTTGCGGCCGACGGCCATCTGGTCGGCAACAACCTGCAGGCCCATCTCGACGCGCTCGAAAAGCAGATGCGCGATGCCGCCGCCGATCTCGACTTCGAGACTGCGGCCCGCGTGCGCGACGAGATCAAGCGCCTCAAGGCCGCCGAACTTCAGGGCATGGACGACAAGCTGGAGCGGCAGGAATCGCGGCAGGCGGAGAGCGCGCCGAAATCGGATGGCTATTTCGCCAAACCCGACCTCGACTCGATGGGGCCCGGCACGGATATGGCCAAGCCGCTGTTCCGCAAGAACGATCTCGACGAGATGACCGTCGGCCGCACGGAAAAGCCGCTTGGCAGCGACGTCAAGCCGGTCAAGCGCGGCAAGATCGGAACCGGCTCTTACGAAGACCCCGGCGAGCAGAAACGGCGCGGCCGCCGAACCGGCAAGACCGGCAAGCCGGGGAAATAGGACGGGCGGCGACAATGGTTGTGCCCGCCCGCCGATGGCGATACGATAGCGTTGATCAAACAAGCATATGGTTCAGAAATGACAGATTACGGAAACGTTCAGGAGCATGTGAAGTCGGCATTCAAGAAAGCCGATTCCAATGCTGAGCCCTATCGCCACTGGCTGCTTTCGGACATGTTTCCGACAGAGCTTCTGAAGGACATCCAGGCGCTCGATTTCCCAAAGCCGGATCTCGGCGGCGTTTCGGGCACGCGCGAGGTGCACAACAAGAGCCGGCATTATTTCGACCAGCCCAATATCGCCAAATATGATTGCTGCGCTGCCGTTGCCGCGGCATTTCAGGACCCCGCCGTCGCTTCGACGATCCAGGATACCTTCGGCACCAATATCGAGGGCTCGAGCCTGCGCATCGAATTCGCGCAGGACATGGATGGTTTCTGGCTGGAGCCGCACACCGATATCGGCGTGAAGCTGTTCACCCTGCTGATCTACCTCTCCGATGGCCCCGGCCACGAAAAACTCGGAACCGACATCTACGCCTCGAAGGACGAGCATGTCGGCCGCTCGCCGTTTGCGCCGAACTACGCGATGATCTTCGTGCCCGCCAACAATACCTGGCACGGCTTCGAGAAGCGCCCGATCGAGGGCGTGCGCAAATCGCTGATCATCAACTACGTGACGCCGGAATGGCGCGCCCGCGAACAGCTCGCCTTCCCCGACCAGCCGATCAAGGTCGCTTAGCTTAAAGGCCGCAGCCTCTCAGCCCCAATCTCCTCCCTTGAGGGGGAGATGTCGCCTATGGCTTTGTCGCATAGCCCCCCAATACTCTCTCCCGCTGGCGGGAGAGATGCCCCGAAAGGGGCAGTGAGGGTGGTGCAGTGCTTCAAGTCGTTAGAGCGCTCGTGGTGATAGACTCCCCCCTCACTGTCGCTGTCGCGACATCTCTCCCCTCCGGGGCGAGAAGATTGGGGGCTATGCGACAAAGCCACAGGCGATGGCCCTGCCCTCAAGGGGAGATTGTTCTTGCCAGCGCCGCGAATAAACAGAATCTCCCTGGCGTCGTTGCAAGCGCGGCCCTCCTCCAGCTCTCACCGCCCGCGCTTTGACAGCCCCTGGCGTATCGCTTCCGCAATCTCTTCCGTCGCATCCACCGGCACATAGTCATAAGGCTCCAACGCCCCCTCGAACGGTCGCGTCTGGCCCGCCGCATCCAGCCTGTCGATGAAACCGGCGAGTTTGGGGTTGAGCCGGTAGGGGCGCATCGGGAATACCGGTTTCCCGGTGGAAAGCGCCTCGCTCATCATGTTATGCGAATCAGCCGTCACCGCCAGCATGTCGACAGAACCGAGCATCGCGCGATAGGGGTTTTCGGTCTCGGGCGACCAAATCCAGTGTGGGAAGCCGTCGAGCCGCTTGCGCAAAGCCGCCATCACCGGCTCCGGCGTGCGGCGCGACTGAGTGACGATGATGCTGCCGACCTCAGCCTTCGCATGATCGATCTGCCGCATGAAGTTCTCCAGCGCCGCCGCCTGATCGCGCGTTCCGGAGACCGGGTTGCCGATCAGTACGCCGAGCCGCGGCGACGGCAGCCGGTCCCATTCGGCCGGCCGCGCTTTGACCGCCGCGGCAATCGCCTCCGGCGTCAGCGGGTGCGGGCCGGTGTCGGTGACCAGAACATTCTCGGCGCGAAACCGGTCGTGGCGCGGCATCCAGATCAGATCGGCGGCCGATTTGCCGATTCTCGGGTCCTTCAGGAAAACGGTGAATGTCCGGCCGCCCGAAGCGGCCTTCACGGCCTTGAGATAAGGCACCATGCGCCGGCCGCTCGCAATCGCGACATCGGGAAACGGCGGCGCGATCGGGCTGCCCGGCCTGCCGGGGCGGTGTTTCGGCGGCACGGGCCCGCGCGGCATCAGCCACTCCCACGGCTTGCCCGGCGCGATCACCTTCTCCTCGGCCTCCTCGCCGAGCCGCGACACCACGCCCAGGCACTGCACCCGATCTCCGATCTTGCCGTCCGTGAGTATCCAGATATGCAATGGAAAAGGCCTTTCCCGTGAACAGCGATACATCGCTTGTGCCGCGTTGCGCCATGGGCGTCAACAGCGGAAGGTCCCGGACAGAGTTTGGAAAACGGGGGAACGGAGCTAGCTTTGCCTTGCCGCAAAGCCCCCCAATCTTCTCGCCCCGGAGGGGAGAGATGTCGCGAAAGCGACAGTGAGGGGGGAGAGTGTCACCACGAACACCCTCACGATTTGAAATGCTGCGCCACCCTCACTGCCCCTCTCGGGGCATCTCTCCCGCCAGCGGGAGAGAGTAAGGGGAGAAACCCGTGAGGCCATCGGGAATCGCCGGTGAAACGCCCGTCGATTCCGCATTCAGGCCGCCTACATCCCCTCGGGGCCGCGATTCATGGAGGCCGGGCCGGTGCGGCAGATTTCGACGAGACCGAGCGGCTTCATGATGGCGATGAACTGATCGACCTTCGACACCTTGCCGGTGATCTCGAACAGGAAATGCTCGACCGTCGCGTCGACCACCTTGGCCTCGAAGGCATCGGCGAGCCGAAGCGCTTCCTGGCGCTGCTCGCCATCGCCGACGACCTTGACCAGCGCGACCTCGCGTTCGACCGGCGGGGCCTGGCCCAGTTCGCGGGCGCGCACCGACAGGTCGACGACCTTGTGAACCGGAACCATGCGATCGAGCTGCGCCTTGATCTGCTCCAGCACGTCGGGCGTGCCCTTGGTGACGATGGTGATGCGCGACAGATGCGCCTCGTGCTCGGTCTCCGAAACGGTGAGACTTTCAATATTGTAGCCGCGGCCGGAGAAAAGGCCGATGACCCGGGCGAGAACGCCCGGCTCGTTGGCGACAACGACAGAAAGCGTGTGGCGTTCGGGCGCTGCGGTCTGGCTCGAAATGAAATAGGCCGAACCGGTGGGCTGTAGTTTCGCGTTCATTGTCTGACCTCTTTCACTTAAACGAGCTGACGGCCCTTGGCGTCGATGGCGGTGGCGACGGCCTCGTCATTGGCCTCGTCCGGCAACAGCATGTCGTTATGCGCCCTGCCCGACGGGATCATCGGGAAGCAGTTGGCGAGATTGGCGACGCGGCAATCAAAGATCACCGGTTTCGGGCTGTCGATCATCCGCTGGATCGCCTCGTCGAGATCATCCGGATTGTCGCAGTAAATGCCCTCAGCGCCATAGGCTTCCGCCAGCTTGACGAAATCGGGCATCGCCTCGGTATAGGAGTGCGACAGGCGGTTGCCGTGGAGCAACTGCTGCCACTGGCGGACCATGCCCATATACTGGTTGTTCAGGATGAAGATCTTGATCGGCGCATTGTGCTGGATCGCCGCGGCCATTTCCTGAATGCACATCTGGATCGAGGCATCGCCCGCGACGTCGATGACCAGCGCTTCCGGATGGGCGATCTGGACGCCCAGCGCCGCCGGCAGGCCATAGCCCATCGTGCCGAGCCCGCCCGATGTCATCCACCGCTTCGGTTCCTCGAAGTGGATGAACTGCGCGGCCCACATCTGATGCTGACCGACCTCGGTGGTGATATAGGCATCGCGATCCTTGATCGCCGCGTTCAGCCGCTCCAGCGCGTATTGCGGCATGATCACGTCCTTGTTCGGCGTATAGGCGAAGCAGTCGCGCCCGCGCCAGCGGTCGATATTGCGCCACCAGTCATCGAGCGACGGCTTTTCCGCCGGCAGCGCCCGCCACAGGCGAACCATGTCCTCCAGAACATGAGCAACATCACCGAGGATCGGGATATCGACGCGGATGTTCTTGTTGATCGAGGACGGGTCGATATCGATATGGATCTTCTTCGAATTCGGCGAGAAGGCATCAACCCGGCCGGTAATCCGGTCATCGAAGCGCGCGCCGATACAGACCATGACGTCGCAGTCATGCATCGCCATATTGGCCTCGTATGAGCCGTGCATGCCCAGCATGCCCAGCCAGTTCTTGCCCGATGCCGGATAGGCGCCGAGCCCCATCAGCGTCGAGGTGATCGGGAAATCGGTCAGTTCGACCAGTTCGCGCAGCAGGCGCGAGGCCTCGTCGCCGGAGTTGATGACGCCGCCGCCGGTGTAGAGAACCGGGCGCTTGGCATGGGCCATCAGCTCGACCGCCGCCTGGATCGCCTCGGCATTGCCCTGGACCTTGGGCTGGTAGCTTTCGCGGATCATGTGCTCGGCAAGCGGCGTGTAGCGGCCGGTGGCGAACTGGATATCCTTCGGGACATCGACGACGACCGGGCCCGGCCGGCCGGTCTGGGCGATGCGAAAGGCTTCATGTATGACATCGGCCAGTTCGTTTACGTCCTTGACCAGCCAGTTATATTTTGTGCATGGCCGGGTGATACCGACGGTATCGCATTCCTGGAACGCGTCGGAGCCGATCAGTGCAGTCGGAACCTGGCCGGAAATGCAGACCAGCGGAATGGAATCCATCAGCGCATCCTGCAGCGGCGTTACCGCATTGGTGGCGCCTGGACCGGAAGTGACGAGCAGGACGCCGACCTTGCCGGTGGAACGGGCATAGCCTTCGGCAGCATGGCCGGCACCCTGTTCGTGGCGGACAAGCACATGCTCGATTTCGTCCTGCTGAAAGATTTCGTCATAGATCGGCAGCACCGCGCCGCCGGGGTATCCGAAAATGTGTTCGACCCCGTTTTCCTTCAACGCCTGCAAAACGATCTCGGCGCCTGTCATCATGTTGTCCGCTGCGGTCATCTCATTTTTTCCGTTTGATGGTCCTGGGTTTCCTCGGGCATAAAAAAAGGCCCCTTCGAGGAGCCTGTTGTCGCGCATGGGTGGCTGCTGCCGGATGGTTACACCATCCTGCCCATGCGCGATCCCACCACAATAAGAAGTTCTTTCTTAGCCATGCTTGGCCTGATAGCCCGACTTTCCGGCCGCGTCAACGCGCAACTGCAAGAAAAATGCCGTGAAGCCCGACCACGCGCAATAAAATTAGCCGGCCTGGGTGGGCATCCCTCGCCCTAACCCTTTGCCGGATCGAGCCTTTTCCACTCCGACCCCATCTGGTTGCGAAACCAGGTCATCTGCCGCTTGGCATATTGCCGCGTGGCAGCGCTCGCCTTTTCGATCACCTCGGCCCGGGTCATGTACCCGGAAAGCATGGCCGCGATCTCCTTGACGCCGATGGCGCGCATCACTGGCGCGGCGGGATCGAGACTGAGCGCCAGCAGCGCCTCGACCTCCTCGACCGCGCCGGCCTCTAGCATCGTCTCGAAGCGGCGGTTGATGCGGTCATGGAGAACAGGCCTTTCCGGTAACACCACGATCTTGTCCGCGCGCGCCGCATCGATCAGCGGCGGCGGGTTCTCGGCCTGAAAATCGGCAATGGACCGGCCGCTCGCCTCGAACACCTCGAGCGCGCGCACGATCCGCTGGCCATCGGAAGGCTGGAGCCTCGCCGCCATAGCGGGATCGCGTTCGGCAAGTTGCGCATGGAGGGCAACAGCCCCCTGCTCGGCGAGCGCCTGCCGCCATCGCGCGCGGATTTCGGCGGGAACCTCGGGCATTGCAGCCAGACCTTCCGTCAGCGCCTTGAAATAGAGCCCTGTGCCGCCGACGATCACCGGCACCCGCCCCTCGTCTTCAAGCCGCCCGAGCAACACTTCCATATCGCGCAGCCATGCGCCGGTGGAATAATCGCCGCCGGCCGGGACATGGCCGTAAAGATGATGCGGTATGCCCTGCATATCCTCGGCGGATGGCCGCGCCGTCAGCACGCGCAGGGTGTCGTAGACCTGCATGCTGTCGGCGTTGATCACCACGCCGCCAGCCGCTTCAGCCCGCGCGATCGCATAAGCGGACTTGCCGCTCGCCGTCGGCCCCGTTATCAGAACGGCACGCCAATGTTCACCTGAGGAATTCGCCATGGCTCTCGTTGCCACGCTTGTCGCCAATCCGTCAAACCCTGTCGTCACCGAGGACCTCGTTTCCCGGCTTTCCGGCGCCGTGCGGACGGAAAGGACGAACTGGCTGGCATCCGGCATCGCGGCGGATCTCATGCTATCTGAAAGCGCGGATGGAGCGGCGGCGGAGAGCGCGCTCAGAGCGGCAATCGGCGACCTCCCGGTCGACGTGGTGGTGCAGGATGCCGCGACGCGTCGCAAGAAGGCGCTGCTGGCGGATATGGATTCCACCATGATCGGCCAGGAATGCATTGACGAGCTGGCCGCCGAAGTCGGCCTCAAGGACAAGGTCGCCGCCATTACCGCGCGCGCCATGAACGGCGAGATCGAGTTCGAGCCGGCCGTGCGCGAGCGGGTGGCGCTGCTGAAGGGGCTTTCGATCGGCATCGTCGACGAGATCATCGAAAAGCGCATCACGCTGACGCCGGGCAGCATGGAACTGATCGCGACGATGAAGGCCAATGGCGGCTATGCGGCGCTGGTCTCCGGCGGCTTTACCGTGTTCACCAGCCGGATCGCGGCAATGCTGGGCTTTGATGAAAACCGCGCCAATATTCTGCTGGAAGACGGCGGAAAGCTCACCGGCCACGTCGCCGATCCCATCCTCGGCCGCGAGGCCAAGGTCGAGGCGCTGCATGATGTCGCGGCGAAGCGCGGCATCACCGTGGCCGATGTCATGGCCGTTGGCGACGGCGCCAACGATCTCGGCATGATCAAGCTCGCCGGCAGCGGCGTCGCGCTCCATGCCAAGCCGAAGGTTGCCGCCGAAGCCTCGATCCGCATCGACCATGGCGATCTGACGGCGCTTCTCTACATCCAAGGGTATCGGCAGGAGGACTTCGCGCCATGAAGCTCGCTGAAACCGAACGCCTGATCATCCGCAACTGGGAAGACCGCGACCGCGACCTGTTCCACGAGATCAATTCCGACGACACGGTGATGGCGTTCTTCCCGATGCGGCGCAGCAGGACGGAGAGCGACGAACTCTTCGACATGATCCGCGCGATGATCGCCGATACCGGCTATGGTTTTCCGGCGGTTGAACTGAAGGAAAACGGAGAGACGATCGGCTTCACGGGGCTGAACAAGGTCTACAGCGCCGAGATCAAACCCGAAGGCACGCCCGAGATCGGGTGGCGGATGACGACGGTCCATTGGGGCAAGGGTTATGCGACAGAAGCCGCCCGAGCGATGATCGCGCTCGCCTTCGATGAACGCGGCCACGACCAGCTTGTCTCCTTCGCCGTCGCCGACAATCGCCGCTCGACAGCGGTCATGGAACGGCTCGGCATGCAGCGGGACCTTACAGGCGATTTCGACCACCCCTCTATCCCGGACAGCCACCCCCATCTCAAACGCCACGTGCTCTACCGCCTCCACAAGGCGGACTGGCAGGGCTGAGGCCTATTCCAGCACCAGGCTGACAACGCTGAGCGCGCCATCGGGGGCGGCGACCATCAGCGATACGCTGCGGCGGCCATCGGAGATCAGCTTGACGATGCTTGAGCGCACCTCCTGCGGGGTGGAGACGGCATCCTGCTCGACCTCGACGATAACCATGCCGGGCTCCAGCCCCTCGTCGGCGCCGGCGCTGTCCGGCTCGACCTCGGTGATCAGCACGCCCTCGACATCGGCGTCGATCTGATAGAGCGCGCGACCATTGTCGTCGAGATCGCCGAGCGTCAGCCCGTAAAGCGTCACGGGAAGGCCGGGTTGATCGGGCACGCCATCCTCCGGCAGGGCTTCACCCGCCAATGCCGGCTCGCCCTCCGCAAGTTCGGGTTCCTCCAGCAATTGCGGCGTCACCTGAACCCTCATGCGTTCGCCGTCGCGCACGATCTCGACATCAGCAGGCTCACCGATGCGGCCCTCGGCAACGAAACGCGGCAGGTCGCGGGGGCTTTCGATCGGATGGCCGTCGAAACTGAGGATGATATCGCCTTCCTCGAGCGGGCCGTCGGCGCTCGGGCCGCCCTCGATGATCGAGCCGACCGCGACGCCCGATGGATCGTCCGAACCGAGCGAGGCCGCAAGGTCATCGCTGACCTCCAGCACGCGAATGCCGATCCAGCCGCGGCGCGTCTGGCCGAATTCGACGAGTTGGTCGACGATGTTTTCCGCAAGCTCACTTGGCACGGCAAAGCCGATGCCGATCGACCCTCCCGAGGGCGACAGGATCGCGGTGTTGATGCCGATCACCTCGCCATCCATGTTGAACAGCGGGCCGCCGGAATTGCCCTTGTTGATCGCCGCATCGGTCTGGATGAAATTGTCGTAGGGCCCGTCGAGCTCGCGCCCGCGCGCCGAGACGATGCCGAGCGTCACCGAGCCGCCGAGACCGAAGGGGTTGCCGATCGCCACGACCCATTCGCCGATCCGGACCTTCTGCGAATCGCCGAATTTCACGGCCGGCAGCGGCGCATCGGGCTCGACCTTGAGGACGGCGAGATCGGTCTTGTCGTCGACGCCCAGCAGCGTCGCGTCCAGCGTTTCGCCATCGGCGAGCGTCACGGAAATCGTGTCGGCGTTCTCGATCACGTGGTTATTTGTGACGATGATGCCGTCCGGATCAATGATGAAGCCGGACCCGAGAGAGGACACCGGCCGGCTGCCGGGCCCTCCTTCGCCATCGAAGAAGTCCTCGAAGAATTCCTCAAAGGGCTGGCCTTCCGGCACCTTCGGAACCGGACGATCGCCGGCATCCCCATCGCCTTCCTGAGAGATCGAGATATTGACCACGGAGGGCAACAGCCTTTCGGCCATGTCGGCGATCGAGACATCGGAGAGGGTTTCCGCCTCCGCCCGACCGACGGGACCCGCAAACGGCGTCGACGCGGCCAGAGCGACAGCAAGCCCGAAACCGGCGAGGCGGCGGACAAAGAGGGAATCGACTGTCTTCGACATGAAGCCTCCGTCATTGATGATCAGATCATAGGGCGTTCCCGGCGAAGAACGAGACCGGAGCCTCCCAAACCGCCGAACTATCCCCGCCTCAGCCGTGCACCAGAAACACCAGCAGCACGCCCAGCGCTACGGCGACAACGCCCGTCAATCTCAATGCGCCTTCCGAAATGGTCGGCAGCAGTCTTGCCATGGAGACAAGAAACGAAGGGGCCAGTGCATAGACCAGCCCCTCGATGATCAGAAAGAATGCGAATCCGATCAGGATATCCTGCATCAGCATGGATCAGTTGCTCCCGGCGGGAGCTTCCGTCGTATCCTCTTCCACGTCCGGCACGAATGGCGCGGGTGCATCGTCGCTGCCGCTGGAGCCGAAATACTGGAAGAACTCCGAATTCGGCGACAGCACCATGGTCGCATTGTCGTTGATGACGTCCTTGTAGGCGTTCATCGAACGATAGAAGGCGAAGAAGGCAGGATCGCGGCCATAGGCATCGCCAAGGATGCGGTTGCGTTCGCCATCGCCCTCACCGCGCAGGATCTCGGCTTCCTTTTCCGCCTGCGAGGTGATCTCGACCACCTGGCGATCGGCCACGGCCCGCCGGGTTTCTGCCTGTTCGCGGCCGTTCGCCCGGATCGCCTCGGCTTCCGCGAGACGCTCAGACTTCATCCGCGAATAGGTATCTTCCGAGACCTCGGGCGTCAGGTCGGTGCGCAGAACGCGGACGTCGACGATCTTGATGCCGAGCTTTTCGGCGTCGTTGCGCAGCAGTTCCTGAACTTCCTCCATCATCGAAGCGCGTTCGAAGGAGAGCGCCGCCTGGAAGCCGCGCAGACCATAGACCCGGCGCAGGGCCGCATCGAGCAGCGAGCGCAGCTGCCCCTCGGCCTCCGTCCGGTCGCCCGAAACGGCCTCACGGAAGCGTTCCGGATCATCGATGTTGTACACCGCGAAAGCGTCAACGATGTAGAACTTGCCGTCGGCGACCTGGATGCGCAGATCGCTGAGGTCAAAGCGGAGATCCTGCTTCGAGACATATTGAACCCGGTCGGCATCGATGAAGGAGAAGGGAAGCTTGAAATAGATTCCCGGCTCCGACTCCACGCGCTGGATCTCACCGAAGCGGATGACGATCGCCTGCTGGCGCGGATTGACCACGAAGAACGAGCCGTACAGCACCACGAGAATGACGCCGATGGCGGCAAGGGTAGCGAGAAGACGATTGGATGACATTACTGGCTCGCTCCCTGGGTCTGGTTCTGCGTCGAGGACGATGCGGGAAGCGTCCGCTGGGCCGCATCACGGCCGATCTGATCGAGCGGCAGATAGGGAACGACCCCCTGCCCTTCATCATCGACAATGACGTTCTTGGACTGCGACAGCGCGCCCTGCATGGTCTCGAGATAGAGACGCTTACGGGTCACTTCCGGCGCGGTGCGATAGGAATCGTAGATCGAGATGAAGCGCTCGGCCTCACCCTCTGCTTCCTTGACGACGCGGTCCTTGTAGGCGGCCGCCGCCTCGCGGACCACGGCCGCATTACCGCGGGCTGCACCCAGTTCCTTGTTGGCATACTGGTTGGCTTCCTGCTGGAAGCGGTCCGCGTCCTGTCCGGCGCGCTGCACCTCGTCAAAGGCATCGGCCACCTGCTGCGGCGGCGACGCGTCCTGGAAGGACACGGCGTTGACGGTGATCCCGGCGCCGTATTCGTTCATCGTTTCCTGGATGATCGACTTCACGTTGACGGCAATCGCCTCGCGCTGCTCACGATAGACGTCATTGGCTGGCCTGCGGCCGACAACCTCGCGCATGGCGCTTTCCGATACCTGATTGAGCGTCTCGATGGGCGATTCCACGTCAAACAGGAAGCTCTTCGGATCGGTCACGTTGTAGATCACCGAGAAGCTGAGATCGACGATGTTCTGATCGCCGGTCAACATGATGCCCTCGGGGTCGCCGCGGCCGCCGCCAAGGCTCATGCGGCGTTCGGTGATGTCGACCTTTTCGACGGTTTCGAACGGCCAGAACATGAAGTGCAGACCCGGCTGGGCGACGTCCGTCTTGGGCTTGCCGAAGCGCAGTTCCACGCCGCGCTGGTCGGGCTGGATGGTGTAGACCGACTGCATGACCCAGAACACCGCCAACACCAGAACGATGATCGCGATCAGGCCGGCGCTGAAACCGCCGGGGAACATGCCCTTGAACTGATCCTGGCCCTTACGGAAGAAATCCTCGATATCGGGCGGGCCGCCGTTTCCGTTGCCGCCATTGCCGCCGCCGGAGGGACGCTTCGGCCCCTGGCCCCAGGGCCCCTGATTATCGCCGCCGCCTCCCCAGGGACCGCCGCCATTCTGATTGCTCCAGGGCATCCACACCTCTTACCTGTTTGTTTCCTCTGGACCGCCACGCGCGGCCCCGTTGACGCGCAAGGCGTTTGCCCCGTTATAAGGATGCGGACGACCGCTTTCAACGCGATCCGTGATAACGAAAAGGTTTTCTCGGTAAATTCCTGTTCAACGACGACGTTCATAGACCCTGTAGCAGGTCGGATAGTCATCCTTCTCGCTGGCCGGGAGCCTTTCCTCTTCGACGATCTCCCACAGCGCGGGGTCGATTTCGGGAAACACCGTATCGCCCGCAAGCGTGGTCTCGACATGGGTGATGCGCAACCGGTCGGCGAGCCCCATCGCCTGCCGGTAGATTTCGCCGCCGCCCTGAACGCAGATTTCGTCCACACCCTTTTCCCCGGCATCCTTCCTGGCAAGCGTCAGCGCGTCCTCCAGCGAGGTCACGGTCAGGCATCCTTCGATCACGAGGCCGGGATCGCGCGACACGACGATATTGGTGCGGCCGGGAAGCGGCTTGCCGATCGATTCGAAGGTCTTGCGGCCCATGATCTGCGGCTTGCCCTTGGTGATCGCGCGAAAGCGCTTGAAATCGGAGCCCAGATGCCAGGGCATGTCGCCGGCCCGGCCGATCACCCCGTTTTCGGCCACGGCCGCGACCAGCACGATATCGATTTTTTCCATGAACGGGCTCCTGAAATGCGGCTCGCCGCTTCATGCCATACCCTTCCCCCAAGGTCCAACGCGAGACCGGATTGTCCACCAGAGGGCTGGACGGATATTGCGCGACTGCATAATCTGGCCGAAAGCCTCCGGCAGGCCCGCGACGACCCTTTCAGAGATCCGCCTTTGCCCCAGATCGACCAGACCCAGAAATTCATCATGCGCGGCCGTTTCGGCGCTGACAGCTTCATCCCGTGGATGGACCGCCATGCCCGCAAGCTCGGACTGGAGAAGCGAATCATCGCCGCCTCGCCCGAGCGCATCGAAATGGCGGTCAAAGGCCCGCCCGCCCTGATCGACGCGATGGAAATGGCGTGCTCGCTGGGGCCGATCGATATCTGGGTCGAAGACATCGAATGCCTGCCCCTCAATGCCATGCCGAAATCCGATGAGCCGGTCAGCCATTGACGGCACGGCTTATGGCCCCGACGCCCGTGCCATGAATTACCTTTGCATCAAATTTGTTCATTCTTGCCAATGCATATTTGCTGTGCAAATTTAGACGCCGTCGACGCGTCCGCTCGCTGAAAAGACGCGCCGGCTGATGACAAATCAAGTTTTGGAAAGCTCCGAAATGCACCCCCAGACAACGGGCAGATGGACGCCGGCGGCGCTCTCGGCCGACCTGGCCGCGGGCACGGCGATGCCGGCCCGTCTCGCGGACAAGTCTATCGCCCTGTGGCGCAGCGCCTCCGGCCGCCTGACCGCCTCCGACGATCGCTGTCCCCACAGGGGCATGCGCCTTTCCCACGGATTCGTGCGCGGCGAGGCGCTGTCCTGCATCTATCATGGCTGGCGCTATGGCCAGGATGGACAGTGTCTGCGCATCCCGGCCCATCCGGACCTCACCCCGCCAAAGACCATCCGCGTGGAAACCTACCCGGTGGTCGAACAGAACGGTATTATCTGGATCGCGGACGGCGAGGATGCCGGCGCGCCGCCGGCTCTGGACGGGCTGACGCCGCTTCGCTCGCTGAATGTCAGCGCCGGCATTGCCGCCATCGAACGGGCCGCCGATGCAAAAGCCGATGCCGACGGCGTGCTGAAACCATCCGATGACGCTTTCTGTCTTCTGCTCGCCCCGCAGGGCGAAGCCGCAACACTGATGCACGTGCTGGTTCCCGTCGAAGCGAGGCCATCGCAGCGGGTCGCCGCCTCGCGACAGGCGGAAACGCTGCGCCGCAAGGCGGAAGTCGCCAGCAATCAGGGAGCCGGATCATGAATGCCATGAAAGACGAATGGTATCCGGTCGCGCTGTTCAGCCAGCTCGATCGCCGCGACACCATGCTGATGGGCGAAAACATCACCGTTACGCGCGTCGGCGCTGACGAGGCGAAGGTGACCGCCGCGGATGGCCGCGCCCTTCCCGTGCGCCTACGCTACGGTCATGTCTGGACCTCGCTCGGCGCGCCCGACCACGAACTGTTCGACATCCCGGAAGCCGACGATCCCGAACGCCGCCTTGTCGATGTCGGCATCGTCCGGGTTCAGTGCTCGCCGCTGCGTGCCGTGGAGAATTTTCTCGACATCGCCCATTTCCCCTTCGTCCATACCGATATTCTGGGCGCTGAACCTCACACCGAAGTCTTCAACTACAAGGTCGAAATCCGCGAGGAGGAGGACGAGGTCTGGGCGACCCAGGTGAAGTTCTACCAGCCGCAGGCGGCCAAATCGGCAAGCGGCGGCATCGACACGGACTATATGTACCGCGTCCCCGCCCCCACCTGCTCGGTGCTCTACAAATCCTGCCCGCCGCGCCCCGGCGAATGGGATGTGATCGCGCTGTTCGTGCAGCCGCTGACGGAGGAAACCTGCGAGGTGTGGCCGTGGATGGCGCTGTTCGACGATACGTCGTCGATGACCGACCTGATCCAGTTCCAGCAGATGATCTTCCTGCAGGACCGTTCAATCCTCGAAAACCAGATCCCCGCGCGCCTGCCGCTTGATCCCGGCAAGGAAATCCCGACGCGGGCCGATATGACATCCATCGCCTATAGACGCTGGCTGAAGCGCCACAACTATACCTATGGCGCGCAATTGGTGGCCCAATGAAACTCTACGACTACATCCTTTCTCCAAGTTGTTACAAGGTGCGCCTGATGGCCGCCCTTGCCGGCGTCACGCTCGAAACCCGCGCGGTCGACTTTCATCCCGGCAGGGAACATCGCGGCCCGGAAATGCTGCAGCTCAACCCGGCCGGAACGCTCCCGATCCTGACGGATGGCGATCTCGTGCTGACCGAATCCTCGGCCATGCTCGCCTATATCGCGGCCGGTTCCGCGCCCTCATGGCTGGGCCGGACCGACGACCCCGTCGAGATCGCTCTCGTGCAGCAATGGCTTGCCTTCTCGCCGAGGCTGACGGCGAGCCTCGGCGGTGCAAGGCTGCATCAGATGCTCAACATGCCGGGCGATATCGATGCCTTGTCGGCCGCGGGCGTTGCGGCCCTCAGGGAACTGGAAATGGGCCTTTTCGAGCAGCGCGAGCGCGGCATGCGCTATCTTGCCGCCGATCGGCCGACGATTGCCGATATCGCCTGCTTCCCCTATGTGGCGCTCGCCCCCGACGGCAATATCCTTCTCGATTCCTACCCGACGATCCGCCTCTGGCTGCGGGCCATGCGCTCGCTCGATGGCTTCATCGAGATGCCGGGCATCCACCGGCTGCACGAGTTGAAGCCGGAACCGGAAGACGCGGCGGAGGAAAGCTGAGTGGCCGGTTATCTGCTCAAGAATTGCGCGGCCGTTGTGGTCGATGAAGGCAACGGTCCGACCGTGCTGCGCAATGTCGATCTCCTCACCGAGGGCCCGGCGATCAAGGCCATCGGCACGGATCTTGCGGAGGGAGAAATTCCCGAGGGCACGAAAGAGATCGATGCGGATGGATGGTTCGTCTATCCCGGCCTCGTCAACACGCACCACCACTTCTTCCAGTGCTTCGTGCGCAACCGGGCCGATCTGGACTGGACCAAACTTTCGGTGATCGAATGGCTCGACCGGATCTATCCGGTGTTTTCGCGCCTTGACGAGGATAGTTTCTACCACTCCTCGGTCACGGCGATGGCCGAACTGATCAAGCACGGCTGCACCACCGCCTTTGATCATCAGTACAATTTCCCCCGCCATGCCGGCAAACGGCTGATCGACCGGCAGTTCGAGGCCGCCGATCTGTTCGGCATGCGTTTCCACGCCGGGCGCGGCGGCAACAGCCTGCCGAAATCCGAGGGTTCGACCATACCCGACGAGATGCTGGAAACCACCGACGAATTCATCGGCGACTGCGCGCGGCTGATCGACGCCTATCATGACGGCAAGCCCTTCAGCATGCGTCAGGTCGTCGTCTCGCCCTGCCAGCCGGTCAACAGCTACCGCGAGACTTTCGTGGAATCCGTGCGACTGGCGCGCGATCGCGGCGTATTCCTTCACACCCATGTCGGCGAGGGCGAGAGCCCGGTGATGGAGGCCCGTCACGGGCTTCGCACCGTCGATTATCTCGAGGAGATGGGCTTTGCGGGGCCCGATACCTTCTACGCCCATTGCTGGGAACTGACCCATGACGAGCTCCGCCGGATGGCGGCAAGCGGCACCGGCGTCTCCCACTGCCCGGAGCCGGTCTATCTTGTCGGCGCCGAGGTGACCGACATTCCCGCGATGGCCGCCTTCGGTCTCCGCGTCGGTCTCGGCTGCGACGGCGCTGCCTCCAACGACAATTCCAACCTGATGCACTGCCTGCATTCCGGCTACATGCTGCAGTGCCTCGTCTCCTCGACCCGTAAGCATCCCGTGCCCCCGCCCGCCGATTTCCTCGCCTACGCCACCACCGGAGGCGCAAGCCTGCTTGGTCGGAGCGATATCGGCCGGCTCGCGCCCGGCATGGCCGCCGACCTGTTCGCAATCGACACCCGGCGCATGGATTATGTCGGCACGCGTCACGATCCGCTGAGCCTGATTGCCCGCGTCGGCATCGGCAGCACAACCGACATGACCATGATCAACGGACGGATCGTCTGGCAGGACGGCGAGTTTTCCGGCCTCGACGAGCACAAGCTTTTTGCGGACGCCGAACAGGCGCTCGCCGGTATTGCAATGTGAAGACCAACCTCCAGGGAACCGAGAACATGACCAAGATTACCCGCAGAACCTTGATCCAGGCCGCAGCCGCCACCGGCCTCGCCGGCGCGATGGGCGCACAGCGCGCCTTTGCCGCCGACGAGCCGCTCGGCATCACCCTCGTCGTGCCGTCGCCGATCGGCGATGTCGGCTGGGGCCATGCGCTGGCCGCCGGGCTCGAGCCGGTCAAGGAAGCTTATGGCGACAAGGTGAAGGTCACCGTGCTTGAAAATATCATGGAAGGCCCTGACGCCGACCGGATCATGAACAAGGCCGTTGCCGATGGGAATAATTTCCTGATCGCCGGATCGTTCGGCTACCAGAACGGCGCTTTCCAGATCGCCCGGCGCAATCCGAAGATCAGCGTGCTGCATGCCTCGGGCTACATGGTCGCGCCGAATTTCTCGCCGTTCGCAGCCAAATATTTCCAGGGCACCTATCTGCTCGGCATGGCCGCAGCCGCGGTTTCCAAGTCCGGCAAGCTCGGTTCGGTCTCAGCCTTCGCCATTCCCGAACTGATCACCTCGATCAACGCCTTCACGCTCGGCGCGCAGGCAGTCAATCCCGATGTCGAGGTCTCGGTGGTCTGGGTCAATTCCTGGTTCGATCCGGCCCAGGAACAGGATGCCGCCAAGGCGCTGATCGCGCAGGGCTGCGACGTGATCTTCTCCAACGCCCAGGACACGCCCTCGGTGATCTCGGCCTGCGAGGAAGCTGGCGTCTATGCCTTCAACCTCAACTCGTCGATGCAGAAATACGCGCCGGAGAAATATCTCGGCTGCGTGGCCACCGACTGGTCGCCCTATTTCAAGGCGCAGGTCGACGCGCATATGAACGGAACATTCAAGGGTGCCAATGCCTTCCTCGGCATGGCTGACAATGTGGTGGAAGTCGTCGACCTTAACAGCGACATCCCGGCCGACATCATGGAGAAGATCAAATCCACCGAAGCCGAGATCGCCGACGGCAGCTTCTCACCGTTCACCGGCCCGATCGCCAAGGCTGACGGCAGCGAGGGCGTCGCCGATGGCGAGACAATGACCGACGAGCAGATCGTCGCCATGGACTGGCACGTCAAGGGCGTCACCACGCCGCTGCCGCAATAAGGCCCGCAGGGAATGGAGACACCACTCCTTTCGCTCAGCGGCATTTCGAAAAGCTACGGACAGGTCCAGGCCAACCAGGACATCGACCTGTCCGTCGCCCCGAAATCGATCCACGCGATCCTCGGCGAAAATGGCGCGGGCAAATCCACGCTGATGAAGCTGATCTATGGCGTGGAGCAGCCCGACGCCGGCAGCATGGCGTGGAATTGCGAGCCGATCGCGCTCGCCTCGCCCGCCGCCGCCCGCCGGCAGGGCATCGGAATGGTGTTCCAGCATTTCTCCCTGTTCGAGACGCTCACCGTCGTCGAGAACATTCAACTGGTCATGTCCGGCACCAAGAGCGCGCTCGCCGAGCGCATGCGCGCTCTTGGCCGCGATTTCGGGTTGGAGGTCGATCCCTTCGCCCATGTCCACGCGCTTTCGGTGGGCGAGCGCCAGCGGGTCGAGATCATCCGCTGCCTGATGACCGATCCGAAGCTCCTCATCCTCGACGAGCCGACATCGGTGCTGCCGCCGCAGGCCGTCACCCTTCTGTTCGAGACGTTACAGCGGCTGCGCGATGGCGGCGTGTCGATCCTGCTGATCTCGCACAAGCTGGAGGAAATCCAGGCGATCTGCGACCGCGCCACGATCCTGCGCGCCGGCCGCGTGACCGGCCATCTCGACCCGCGCGACCACGACGAGCACACGCTTGCGAAGATGATGATCGGCCGCGATATCCCCGAACCGGTGCCCGCCGAACCGGTGGAACAAGGCGACAAGCAACTCGAGATCATTGGTCTCGACTATACGCCGGAGGACCCGTTCGGCGTCACCCTTCACGGCATCACGCTCACCGTTCGCGGCGGCGAAATTCTCGGCATCGCCGGCATATCCGGCAATGGCCAGAGCGAGCTGACCGCGCTGATTTCCGGCGAGACCCGCCTTCCCACCAGTGACCGCATCTTCATGATGGGCAAGGATGTCGGCCCCCTGGGCGCGGCCGCACGCCGCAAGCTCGGCTTCGCCTTCGTTCCCGAGGAACGGCTTGGGCGCGGCGCAGTGCCGGAAATGTCGCTGGCGATGAACGCCATTCTGACCGCCCATGGCCGCAACGTGGTGCGCAACGGCGTGATCGACAGGAAAGCGGCGGAGGCCTTCGCCCTTGAGTGCATCAGCGAATATGACGTGCGCACGCCGGGGCCGCAGGCAGAGGCAGGCGCGCTTTCCGGCGGCAATCTGCAGAAATTCATCGTCGGGCGCGAGATCATGCTGGCGCCAAAACTGCTGTTCGTCGCCCAGCCGACATGGGGCGTGGATATCGGCGCCGCGACCGCGATCCGGCAGCGGCTGATCGCGCTGCGCAATGCCGGCATGGCGATCCTGGTGATTTCCGAGGAGCTTGAGGAATTGTTCGAGCTTTCCGACCATATCCAGGTGCTCCACCACGGAAGGCTGAGTCCGCCGCTCGTCACCCGCGACACCAGACCCGAGGAGATCGGCCGCTACATGATCGGCTCCGAACCGGAAAGACGCGCCTCATGACAGCAACGACCTTCCTGCCGTCTCTGGTGAAGCGCGACCAGGCCTCGTTGAAGGCGACGCTGCTTGCTCCGCCGCTGGCGCTGCTGGCGGCCGTGATCCTCAATGTCGGGCTTTACGTGCTGATGGGCCGCAGCCCCACGGCGGTCGTCTATGCCATGCTGCTCGAACCGTTCATCTCCTGGACCTCGTTTTCGGAAGTGCTGCTGAAGACCGGGCCGCTTCTCCTGATCGCGCAGGGGCTTGCGATCGGCTTCAGGGCGAAGGTGTTCAATATCGGCGCGGAAGGCCAGTTCATACTGGGCGCGATCTTCGCCTCGGCGATCCCGGTCTGGTTCCCGATGGCGACCGGGTTCTGGATCTGGCCGCTGATGCTTCTGCTTGGCGCGGTCGGCGGCGCGCTCTGGGCCGCGATCACGGCGTTCTGGCGCACACGTCTCAACGCCAGCGAAATCCTGGTCTCGCTGATGCTGAGCCTCGTCGCGCTGCAATTGCTTTACTACCTGCTGCTTGGTCCCTGGAAGGACCCGAACGGCTTCAATTTCCCGCAATCGGTGATGTTTCAGTACGACGCGATGGTGCCAACGCTGATCCCAGGCACCAGGGTCAATGTTTCGCTTCTAATTGCCCTCGCCTTCTCCGCTGCCGCCTTCGTGTTCATGCAGAAGAGCTTCATGGGCTACAGGCTGCAGGTCGGCGGGCTCGCGCCCAAAGCGGCGGGCTATGCCGGCTTCAGCGACAGAAACGCGATCTGGCTTTCGCTGCTCATCGGCGGCTTTGCGGCGGGTCTTGCGGGCGCTGCCGAAGTGGCCGGCCCCGTCGGCCAGCTCCAGCGTTCGATTGCCACCGGCTACGGCTATGCGGCGATCATTGTCGCCTATCTCGGCGGCCTCCATCCGATCGGCATCATCTTCTCCTCGCTGTTCATGGCAGCGCTCTATATCGGCGGCGACAACGCCATGGTCTCCGCCAACCTGCCGGTCGCCGCCGTACGTGTGTTCCAGGGCAGCCTGCTGCTGGCCTATCTCGTCGCCGTCGCCTTCACGCGCTACCAGCTGGAATGGCCAGCCGCCCATCGTCGGAGCACGGCATGAACGCGATCGAATTCATCATCGCCGGCATGCTGGCCGCTGCAACGCCGTTCCTTCTGGCCGCCCTTGGCGAACTCGTGGTCGAGCGCTCCGGGGTGATCAATCTCGGCCTTGAGGGGCTGATGGCGCTCGGCGCGGCAATCGCCTTCATCGTCGTCTATCAAAGCGGAAGCCATGTCCTCGGCTTTGTTGCCGCTGGAATCGTCAGCGCGTTGCTTGCGCTGGTCTTTGCCTTCGTGGTGCTCGGGTTCCGGGCCAATCAGGTCGCGGCTGGCCTTGCGATCGGCATTCTCGGCCAGGGGCTTTCGGCGCTGTTCGGCAAGACCTATGAGAGCCTGACGATCAAGGGTCTGCCGAAACTCGCCGTTCCCGGACTTTCTGACCTCCCCGTCGTCGGCGGGCTGTTCAGCCAGGATATCGTGGTCTGGCTGTCGCTGGCGGCGACCTTCGGCGTCTGGTTCATGCTGAACCGCACCAAGACGGGCCTCGTCGTGCGCGCGGTGGGCGAGAACCCCAAGGCCGCGCATGCGATCGGCTTTCCGGTTATCGTCGTGCGTCTCGCGGCCATCGTCTTCGGCGGCGCCATGGCGGGATTTGCCGGCGCCTATGCCGCAACGGTCTATACCCCGCTCTGGGCCGACGGCATGATCGCCGGCCGCGGCTGGATCGCCATCGCCCTCGTCGTCTTCGGCACCTGGCTGACGGGACGGGTCTTTCTCGGCGCCTGCATGTTCGGCCTGGTTTCGCTGCTGAGCCTTGCCGCGCAGGCCGCCGGCGTCGGCCTTCCCTCGCAACTGCTCTCCGCCCTGCCCTACATCGTCACCATCATCGTGCTGGGCATCATCTCCGCCGACCGACGCCTGCTGAAGCTGAACGGCATAGCCTCGCTCGGCGAGCCATATGAGCGGTGAAGCTTCGACATTGGCGGCGATCGGCCCGGTAAGTAAGTAAGTCTTAACTTTCCAAGTAATCACTGATGACTCTTGTCGTCAGATCACCTATCTTCCTCTTGAGAGTGACAGGCGTACGGGGAAGCATCGACGGTGGGAGAAGCGTATCATTTCCTCGATGGCGGCGGAGACATGGCTGATGCGATACGAGCCTATCCCTGGGAGAAGACCGATCTCGGCCCGATAGACGGCTGGCCGGCGGCGCTCAAGACCGCCCTTGGCATGGCGCTGAACTCCAAATTCCCGAAAGCCCTGACGTGGGGGCCGGATTTCATTACCTTTCACAATGACGCCTTCCTGCCGATCCTGGGCAGCAAGCCACCTGCATTGGGACGCTCCTTCCGCGAGGTCTGGAAGGAAGCCTGGGAGAAGATCGGTCCAATCGCAGACCGCGCCTATGCCGGCGAAGCCACCTTTATCGAAGACTTCCCGCTCGTGGTCGACCGGCATGGCTATCCCGAACAATGCTATTTCACCTTCTGCTACAGCCCCATCCGCGACGAGAACGGCATCGTGCAAGGCATGATGGACACCGTCGTCGAAACGACAGCAACCGTGGAGACGCAGAACCAGACGCGGCTCCTGGCCGGCGAACTGGAACACCGGATCAAGAACACGATGGCGGTGGTCTCAGCCATTATCAGCCAGTCCCTGACGAGCGTCGGTCTCGAGGGAGAGGCTAAAACTCGACTTTCCCATCGCATCGCGGCGCTTGCCGAGGCGCAATCGCTACTGACCGGTTCGCAGGTTCCAAAAGCGGATATTCGAGCGGTCATAGAGAAGGCGCTTCTACCGTTCATGACGGGTCGCAACCGGCTCGAACTGGACGGCCCGCCCGTTGAGCTTCTCTCCCGTCAAGCCTCGATGCTGGCGCTCGCCATCAACGAACTGGCGACCAATGCAATAAAATACGGCGCTCTTTCAACGGCGAACGGCACGGTTTCGATCACCTGGTCGGCCGGCTGCCCCGCCACCGGCGAGCCATTCCGCCTGACATGGAGCGAGAGCGGAGGGCCGCCCGCCGCAGCGCCTCGGCGGCGAGGCTTCGGTTCGCGTATCCTTGAGCAGGCGCTGTCGCGGGAGTTTCAGGGCAATGCCTCCCTCACCTACGCGATCACGGGACTGCGATATGAACTGACGAGCGAGATGCGCCGCCTCAAGAACCATTGACCGGCTACCGGTTCGCCCGGAAACGATGTCTGTCGGGGACCAGCCGGCCTGCGAATTCTGGCGCGGCATCTATGCCAGCTGACGGTTGGCCAGCGCGGTGAAAGCGCCATCCCGCGCGAGCAGTTCGTCATAGCTCCCGCTCTCGACGATCTGGCCGTTTTCGAGAACATAAATGCGGTCGGCATGGCGGATTGTTGAAAGCCGGTGCGCTATGATGATGCGCGTCGCCTTCATGCGTTCAAGCGCGGCGCTGACCTCGGCCTGGGTGACGTTGTCGAGCGCGCTGGTCGCCTCGTCGAACAGAACGATGCGCGGCTTGCGCACCAGGGCGCGCGCGATCAGCAGCCGTTGCTTCTGACCGCCCGAAAAGGTTGCCGCGCCTTCGCCGACCGGCGTCTGCAGGCCCATCGGCATCGCCCTGATATCCCGCTCGAGACCGGCATCCCTGACGGCCTGCCAGATATCGGCCTCGGTGTAGATGCCGTTGGCCGTGATGTTGTCGCGAATGCTGCCGGTCAGGAGCTTGCCATCCTGAAGAACGACGCCGATCTGCCGGCGCAGCGCTGCGGGATCGAGCTTTTCAAGGTCATGGCCGTCATAGGCAACGCCGCCCTTCTGGGGCGTCGCGAAGCCCAGCAGCAAACGCAGCAGCGTCGACTTGCCGCTGCCCGACGGGCCAACGATTGCCACGAACTCGCCGGGCCGGATATCCAGGTTCACATCGTCGAGGATCGGCCGGCCGGCCGCCTCATAGGCGAAGCTGGCATGGGCGACGACGATCCGGCCGCTCAACTCGCCGGGGTCGATTTTAGCGCCGGAAACCTCCGGCTCGCCCGCCAGAATGGGCTCGGTGCGTTCATAGAGCGGCTTCAGCGACATGAGCGTAACGAACGCGCCGGCAAAGCCGGAGAGCCCGCCGTAAAACTGCCCGAAGGCCGTGTTGAAGGCGATGAAGGTACCGGTCGAGACGTCCTCGACATAAAAGGCGAACACCGCCAGCGCGACGATATGGAAGACGATGAGCACCCCGCTCGTCAGCAGCCCCTCGCTGTAGGAAAGCACGTTGGAGCGCAGCCGGAAATGCATGTCGCGGGCAAAGCGTTCGGTCCAGTCGGCAAAGGCCAGCCTTTCCGCTCCATTGACCTTCAGCGTGGCAATGCCGGACACGAACTGGAAGGTTCGGGCGGACAGTTTTCCGCGCAGTTCGTATTGTTCGCGCTGATACAAGAGTTGCATATAGGCGAAAGCCGCACTGATCAGAATGACGAATAGCACGAAGCCCACGGCGATGCCGGCGAGCATGGGCTGATAATAGAGCATCATCGCCAGGCTGACGGTGGAGAACAATCCGCTGAACAGGACAGAAAGGGTCGAGCCGCTGAGCGCCCGGCTGAGGGCGTTAATCCCCGATGCGCGGTTCGCGAGATCGCCGACCTCGTATTGCTGGAAGAAGGAGGCCGGCAGGCGCAGCAGCCGGTCCCAGACCGCGCTCTGCACCACCGCGTCGATCCGGCCGCGCATGCGCAGTTGCGTCAGCGCCCGCGCCGTGCCGAAGCCGAGCGTGGCGAACGCCGCCGCCACCAGAACAATGGTGACCTGGCGCAACTGGTCGTATTCCGCTTTCGGGATGATCGTATCAAAGATATGGCCCGACACCAGCGGCGTGAGCAGCGCCAGCAGCGCCGCGCAGGCCGACGCGATCAGGATGGTGGCGAAGGCCCGGACATTGTTGCGGAACACGAAGCCGAGCAGCATGCGCGACGTCACCTTGCCGTCCGGCAGCGGCCGGTAGAAGACATAGGCTTCCGGCGTCAGCGTTTCGGCAAACTGCCTGCCGACCTTGCGCTCGCGGCCCTCGGAATCGATATGGCGATAACCGAAGCGGCCGGGGATGAGGCAGGCGGGTTCGCCGCTTTCGGTAAAGGCCAGGAACGCGCCGTGATCGCCGCGCCACCATTCCTCCGGCAGTCGCGCGCGCCTGGAGCGCACATGGTTGGCCCGGGCGATCGCGGCGATCGCCTCGCCGCGATCGCCTTGCACAAAAGACTGTTGGGCTTTCAGCCGGATACCATCCACCGCCGCCACGCGGGCCGCACAGCGCGCCAGCGCATCGGGCGCGAGCGTGCCCGCGGGCTGTTTTGCCCTGCGATTAAGAAGCGCCGCCACCTCGCCGGAGGCGGCCTTCAGGCGCAGCTCCGCCGCCTGGTCGCGTCGCGAGACATTGTCGCGGCCATCAAGGCGGGTTGTGGCCAGCGTCGTTGCGATGCCTGAAAGCGCGACGCGCAGCGCTTCCGCCCGCCCGCGCAGCAGCCATCCCGCCTCAGCAAGCGCGGCACTGTCGTACACCCGCGCCGTGACTGCGGTCTGGAGCCTGACCCAGAAATCCGCCGTCAGCGGCACCAGGCCCGGCCCGAGCTCGCGCCCGTCGCCTGACTTGAGCACGCCATCCGTCTCAAGCCAGAGCAATGCGCCGGCGGCGCAGACCACCGCTCCTTGCGGTATCGAGACATGCTGCCCGGCGCGCAACGGCGCGATGCCGCGCGGCGGCAGGGCGGATGGGCATGCTGCCAGCAGTCGGCCGATCCACGCGTCGATGCCCGCGCCGGACGGCCCCTCCTCAGTCGCTGCGAGCCGACAGCCGGGCGCGGGGACAACGATGATATCGGGTGCGCCGCCGTCCCAGACGACATCGGCCAGCCCGGTGAATGCGTCGCCGCCGGCAAGGCGCATGAGATGATGCAGCGGCCCGTAGATTTGCGTATCGGGGTCGACCGCGAATATGTCGGCAGCGCCCTCTTCGACAACGAAGACGCCATCAACCGTGTTGAGCGGGATCGCACGCGGCATCCGGGCGGCGGCACGGGCCTTGCGAAGCGCCGGTGGCAGGTCTGTTTGCGGGCTGTCGGTCATCCGGTCTGCTTCTCAGTGGGCGGCCACAAGGCGGGCATAGTGCCCGTCCGGCTCAGCTATCAATCTATCGTGCGTGCCGCGCTGGACGATACGGCCCTGATCGAGAACGATGATCTCGTCGCTGTCGCGGATGGTCGAGAGCCGTTGGGCGACGATCAGGCAGGCACAGCCGCGCCGTCTCAGGTTCATGTCGACGGTCTGCTCGGTGACGGGGTCGAGCGCCGACGTCGCCTCGTCCATGATTAGCACCGACGGATCGCGCGCTAGGGCGCGGGCAATCTCGAGCCGTTGGCGTTCGCCGCCGCTGAGATTGCGTCCTGCTTCCGACAAGGCGGCATCGATCCCCTGTTCGCGCACCAGCGGCAGCTGGTCGAGGCAGGCATCGGCGACCGCGCGGTGGATCGCGGGCTCGGGGATCGATGTATCCCAGAGCGTGATATTGTCCCGCAATGTCCCGCTGAAGACATTGATATCCTGGCTGACCACACCGAGCGACGAGGTCAGCGTCAGGCGGTCGATCTGCTGCAGGGGGATGTCATCGAAGAAAATCTCGCCCTGCCATGGCCGGTAGAGCCCGGCAACCAGCTTGCCGACGGTCGATTTTCCCGAGCCGCTGGCGCCGACGAGCGCGATTCGCATGCCCGGCTGCAAAAGCAGCGAGAAATCATCGAGCAGCGGCTTTTCAAGCCGGCTGTATCCGAAGGTGACATTGCGAAGCTCGACCTTGCCGACAAGCCTGGCTGCAGCGTTGGCGGCTTGCGGCCGCGGCACCGCTTCCGGCTCGGCGGCACCGTAATTGATGACATCATCGAGACGGTTGAGATCGACCTGCGTCGTCTGCAATGACGAACCCAGTCCCACGAGCCCCGAAATTGGCCCGTTGAAACTGCCGACCAGAACCTGAAACGCAACAAGGTCGCCAACGGTCAGCCGACCGTCCAGAACGAACAGCGCGCCGAGGCTGAGAATCGCGATATGCCCGAGCGCTGAGAGGGTTCCCGGCAGCAGGCCGAGCAGGTTGTTCTGCCGCCCGATGGTCTGCGACAGCGAGACGAGCTGGGCCTGAAGGCCGCCCCAGCGGGAAAACAGATCATCCTCGAGCCCGGCGGCCTTGACCGTCTCGATCGCCGACAGGCCGCTCATGATCGCCGAGGCCTGCTCCGCCCCGTTCTTGGCCAGCAGGTGGCGCGCATTCTCCAGCCGCAGCCAGACGACCCGCGCCATGATCAAGTTGATGACGGCCATGGCGACGACGAGCGAGGCCAGCGGCACGCTGTAGGAAAACATCAGAGCGCCATAGACGACGACGGAGATCATGCCGACGATGCTGAACGCCAGCGGACCGGAGATCATCGACGCGACCCGGCTGGCGGAACCGAGCCGGCTCGAAATATCCCCGGCAAAGCGCTGGCTGAAAAAGTCCATCGGCAAATGCAGCAGGCGCCACAGCACCTTGCGCGTCATGTCGATGCTGACCCTGGCGGAAAACCGCATCAGGTAGTGCTTCTGCAGCCAACTCAAAAGCAGGCTCAACCCGCCGGCCACGACATAGGCCGCAAGCAGCGGTCTGACCCAGTCCTCCTGTCCTCCGACAAGGAAGCCATCGACATAAATCTTGCTGAGCGCCGGTATCACGATGCCGGGAATGACCATCAGGAGCGTTACCAGCAATATGAAGGCGAACGGTCCTGCCGTCCCGCGCGAGAGCTGCCTCAGTTCGCGCAGCACCGATGGTTTCTCGCCGCCGGTTTCGAATTCTGGCCCGGGCTTGACGGTCACTACGATGCCCGTGAAATCCCGATCCATTTCCGACCAGGCGACGCGCCTGCGCCCCTGCGCCGGGTCATTGATCTGGGCGCCTTTGCGGTCGATCTTTTCCAGCACGACGAAGTGATTGAAGCGCCAGAAAATGATGGCCGGCAGCGTCACCTCGCGCAGTCGCTCCAGTCCGACCTTGACCCCCTTGGCCTCACAGCCGAAGCGCCTGGCGGCCTCGATGAGGCTCCAGGCGTTCGAGCCATTCCGCGACACGCCGCATTCGAGCCTCAACCTTTCAAGGGGGACCCATCGGCCGTGATGGGCCAGCACCATCGCGAGACAGGCGGCACCGCATTCGACCGCCTCCATCTGCAGGATGGTCGGCGTCTTCGCGCTGCGAAAGATCCTTCCCAGTCTCAGCGCCGAAAACAGTTTCGTCATGCCCGCGCTCCGCCGATCATTGATCGAGACCGAGCACGCGGCGGATAGCCGGGATCACCAGAACGATCGGCGGAACCTGCTCCACGGCGACATCGGCATCGGCCAGAGTGCCGGTGCGGACCTCCATATTCGGACCGTGCCCCGAGGTCCATTTCAAGCCGGAGGGCGAGGCCGCGTCCTTCTCAAGCTGAACGCCGAAGGCGATCGGAGGTTCACTGCCTGCAAGCGCCTTCGCCAGCGTTTCGTTGCCGAGCTGACGCGCGACGGCGGTGTCGCTCTGCGGATCTTCGCTGACCCAGACGACCTTTCCGCGGATGGTGCCGAAACGGGACGCCTCGACGGTCGAGGGCGAAACATTGACCTCCATGCCCGCCAGAACTTTCTTGCCGTGCAGCGGATTGGCGAAAAACACCCCTTCGATATCGGTGTTGACAGGCTGGACCGTCACGATGGGCGATCCCGGCTGGACAAAGGAGCCGATGCTGGCGTCGACTGCGATGACCTGTCCGGCCATGTCCGAGAGCACCTTTCCGCCGCTGTCGAGCGTGTCCTCGAGATCGGCGAGGTTTTCCTGGGCCTTCAGCAGCCGGTCGCTCATCGCCTGAAACGCCGTGGTCTTCTGGTTTTCGAGTTCAAGCCGCTTGGCCGCGAGCTGCTCCTTGTCGAATTTGTTCTCGTCCAGATTTGCGGATGCCTGGATGAATGAGTCCCGCGCCTGTTCGAGCCTCAGCGGCGTGATCGCGCCATCGCTGCTGGCCTGTTCGAAGCCGTCGAGAATCTTCTTCCGGCTCTCGACCTGCTGTTCGTCCCACGCGATCTGGCGTTCCAGATCCTGCTCCTTCTGCTTGAGGTCGGCCAGCTGTTGCGGCAGCAGGTTGTTCCAGTAGGTTTCCAGCAGATCCTGCTCGGTCTTCAGCGAGCGCAGCGTGCGCTCCGCCTCGCGCTTGTCCTCCGCCACCGAGACGATTTCAATGGAGGCCAGAAGCTCGCCTTTTTCGATCGTATCGCCGAGTTCAACCGGCAGCGAGCGCAATATGCCGGAATGGGTCGCAACGAAATCGCGGGTCTCGCCATAAGCCGGACCAAGAATGCCCTTGCCCTGGACAAAGGTCGTCACCGTTCCGAAAATGCTCCAGTAGATCGCGCCGCAGAAGACGAGCGCGATCGCGATCGCCACGACCCAACCGCTCGGGCCGACGACACGCATCAGGCTGTCGGTGCTTTCCGGGGTCTGGAGATGCTTGAGGGCGGATTCGCGATAGATCTGCTTCGGGGGCTCACTGGATGTAGACATGATTTCGCGACGATCTTACTTGGGCAGCGCAAATCTCACTCACCATCCGCGCCCAGACGATAAGCAGTGCGAAATCCGCCATCAGAACACGAGGAAAACTGTCTCCCGCAGCCGCAAGAGACAGTTTTGAATATCCCGCCCGAAACTTCAGGCGTCATCGATCACTTTCTTGAACATATCGGCGATACCGCCGACAGCACCGCCGGAAAAGACTCCAGCCGCCGTCTTCGCAGCCGCTCCGACCGCAAGATCGCCGCCTGATACACCCGCGATCGCGGCGGCATCGCTGCCTGCAACGGCAACAGCCCCGGCAACCGCGTCAACACCTGTGACAGCACCGACGGCGAGGGCCACGGCCGCAACCGGGTGGTTCTCCACTTCATTCCCAACCCAGTCTCCCGCGCTCTTGACGTCGTCCCAGGCATCGCCCAGGAAACTGCCGCCGGCAGCGCTTTGCAGCTCCTGCTGACCGAGCTCTGTGATTTCCGTCTCGTCCATCTTTGCTGGACCGATTTTCCTGCTTTCATTTTCCATAGTGCATTCTCCCCTGCTCAAGCTCTATCGCCACGTAGCGGTCAGTTGCCCCGCCATCGCGGGAGACCGCAGGTGTGACGCGGAATACCTGCCACCAATCAAGGCAGCGCTATATATAACCCGGCCGTCAAAAAATCTTCTTGAGTTCGTCGACGCCATCCGCGATGCCGTGCGCAACGCCTTCAGCCGCACCGGCCGCAGCCGCGCCCAGGCCGCCTGCCGCTGCAGACATACCCGCCGCAAGAGCGACGGTGCCCTGCCCCGCGAGCACCGAAGCCGCGGCAACGCCGCCCATTGCCCCGGCAGCGATTACCCCGGCGCCGATCGCAACATCGCCCGGATGGTTGTAGGCCCATTCCGCGCCTTCCCCAACCACATGGCCGACATCATCGGCAGCATTCTCGATATCACCGAGCACACTTCCGCCAGCCGCATTCTGCAAATCTTCCTGCCCCAGTTCCGTGATCTGAGAGTCGTCAGACGCTTCGATTTTCTTGCCTGTCATAACAATTCCTTCCATCCGTTCGAGGTCATCAGATTACAAGTCAAAGCCGGCATACCGCCGCACAAGGATTTCTTGTTTTCCGGTCCCCTGGTCGCCGCGGACGTTTGAGGTTCGCGTTTGTCATACCTGCTCTCCATCTACTTCAGTTTTCAAGCGGTCGTAGGCGGGCATGACATGCGCTTTCGGGAACCTGACCGACATCCGTGATAACAGCCGGGGCCTCGAAACATCTCAAACGGCCTCCGGCCAAATCAGCAGCAGCGATACCGTCCAATAGAAGTAAATATTAGAAAGCCAAAGATATCAAATAAAAAACGGAACGTTGACTAATTTTAACGATATTACTTAGTTATATCTTGTTACGAGACGTAACTTAAAGTAACGATGATAGCGCAATCTTTAGGCGGTCGCACATGATGGGTGTATGCTGTTGCGCCATAGCGTTGAAAAAGGTCTGCGTCGAGCAGGCTCGCTGCCGTCGTCCCGACCGCCGCGTGCCCCGTGACGTTACAGGATAGAGAATCGCGATAGCGCCCGCCAAAGATGACAGCGCTTCCGACACCGGAGCAACAGAAGGGCCTCTTTTCTTCGAAGGGACGTCAATAGAAAGGAGGACGGCCCGCGACCCAAACCGGCGCGGGCTCACGCTCTGAAAGAGGCATTTTAAGCCTCGTCCTCTTCCGAGGCGCTCTCTTCCTCTGCCGCTTCGACGCGCTTGCGTTCCACGATCCGCGCCGCGTAGATCGCGACCTCGTAGAGAAGCACGGTCGGAAGCGCCAGGCCGAGCTGCGAAAGCGGATCGGGCGGGGTCAGCACGGCGGCGATGATGAAGGCGATCACGATCGCGAATTTGCGCTGCTTGCCAAGCCATTCCGACGAGACAAGCCCGACGCGCGCCATCAGCGTGGTGACCACCGGCAACTGGAACACCAGGCCGAAGGCCAGCACCAGCGACATGATCAGGCTGAGATATTCCGAGACCTTCGGCAGCAGCGAGATCGCCACCTCGCCCTCTCCCGCGGATTGCTGCATGCCGAGGAAGAATAGCATGACCACGGGAATCAGGAAGAAATAGACGATGGCGCCGCCGATGATGAACAGGATCGGCGACGCCACCAGAAACGGCAGAAAGGCCGAACGCTCGTTGCGATAAAGTCCGGGTGCAACGAAGCTGTAGACCTGAAAGGCGATCACCGGGAAGGCCAGCAACAAGCCGCCGAACAGCGAGATCTTGATCTGGGTGAAGAAGAATTCCTGCGGCGCGGTATAGATGAGCTGCATCTTCTCCGGATCGTGTCCGGACCACATCACCGCCCATTTATAGGGCAGCACCAGAATGTTGAAGAGGTCCTTGGCGAAGGCGAAACAGAGCAGGAAGCCGAGGAAGAAGGCCACCAGCGACCAGACAAGCCGCTTCCTGAGCTCGATCAGATGCTCGACAAGCGGCTGCGGCTTGTCGTCGATATCATTGTTCGCGCTCATCGCCCGCTCCTGCGTCCACCGGACGATTTCGATTTGACCGGCCTGGGCGCAGCCTTGAAGCCGGGCCTGTGGCTGATGAGCTTTTCGTCCCGGGGCTTCGAGACCAGCGTCGGCTCATCCTTCTTCGCCGCCGCCTTGTCGAAGGCGTTGACGGAGGAGACATCGGGGTTTGTGCCGGGCGTCGGGTAGGAGGTCTTTTTCAGCTCCGGCCCATCGGCTTTGGGTTTCGGCTTGTTGTCCAGCGCGGTCGATTTTTTGAGATCGTTGTCGATATCCCGCGCGGTCTGTCGCAAAGGATTGATCGCGTCGCGCAACTGATTGGCGGGATTGATTTTTCTGACGTCCCGGATCGCCGTCGAGACGTCTTCCATATCCGCCTCTTTCAGCGCATCGTCCATCTGGGAGCGGAAATCGGACGCCATGCGCCGGAACTTCGTCATGGTCTTGCCGAAGGTTCTCAGCACATGCGGAAGTTCGCGGGGCCCGACGACAACGACCAGCACGATCGCCACGACCAAGAGCTCGGTCCAGCCAATGTCAAGCATTCACATTCTCCTGCGGCCAGCCGTTGCCGGCTGCCCGGCATCAGCCCTGCTTGGTCTCGTCTGCCCTGTGCTCAACAGTGTGCTCGACGGTCTTGTCCTTGTCCGCCGGCTTTTCGTCGTCGTCCGAAATGCCCTTCTTGAAGCTCTTGATGCCCTTGGCGACATCGCCCATGAGTTCGGGAATCTTGCCGCGGCCGAAAAGCAGCACGACAATCGCCAGAATGATGAGCAGCTGCCAGATACCGAGATTACCCATAACCAAATCTCCTGTTACTTAGGTGTCTCTGGTGTAAGGCGTTTGCTCGCGATTTTCAAATACCAAAATAGTCTGATCGTCGACTTCGACAAAAACCCGTTCCGCGCCCTCGCCGATCGCGCCGGCGGAAACGCTGGCGTCGAGAACATGCGGCGTGCCCTCGATCCTCAGCCGGAACAGTTCCTGGGTCCCGAGAAAGCGGCGCTCGAGCACCTCCGCCGGCTGGCCGGAAAGCGTCGCCTCCGCACTCAGCCGGATATCGCCGGGGCGGATCGCGATCGTGACAGGGCCGTCTGGCATGGCGACGGCAAGCGGTCGACTGCCAAACGGGGCCTCGACCCTTCCTGCTTCAACTTTTCCATCAAAGCGATTGATTTCAGAGAAGAAAGAGGCGGCGAACAGGCTCTCCGGCCGGGAAAACAGCGCGCGCGGCGTGCCCGTCTGCACCAGATGTCCGTCCTTCAGCAAGGCGATCCTATCGGCGACGCCCATCGCCTCGCCGGGATCGTGGGTGACGATCATGACGGTCGCGCCGGTCTCGCGCAAAACGCCGAGCGTTTCGGCCCGCACCTGATCCTTCAACCGCGAATCGAGGCCGGAAAACGGCTCGTCCATCAACAGCACGGAAGGGCGCGGCGCGACGGCGCGCGCAAGCGCCACCCGCTGCTGCTCGCCGCCCGACAGCATATGCGGATATTTGTCGCGGTAGCCGGCAAGCCCGACGCGCGCCAGCGCTTCGCCGACGGCGGCCTGACGGGAGGCTTTCGGCAGGCGCTGCAGCCCGAAGGCGACATTATCGGCGACCGTCATATGCGGAAAGAGCGCGAAATCCTGAAACATCAGCCCGATGCCACGTCGCTCCGGCGGCAGGAAGGTTGAAGGCCCTGTCACCTCGACGCCATCGATCAGCAGCCGGCCGTGATGTGGCCGTTCAAGGCCCGCCGCGATGCGCAGAAGCGTGCTTTTCCCCGAACCGGACGGCCCCAGCAGGCACAGGACCTCGCCGGGCGCGGCCGACAGCGACACGCCCTTGACGACGTCGCCCTGGCCATAGCCGTGGCGGATATCTTCGAAACCGAGCCGCGCGGTCTGACCGCTCTCAGCTACAGGGCGCCGGGCAAAATTCATCGCCGCTCCAGAACGTTTTGCCTCGCCTTACAATGGCGTGGCCACTTTTTCTAGAGCTTATTCATCATGTTTACCGCCCGGTGTCAAAAGCCCCAGATCCTCAAGATCCGCAGCATCCAGCGGCTCCTCGTCGTCGGTGAGGTCTTCGTCGTCATTGAGCGGCAGCGGTATCTGGAAGCCGGGCGGTATCCGGCCGGACAGCAGACCCGCGCCGCGCAGTTCCTCCAGCCCCGGCAGATCGCGGATTTCCTCCAGACCGAAATGATCGAGAAAGCTGCGGGTCGTGCCGATGGTGACCGGACGGCCGGGCGTGCGCCTGCGGCCGCGAAACCGGACCCAGCCCGCCTCCATCAGCACGTCCAGCGTGCCCTTGGAGGTCTGAACGCCGCGAATTTCCTCGATCTCGGCGCGGGTGACCGGCTGATGGTAGGCGATGATCGACAACACTTCGAGTGCAGCGCGGGTGAGCTTGCGCGCCTCGCGCTCACCGCGGTGGATGACGAAGGAAAGGTCGGCGGCGGTGCGGAACGCCCAGTGATCCTCGACGCGAACCAGATTGACGCCGCGATTGCGATATTGCTCGGCAAGCGCCGTCATCAGCTCCGCGACATCGACGCCTTCGGGAATACGCTCGGCGATATAGGCCTCGCTCACCGGCTCGGCGGAGGCGAAAACCAGCGCCTCGGCAATCCGCTCGGCCTCCAGCATGCGTTCCGGGCTCAACGATTCTTCGTTGTCCTCGGGCTCGCTCATTCGGCGGCCTCGCCGGTGAAGGGTTCGATCCTGCCTCTGCCGCGACGCATCATCAGCGGCGCGAAGGCTTCGTCCTGTCTCAGATCAAGCCGGCCCTCGCGCGCTAGTTCCAGCGATGCGGCGAAGGTGCTGGCGATCGCGGTGCGCAGATCCTCAGGCCGGGTGAGGTAGCGCAACAGATAGCGATCGAGCGCCGTCCATTCGCCGATCTCGCCGATCAGCCCCTGCAACAGCTCGCGCGCATCGGTAAGCGACCAGACGTGACGCTTTGCGATCGTCACCTCGCTGATCGCCTCGCGCTGGCGCATATTGGCATAGGCGTCCAGAAGCTCGTAAAGCGTCGCCATGTAGCGGGAGCCGGTTTCATCGGGAATATGCTCCGGCGCGCCGCGGCGGAAGACGTCGCGATCGAGCCGGTTGCGGTTGATGAGCTGGCTTGCGGCATCGCGCATCGCCTCCAGCCGCTTGAGGCGGAAGGCGAGCGTGGCCGCCATATCCTCGCCCGAAGGCTCCTCATCGCTCGGCCTCTTGGGGATCAACAGCCGCGACTTCAGATAGGCGAGCCAGGCGGCCATGACGAGGTAGTCGGCGGCAAGCTCGATGCGGATGCGGCGCGCGCTCTCGATGAAGGCGAGATATTGCTCGGCGAGCGCCAGAACCGAGATTCGCGCCAGATCCACCTTCTGCGTGCGCGCCAGATGCAGCAGCAGGTCGAGCGGCCCTTCGAAGCCGCCGACATCGATGACCAGCACCGCCTCGCCCGCCGCGCGAACCTCGACGGTGGCGTTATCGCTTTCGGGGAAGAAGCTTTCCTGCATGATCAGATCCCCGCCTGAAGAAGGTCGTCGAGACGGCGGGAGAGCGCATCGAGATCGGCGTCATCGGCCGCAGGCCGGCCCGCCAGCGCCCGTTCGCTGCGGATCAGGGCTGCGCCGGCAAGCGCCGGGGCGGCATCGGCGACGGCCCGCATCTCATCCATCTTGCCGTTGCAGTGAAGAATGATGTCAATGCCGGCGGCCGCGACCGCGCGGGCGCGCTCACCGATATCGCCGGCCAGCGCGTTCATGGAAATATCGTCGGAGATGATAAGCCCGTCGAAACCGATCGAGCCGCGCATCACCTGCTCGACCACCTTCGCCGAGGTGGAGGCCGGGTGTTCGGCATCGACTGCATCGAACAGCACGTGACAGGTCATCGCCATCAGGATGCCGGTGAGTTCGCGAAACGGCCGGAAATCGCGTTCGGCGAGCAGCGCCAGCGGCTCTTTGACTACTGGAAGGCCGATATGGGAATCGGCAAGGCCGCGCCCGTGGCCCGGCATGTGCTTGATCACCGGCAGCACGCCGCCGGCCGTCAGCCCGTCGGCCATGGCCTGCGCCAGAACCCGCACCTGGTCGGGATCCGAACCGAAAGCGCGGTTGGCGATGAAGCCGGTATCGGGTTCCGGGGGCATGTCGAGCACCGGGGCGCAATCGACATCGACGCCGACCGACAGCAGATCGGCGGCGATCAGCCGCCCGCAGGCATAGGCCGCCTCTTTCGCCTCATCGGGAGCACCGGCATAGCGCTTCTCGATCACCGAGGCGGCGGGATAATCGCGCACCAGCGGCGGGCGCAGTCGGCGCACGGTTCCGCCTTCCTGATCGATCAGCACCGGGGCATCGCGGCCCACCGCCGCGCGCAGTTCCGCCGTCAGCGCCCTCACCTGGTTCATCGTCTCGACATTACGGCCGAACAGGATGAAGCCCCAGGGCTGCTCCGCGCGTAAGAATGCTTTCTCCTCGGCGCTGAGGCGGGCGCCGGCGCAACCGAGAATCATGGCTTTCGGGGCGTTTGTCATGGGCGAATCATATGAGATCGAGGCCAAAGCACGAATAAGCCCCGACATTCATGCACAATTTTGTGTGGTCCTGCACGGCAAAAACACCAATTCCGCGCCCGCGCCGCCAAAGATCAGCGTGGAACGAAGCAGCTTCCACCTTCTGCCTTGTACTGCTCGCACAGCGACAGCGCTTCCGAAAGGCTGGAGGCCCCGATGCGCACGCGATAATAAGTGCCCTTGCCGGCAATCGTCGCGGGAACGATCTCCGCCGGTCGACGCCCGAGCACCGCCGGATGCTGTGCGCTGAGCCGCCGGTAGGCCTGCTCCGCTTCCTGCTGAGACGGCAGCGATGCGATCTGCATGGCATAGGCCGAACTTGCTTGTGCGCTTGGCTGCGGCGCTGCAGCGGCAGGCGCAGCGGTGGTCGTCGAAGCGGCGGGGGCCGGGCTGGCGGCGGCAACGCGCGCGGGCGCGCCGCCCGGAGGCCGCCGCGTCGGCAGCGGCACATTGGCGATGCCGAAATCCTGCACGGGCTCTTCCGTGGCGGCCGGCTCTTCGGTCGCTTCGACTGCACCCTCGGCGGCAGCTTCTGCCACGGTGGACGGCTCGGTGGCGGCCGGCGTTTCCGAGCCCGTTTGGTCCGTTGCTCCAGCCGTCTGCGAGGCGGTCGTCGCCTGCGATGACGGGGGTGCCAGCGAGGGCGCAGCGGTCTCGTCGCCTGCGCTGGCATTCGTGCTTTCCTGAGGCTCGGAGGTGACAAGCTGACCGTTCTCATCGGGAAGCGCGGTCTGCGTCTCGATCCTTCTGACCCCGGTCGAGGGCGAAGAGCTGGCCTCGGCCGCGTCGCGCTCGACCAGCGTGCCGTCGGGCCTGACGATCATGGTTCTGACCTTGCGCGGCTCGAGACCGCCGGTATCGGCTGTGCCGCTCGCGGCGCTGCCGGCCAGCGGATTGGGCGCGACGCTTTCGACATCGGTCGGCTCCTGGTCGGAGGCGATCAGGCTGTCCTGACGCGGCGCTTCGGCCAGCGTTCCGGACACATCGTTGAAGACGGCATTATCCTGATTGGGAACGACCTCGCCGCCCGGGTCCTCCGGCGCTTCCTTGACGCTTGAATTGTCGGCCGTGATGACCACCGGTTCGCCGCCGCCGTCGCCGGCGAAATAGCGCATGCCCGCGAACACGAACAGCACGGCCAGCGCAATCGCGGCAATGCCGATCAGGGCGACGCGCCCTGCTCCGAGGAAGGTGGCGGGCAGCAGGCCCGGACGGCGCTCGCGATCGTCAAAGTCGTAATAGTCGTCATCGACCGCAGCTTCAAAGCCCTCGGCAGCGTCGTTGTAGCCGGCCTGCGGCGGAACGGCCTGCCTGAGGGGTTCTTCATAGGCTTCGCTGTGAGCGGCGGCGTAATAGTCGACCTCCTCCGGCAGGTCCGGTTGGGCGGGCGTCTCCTGAAGCGGATCGACCAGCGCCGGCTGGCTCGCCAGCACATCGGCAAGCTCCTCGTCGAGATCGAATTCGTAGGGCTCGGCGGAGGCGCGGGCCGGCACGACCTCGTCGTCGCCCATCGGCGGCAGGTCGAGCTCGTCCACCGGCGCGGGCGGCTCCTCCGTCGAAATCAGCGCGGCCGGATCGAAGTCGCCGTCGCGATCGTCGTCGCCTGCCGCCACTTCGTCCAGCGGTCCCGGGCCGTCATCGGCCAGTTCGAGCTCCGAAAGCTCAAGCGCGATTTCGTCGAGGTCGAGATCGAGCTCCTGATCATCATGCGCCGCCGGCTGCCGCCGCTCGGGCTCGTATGCGGGTTCCGTCTGGTATTCCGGTTCCGGTTGGTGCGGCGGCTCCGGCTCGTATTCCGCCTTCGGCGCGTAGCTTGGTTCCGGCTGATATGGCGGCGGATGCGCGACAGGCTCCTCTGCGGGCGGCGTCACATCGGACTGACGGGGCTGCTGCGGCTCGTATCCGCCAAGCGAGCCGCGCAATTCGAAGCTTCCGAAATCATCCGGCTGCTCTTCCTCGGGCGCGGGTTCGGCCGGCATGCTGTCCCAGATCGAAGCCGGCCTCTCCTCGGGTTCGAAGGGCGAAGGCTCGTCGTAACGTTCGTCCTCTTCCGGCGCGAAGGACGGCTCGGCCGCGTGGCGCGGCGGCGGATCGGACCGTTCGGACGGAGCGGAAAAGCTGTCGAACTCGCGCAGAAGCTCGTCCGTCAGGTCATCCGCCGTTTCCGGCGGGTACGGACCTTCCTGTCGGCGCGGCGGCTCATTGTCTGACGTGCCGATCAGCCTCGCCAGTTCGGCAAAGGGATCGTCCTCGTCAAAGCCGCCATTATTGCCGTTACCCGGCTTGTTCTTGTCTGCCATTTTCAAACCACCGAGGCTGCCATCGGCCTAAAAGGCCGACGGGAGAGTGCAGGTGGACCTAACGCATTTCCTGCGGCGCGTCGGTTCCCGTGAGAGCCAGTCCGGAACGCAATACGGCAGCGACAGAAGATACGAGTCCGAGCTTCGCAATCGTTGATTGTCTGTCACTCTCATTAATAAAGCGTAACTCATGCTTTTCCTTCCCTTTATTCCAGTGGGAATGGAATTGCGACGCCAGATCATAGAGATAAAACGCCAGCCGATGCGGCTCGCGCATTGTCGCCGCCGATTCGACTACCCGCGGATATTCCGCAAGCTTGGCCACAACTCTAAGTTCTTCCGGCTCATAAGTCGCCTGTTTTACCGCATCTTCCAGTGTTTTTTGTGAAATTTCCAGTCCCGGGAAGTTCTCCTGGGCCTGCCGCAGGACCGACATGCAGCGCGCATGCGCATACTGCACATAGAACACCGGATTGTCTTTCGATTGCTCGGTAACCTTGGCGAAGTCGAAATCGAGCGGCTCGCTGCTCTTGCGGTAAAGCATCATGAACCGCACGGAATCGCGGCCGACCTCGTCGACGACCTCGCGCAGCGTCACGAAATTGCCCGACCGCTTGGACATCTTGAGCTCCTGTCCATCGCGCATGAGCTTGACCATCTGGCACAGCAGAACCGTCAGCTTGGTCTTGCCGCCGGACACCGCCTTGGCGAGCGCCTCCAGCCGCTTCACATAGCCGCCGTGATCGGCCCCGAGAATATAGACCATTTCATCGAAGCCGCGCTCGTACTTGTCGCGGAAATAGGCGACGTCGGCGGCGAAATAGGTGTAGCTGCCGTCCGACTTGATCAGCGGCCGGTCAATATCGTCGCCCACCTCGGTGGAGCGGAACAGCGTCTGCTCGCGGTCCTCCCAGTCTTCCGGCGTCTGCCCCTTCGGCGGCGGCAGCGTGCCCTTGTAGACATGGCCCTTGAAGGTGAGATCGTTGATCGCGGACCGGATCGCCGCGGCATCATCGGCGTGAAGCTGACGCTCGGAAAAGAACACCTCATGGGTGACGTTGAGCGCGGCGAGATCGGCGCGGATCATCTCCATCATGGCGTCGATCGCCTTTTCCTTGACGATCGGCATCCACTGGTCTTCCGGCAGATTGTGCAGCGACTGACCGAATTCCGCCTTCAGCGCCTCGCCGACGGGCACGAGATAATCGCCCGGATAAAGCCCCTCGGGGATATCGCCGATCGTCTCGCCCAGAGCCTCGCGATAGCGCAGAAAGGCGGAGCGGGCGAGCACGTCGACCTGCGCACCGGCATCGTTGATGTAATATTCCTTGGTCACCGCAAAGCCGGCGTAATCCAGGATATTGGCAAGCGTGTCGCCCACCACCGCGCCGCGGCAATGGCCGACATGCATCGGCCCCGTCGGATTGGCGGAGACATATTCGACGTTGATCTTGCGGCCCTTGCCGATTTCGCTGCGGCCGAAATCCTCGCCTTCTCGGACCAGCGCAAGCAGAACGCGCTGCCAGTAGCGCGCAGAAAACCGGATATTGATGAAGCCCGGACCGGCGATCGAAAGCTCGGCGATATCCTCATCGGCCTCAAGCGCGGCGACGATTTTTTCGGCAAGGTCGCGCGGCTTGGTCTGCAGCGGCTTGGACAGCACCAGCGCGGCGTTGACGGCAATATCGCCATGGCTCGGGTCGCGCGGCGGCTCCACCACGATGCGGGTGAAATCCAGCGTGTCGCGCTTTTCCGCGATTTCGGCAATCGTCAGCAGTTGTTCGTTCAGTCTGTGTTCGAAATCGGTAAAAAGGTTCATGTCTATTTCCATCCGCCGCCGCGCGGCCGGCGCAAAAGGGCGCAGTTTGCCGGGCTCCTACCGTAAATCAGGGGTATGGTCAAACAACTGGCGGTGCGTGTTGTAGGCGTAGGTATCGGTCATGCCGGCGAGATAGTCGGCCACATGGCGGGCAAGCTGCGCCTCCTCCAGCCGCTCGATCCCCTCGCTCCATGAATGCGCGCCCATCAGCTTCGGGTCGGCGATATAGGCGTCGAAAAGATCGGTCACGATCTGGGCCGCGCCCTTGCGGATCACCATGATATCCGGATTGCGGTAGATATGATGAAACAGCAGCTTCTTGATCTGGCGATCGATTTCCGCCATCGCCGGCGAGAAGGTGGCCAGCGCCATGCCGGCGCGGCGCACCTCGTCGGCCGATTGCGGCGCGACCGTGCGCAGGTTTTCCTGGGCAACGCCGATCACGTCCTCGACCATGGCGGTGATCTGGCGGCGCATGATCTCATTGGTGAACCGGCTCGATTCCAGCCCGGGATAGCGATCGCGCACCTCATACATCAGGCCGGCCAGAAACGGCACCTCCTCCAGCATGTCGTAGCTCAGATAGCCCGAACGCAGCCCGTCATCGATATCATGCGTGTTGTAGGCGATATCGTCGGCGATCGCGGCCACCTGCGCCTCCATGCTGGCATGGGTCGAAAGCCAGAGATCATGGCGGGCGCAATAGTCGAGGATCGGCTGCGGAACCGGGCCGCCAATGCCCTTCCCCTCTTCATCTTGCAAGGGACCGTTATGCTTGACGAGCCCCTCCAGCGCCTCCCATGTCAGGTTGATGCCGTCGAATTCGGCATAGCGGCGCTCCAGCTTGGTCACGATCCTGAGCGATTGCGCATTGTGGTCGAAGCCGCCATAGGCCGCCATCTTCTCGTGCAGCGCATCCTCGCCGGTGTGGCCGAACGGCGTGTGGCCGAAATCATGCACCAGCGCCACGCCTTCCGCGAGGTCCTCGTCCAGACGGAGCGCGCGGGCGAGCGAGCGCGCGACCTGCGCCACCTCGATCGTGTGCGTCAGCCGGGTGCGGTAATGATCGCCGTCCTGCGCGATGAAGACCTGGGTCTTGTGCTTCAGCCGGCGGAAGGCGGTGGTGTGGATGATCCGGTCGCGGTCGCGCTGAAACGGCGAGCGCGTCAGGCTGTCGGGCTCGGGATAGAGCCGGCCGCGGCTCTCCCACGGATTGCAGGCATAGGGCGCGAGCGCCACATCGCCGAAACCCAATGCCGATTTGTCGATTGTCATGCTTATTCCTGTCGCGGGAAGTGTTCCTGCTTGCGTCCTGCCGGCCACCCGGTTGCAGATAGACCGTTGACGGCTGTCATCGCCGTTCTTAACTAAGATCAAAGGCCATTGGAAGGCGTGGATCATTCCGTGCGCCAAAACACCGATTTCAGCCCGCATGCCGGGCTCAGGAGACTGACAATGGACACCAAGACTGTCACGCTTTCAGAGGCGGCGGCCAAGAGGATCGCCGCAATCATCGCAGCCGAGGACGGCAAGAAGGCCTTGCGCGTTGCCGTGGAAGGCGGCGGCTGCTCCGGTTTCTCCTATAAATTCGACCTTGCCGAAGACGCGGAAGCCGATGACGTGGTGATTACCCGCGGCGACGCAAAGGTGCTGATCGACGAAATTTCGCTGGTCTACATGGCCGGCTCCGAAATCGACTTCGTCGACAACCTTCTCGGCCAGTCGTTCCAGATCCAGAACCCCAACGCAGTCGCAAGCTGCGGCTGTGGCACCAGTTTCTCGATCTGAGCAACATTGCAAAAGCGCGGCGCAGGGCGCCGGTCGCGGGCGTTCGACGCCTTATCCGACCGATCTTCAAAGGCCGGTCTCAAGGAGTCTGCAGCAGCCTTTGTTTTGAGTTCGCGTGGCATCAATGCCTCTTTCGCCGCACGGCGATTTATTTTTTAATCATCTGATTGACTAAAGGACGACAAGTGATTACGTTCAACTTATAGCGCTTGGCGTTATGACCAAATTCATCGTGGGTTGGTTAAGTCGGCCGTCTACCGACTTTGGCCTTTCAGGCAGCCGCGTTCGCGATGACCTCCAGGAACACCCCGGCAATCCCTGCGCCGGGGTGTTCTTTTTTGTTCAGACCGATCCTATGGGCGTGCCACGCGCGAACAACGCCTGGACAACCAACGCTTGCAACCGCGCCGATACCGCCCCCACCAGCAAAACAAAACGCCCCGGACATGGTGTCCGGGACGCTGCAAAAGCCGGAGGACCCCAAGGCGGCCCCCCGCTCAGCTTCAGGCGTCGATCGTCTTGCCCGCCCGCTCCGGAATGACCAGGGAAAGCAGGATCGCCGAAATGCCCGACAGGGTGATCGGCGTGGCAAACACCTTCTGGATGATATCCGGCATCTGCTGCATCGACTGGGGCACCAGGGTGACGCCAAGCCCGAGGCCGAAAGAGACCGCCATGATATAGACCTTGCGATGGTCGATCGGCTCGGAGGCCAGGATTCGGATGCCGGCGACGGCGATCGAACCGAACAGCACCACGGTGGCCCCGCCGAGCACTGGCTTCGGCACCAGCAGGAACGCTCCGCCGATGATCGGGAAGAAGCCGAGCACCACGAGTATGCCCGCAATATAGAGGCCGACATGGCGGCTGGCCACGCCGGTCATCTGGATAACGCCATTGTTCTGGCTGAAGGTCGTGTTCGGAAAGGTGCAGAACAGCGCCGCAATGCCGGAATTGATGCCGTCTGCCAATACGCCGCCCTTGATGCGATTCAGATAGACATCGCCCTGAACCGGCTCGCCGGAAATAACCGAATTTGCCGTCAGGTCGCCGGTCGTCTCGATCGCGGTGATCAGGTAGACGAAAGCGATCGGAATGAACAGGCCGAGATCGAAATCCAGGCCGAACTTCAGCGGCACGGGAACGGCAAACAGAGGCTGTGTGCCGAGCTGCGAAAAGTTCACCATGCCGAAGAAGATCGAAACGATGAAGCCGACCAGCAGACCGAGCATGATCGCGGCGATCCTGACCATAGGCTGCTTCGAAAACGAGAAGAAGATGATGACCGCAACAACGAGCAGGCCGAGGAAGATATTGACCGGCGCGCCAAGCGCTTCACCGGCGCCGGCGCCGCCGGCAAAATCCGTGAAGCCCGATTTCACCAGGCTGAGGCCGATCACGGTGATCACGATGCCGGTCACCGTCGGCGTGACAATACGGCCCATACGGGAGATGAACTGACTGAGCACGATCTCGACCACGCAACCGACGAGGCAGAGCCCGAAAATCATCGCCAGAATGTCCTCCGGCGTGCCGCCCCTGCCCTTGACCGCGAAACCGGCTGCCAGAATGACGCCGAGAAAGGCGAAGCTGGTGCCCTGAACGCTGAGAAGGCCGGAACCGACCGGCCCTATGCGCCGGCACTGAATGAAGGTCGCGACGCCCGAAACGAACATCGACATGGCCAGAAGATACGGCATGTGAACGCCGAGCCCCAGAGCGCCGCCAATGATGAGCGTCGGCGTGACGATGCCGATGATGCTGGCCAGAATGTGCTGGATGGCAGCCAGAAACGAGGCGCCCGGCGAAGGCACGTCGTTGAGTTTGTATATGATGTGATGTTGATCGGACATTAAATCATCCCCCGCGGCCCTGGCCGCTTGTTATCGCTCGCACTTACACGAATGTCCCAAGCAACATCCGTGCCACAAATGTGTCACAAAGCGTTTCATGCGCGCAAGACGTGAAAATTAGGCCCATTGCACGTTTCGCATCTCGGCGACGGCGAGAGACAGGCTGAAGCGGATTGGCCGGCACCCCGGCCATGAGGCACGAATTCATGCAACGAAAACGCGAACTGCTTATTTCTGTGGCAGATCGCAAGGCAAGCGCAGCCGCCGCGCCCTGCCGACCTGCTGTTTGGCCCGTCCTGCCATCGGCCCGGCAAAGAGATGTTGATTAACGCCGGTCGGGGGCTTCCTTGCCCGTGCTTGATCCGGCATGATCGCGCGACCCGGCTGCCGCGACGCACGCGTCGCGAACAATGGCTTTTCCAAAACGCCTGGCACGGGCGAAACGGTTTCCCCAACGCGGTCGTGGATACGGATTTTGACATGAAGATAGCCACCTGGAACATCAACGGCATCAAGGCGCGGCAGGAAAACCTGGTCCGGTGGCTGGAAATGGCATCGCCCGACATTGTTTGCCTGCAGGAGATCAAGTCCGTCGATGAGAATTTCCCGGCCGCCCCATTTCAGGACCTCGGCTATCACGTGGAGACTCACGGCCAGAAAGGCTTCAACGGCGTAGCACTTCTGTCGAAGAAAGCGCCGGAAGACGTCCAGCGCGGCTTTTCGGATGGTCTTGATGATGATCAGTCGCGCTATATCGAGGGGGTCTTCAGCGTGAAGGGTGGGGTGATCCGCGTCGCCTCCATCTATCTGCCGAACGGCAACCCCGTCGACACGCCGAAATACCCCTACAAGCTTGCATGGATGGAGCGTTTGAAAACGCTTGCCAAACAGCGGCTCGACCTTGAGGAACCGCTGGTGCTGGCGGGCGACTACAATGTCATTCCCCGCCCCTGCGACTGCCACGACCCCGCCGTGTGGGCGGGCGACGCCCTGTTCCTGCCGCAGACCAGAGAGGCCTTTTCAGAACTGCTCGGTCTGGGGCTCTACGATGCCGTCGCCGGCGCCGACGAGGCTGGCGGTCAGTATACGTTCTGGGATTATCAGGCCGGAGCCTGGCCGAAGAACAACGGCATTCGCATCGACCATATGCTGCTCTCGGCCGAGGCCGCCGACAGGCTGGTGGCCACCTCGATAGACAAGTCTGTCCGAAGCTGGGAAAAACCATCCGACCATGTGCCGGTGATCTGCCAGATTGAGTGCGACTGGGCCTAGAAACCTTGCCTGGATGCAGGCTGCGCTACACATCCAGCCGTGGTCGCGTCAGGGAGAACCGGTGCTCATGTTGTGCGCGAGCGCGATCGCGCCGCGGCGGTCATTCTCGTCCACCACGGAGAAGCACTTTTCCTGCAGATCACGAATCCAGCTGCAATCGCCGATCTGGCAACGATCGGCCGCCATGGTGAGATAGGCAAGACCGAGAACCGGCTGGCCTTCGTTGAAAATCAGGTCGCCGAAAACGGCCATCGCACTGACATTGCCGTTCTTTCTGGCAAGATTCAGCCATTTCTTGGCCAAGCGCACATTCTTCGCGCCGCCCTCGCCATTTAGGATCATCTGGGCCAGTTGGAACTGCGCTTCCGGATTGCCGAAGACCGAAGCGGCCTGGAAATAGAGCTGGCGGGCTTGCGCCAGGTCCTTCTCCACCGGCGTATCCGGAATGCCGACCTTATAGTAGCCAGCGAGCGCGAGAAGCGCGTTGACATAGAACCCGGTATCGGGCGAGCCAGGCTCGACATCGTGGTTGACGATCTCCGCATAGGCCTTGAAGGCCTCGTAGTCGTTTTCCGGCACGCCATCGCCAAACGCATACATATTCGCGAGCGCCCAGCGCGAGCCGGTATGGCCCTTTTCGGCAGCATAGCGATAGGCTTCAACAGCCTTTTGCTTGTCGCCGTTCTTGTAGGCCTTGAAGCCGAAGCGGAACAGATCGAAACGCCCGGAATCCTTGGGTATGTCGTTGGAGATATCAAAGGCCGATACCGGCGCGCCGGCCATGACGAACAAGCCCGCCGCCACCACATACACGCCTGTCTGTCTCAGAATTGCCTTCATCATCAAACGATTTCACCACGTTGTCGAGGGCGCAAAGATCTTGTCGGATAAAACCGCGATCGCACGTCCGGCGGACTGATGCGCGCTCTGTCTCTTTTCACATGCCCCGTGTTTGTGGCGGGAAATAGACGCTAACGCCGACATCGTTTGTACGAGAGAACTGAAACAATTGCTGTGACAGAAGAGCCACAGTCATCGGATTCATTGGAAAGCGTTAACATGTCGATGATGGGAGAAGACCTCGGCTCTCCCGCCAAGCGCATCGTCCCGCGCTCCAGGCGAGGTCTCGGACAAACGCTGCCGCCGCGCTCAACAAACACTGCCCGGTCATCTTCAGACCCCGTGTGGAACCATCGGCCCAATTGCCTTGCTCTATTGCGGAAGTCGCTTCGCCATACTACACATCGCTCACCGCTTCGCCGATTGCGGGGAAGCGGACGCAGGTTGCGGCTTAACTTCGCCAAAACGCGCGCCGGAAAGGTCGATTCCCCTTCTCCGACGCGACCAGGCGGAAGTCGAGCCATTCCCGTGCTTCGGGAACAACCTGCTGCGGGCGTGGCGAAACTGGTAGACGCAAGGGACTTAAAATCCCTCGACCGGATGGTCATGCGGGTTCGACCCCCGCCGTCCGCACCAACATAGCGGAAACAGAAATCAGGCGCTCTACCGACGCTTCCAGCGATGCACGGTCAGACCCAAAGGCGGCGTATCTTATCCAGATCAGCTCGGCGTTTTACAGCAATACCGCCCGCCTGAGGGAACGATCCGTGCTCACAATCATCAGAAGCGTCTGATCGCCGCTGCAGAGCTGAACGAACTCCGCCTCAGCCAATGCGCCTCGTTGACGTCCGCAGACAAAGCAGGTGCCGACTTTCGTAATCGAAGCCATCCGGACAAACGGCAAGGAGACCCGGCTCGCCAGCCGCAAAGCACAGAGCGCGTCACCGCTCTTCTGCAGAACGAAAAAGCCCGACCAGACGGCCGGGCTTTTCCTGATATCTAAAGGCGTCTTCTTAGAAGTCGCGCTGCAGACGGAACCAACCAGCCCAGTAATCATCAGCATAGTACTGATCAGGCGTGTCGGTGTAACGGAAGTTCAGCTTGGCACTCAGACCTTCGACGATGGTGTAGTCGAAGAGTACGCCAGCGGACCAGAAGTCTTCGTTGTCGGCACCCGGAACGTTAGCCGAGGTCCACTGAAAAGCAGGCGTCATCGCGAAATTGTCGGATACGTTCAGCTTGTAACCGGCGGCCAGAGCCCACTCGGCATATACGCCCGGAATAGCGGTCGGGGTCGCGAGCGAGTAATCCTGGAAGTCGTTGGCACCGTAGGTAACGGCATAAGCGTTCCAGCCGGTTGCATAGATAGCACCGAGGTCAAGAGCGCCCGGGCCAAGCGCCAGCGAGGCCATAGCGCGGAAAGCAGCTTCTTCGCTGTAGGTGTCGTAACCGACATCGAGCTTGGCGCCAACGCCGCCAGCCTGGAAGCCGATACGGCCCGAAACGCCGAGATGCGGTACATTGTCGCCGCTGTTCATCAGGCCGATCATCGAGGGCGTAAGAGCGTCGAGCGAGATACCGCCTACGAAACCGTCGCCGGTGTAGACGTAACGGACCGAGTTGAACTTGGTCTGGCCGTTCAGGTCATCGATTTCGCCGATAAGGCCCTGATCCCAATAGCTGTTGAAGTAACCAGCCTGAAATCCACCAAGCGCGAGGTAGGTCTCGTCGAGGTAGGTAGTGGTGGAAGCGTCATCGGAATAATATTCCGAGTTCAGCGAGATGAAACCGGTCAGAACACCGAGTTCGGTTTCGGTCTTCGAAGAAATGTCGATATGGCCGCGAGTCCATACGTTCCAGCTATCCGGCGAATTCGCACCGGTCTGAGCGTCAATTTGGAAACGGATGTAACCGCCGATATCGAGGCAGGTTTCAGTACCCGGGATGTAGAAGTAGCCGGCACCAAAGGCGTCGCAGATTTCTACATAGTTGGCAGCTACAGGTTCGATGACCACAACCGGGTCGGCCGCCTGGGCGCCGGAAGCTGCCGCGACTGCTGCAGCGGAGCCGAGAAGAAGGCTCTTCACGTTCATAATGACCTCCAAAAGGTTTTAAAGCGGAATGGGTTTTTCGCCTGAGCGTTCCCTGCCCCATTCCGGGTTTCAAGAAGATCGGGCTGTCTAGACCCTCGCTTCTGACTATGAACATACAAGACCGCCGCCCGATCGCAATCATCAATCGCCCGCATAGCCGCCGCCGAGGCTTCCTTACCGGCTTGCTGTTGCCGATACGCAACAAGTTGGGGTCGCGGAACGCCCAAACCTTTACAAAAGGTAAAGAAAACAAGCATCAACAGAGCGGTTCCAGCCAGCCACGGCAAACAGAACACGCCAAAAACGGCGCATACTCTGCGACTTCAACGTGCAAACGCGCCCAACACCCGCCAAAAACGAAGCGAGTCCGACTCTCGACCACCGCAAAAGCGAATCGAACCTGATCACCTCTCCCGCAAGGGGCTAAACGAGTTCGACGTCGACCACGCCCGATACCGCACGCATGGCTGATGCCACTTCCGGGGAAAGCCTGTACTTGCCCGGAAGCTCGACCTCCACTTCACGCAGCCCTTCGTTCTGGATAACCACAAAGGACACGATCCCGTCTCCGCTGCTGTTCAGATGCCGGGACAGCGACGCCAACGGCGAATCATCGCGCAGGTAGACGCGCATTGCGCTTTGCTGGCGCACTGCCTCTTCCTCCAGCGACTGGACCGTCTGTATCCGCATGCCGATGCCTTCGGGACGGACATCGGCCGCCACGGTGATAACAACGGAGGTTCCCGGTTCCAGAAGGTCGCGGTATTGATAAAGCATCTCGGAAAACAGCACCGCCTCGAACTGGCCGGTCGCATCCGAAAGCGTGATGATGCCCATACGGTTGCCCGTGCGTGTCTTGCGCTCCTGCTTGGCCACCACCGTGCCGGCCAGGCGTCCGCGGCCGGCGCCATTCTTCACCGAGAGCGAAAAATCGGCGAAGCTCTGGACGCGCATGCGCGACAATATATCGGCATAGGCATCAAGCGGATGTGCGGTCTGATAAAAACCCAGCATCTGGAACTCCCGCATTAGCCGCTCCGAATCCGGCATCGGGGTATAGTCCGGCAGCGTGATCTGCGGCAGGTCGCCGGCGCTGCCGAAAATGTCCGCCTGGCCGCTGGTCTTGTCATCCTGGCTGCGCTGCGCCAGGCCGATGATGCGATCGAGCCCGGCCAGAAGTGCGGCGCGATCCTTGCCGAAGCAATCGAAGGCGCCCGCGCAAATCAGGCTTTCGAGCACTCTGCGGTTGACGAGCTTCGGATCGATCCGCCGCGCAAAATCCTCGAGGCTATCGAACGCCCGGTCCCCTCTGACCGCAACAATATGGTCGACCGCTGCCTCGCCCACGCCCTTGATCGCCGCGAGCGCATAGAAGATCCGCCCTTCGCCCGGCTCGAAATGCCGGTAACTGGTCTGCACCGAGGGAGCGACGACCTCGATGCCGAGGCGCTTTGCATCATGACGAAAATCGTTCAGTTTTTCGGTATTGGCCATATCAAGCGTCATCGACGCTGCAAGGAACTCGACCGGATAATGCGCCTTCAGGAAGGCCGTATGATAGGACACGATCGCATAGGCGGCGGCGTGGGACTTATTGAAGCCGTAATTGGCGAATTTCGCCAGGAGATCGAAAATCTCGTTGGCCCGCTGCTTCTTGACGCCCTTTTCCACCGCGCCATCGACAAAGCGAACCCGCTGCTTGTCCATCTGCTCCTTGATCTTCTTGCCCATGGCGCGGCGCAGAAGGTCGGCTTCGCCGAGCGAATAGCCCGCCAGCACCTGCGCCACCTGCATCACTTGTTCCTGATAGATGATCACACCCTGGGTCTCTGCGAGCAGCGGATCGATCAGCGGATGGATCGACTCGATCTCCTCCTCATTATGCTTGCGGGCATTATAGACCGGGATATTCTCCATCGGGCCCGGACGATAGAGCGCCACCAACGCGATCAGATCCTCGATGCGGTCCGGCCGCATGCCGATCAGCGCCTTGCGCATGCCCGCGCTTTCCACCTGGAACACGCCGACCGTCTCGCCGCGCGCCAGCATCTCGTAAGATTCGGCATCATCCAGCGGGACGAGCGAAAGATCGACCGTGATACCGCGGCGAGCAATGAAGTCGACTGCGGTCTTCAACACCGTCAGCGTCTTCAGCCCCAGAAAGTCGAACTTCACAAGGCCGGCCTGCTCCACCCATTTCATATTGAACTGGGTAACCGGCATGTCGGAGCGCGGATCGCGATACATCGGCACCAGCTGCGACAACGATCGGTCACCAATAACAATGCCCGCCGCATGGGTCGAGGCATGGCGATAAAGCCCCTCGATCTTCTGCGCGATCGCGAGCAGCCGACCGACGATCGGTTCCTCCTCCGCAGCTTCCTGGAATTTGGGTTCGTCCGCGATCGCCTGAGCGAGCGTCACGGGGTTGGCGGGATTGTTGGGAACGAGTTTGGAGATGCGGTCAACCTGACCATAGGGCATTTCGAGCACGCGGCCGACGTCGCGCAGCGCCGCGCGGGCCTGCAGCGACCCGAAGGTGATAATCTGGGCAACCTGCGCGCGGCCGTATTTCTCCTGCACGTAGCGGATGACTTCCTCACGCCGGTCCTGGCAGAAGTCGATATCGAAGTCCGGCATCGATACGCGTTCGGGATTGAGGAAGCGTTCGAACAGCAGCGAGAAACGCAGGGGATCCACATCCGTGATCGTCAGGGCGTAGGCGACCAGCGAGCCCGCGCCGGAGCCGCGGCCGGGCCCGACCGGTATATCGCGCTCCTTCGACCATTTAATGAAGTCGGCAACGATCAGGAAGTAGCCCGGAAACTTCATGCCTTCGATCACGCCGAGTTCGTAATCGAGCCGCTCGAAATAATCTTCGCGCGTGTGGCCCGGGCTCAGACCCACATGGGCAAGCCTCGCCTCCAGCCCTTCGCGCGCCTGCCGGCGCAGCTCCGCGGCTTCCGCCCGCTCCGCCTCTTCGGGATCATCTGAGGCGCCGGTGAAACGCGGCAGAATGGGCATGCGGGTATCGAGCACGAAGCTGCATCGGCGCGCGATCTCCACGGTGTTCTCGATCGCTTCCGGCAGATCGGCAAACAGAGCCGCCATTTCATCCTGCGACTTCAGATAGTGATCCGGAGTCAGTCTGAAACGGCGATCATCCGATACAATGGCGTTGTGCGCCACCGCCATCAGCGCATCATGCGCCTCGAAATCATCGCGGGTCGGGAAAAACGCCTCGTTGGTCGCAACCAGCGGCAGATCGAGCTCATAAGCGAGAGCGATGACCCGACGCTCGTGCTGGACGTCGAAGTTGCCGTGTCGCTGCACTTCGACATAGAGCCGGTCACCGAAAGCGGATTTCAGGAATGCGAGCCTTTCGGCGGCCTTCGCCTCGAATCCGGAGATAACGGCCTCGTCGATCGGCCCGGTCCGCCCTCCGGTGAGCGCGATCAAACCGTCCGAATGCGCGCTGAGCCATGACTTCGTTATATATGTGCTGTCATGCCCCTCTCCGCCGAGATAGGCCTCGCTGACAAGATGCATGAGATTGGCATAGCCGGTCGGATCGGCAGCGAGCAGCACGATCGAAGGTTTCTTCGGCGGCAGATGCCCGCCGCTGCGGCGCTCGCCGTCGCCGCCATCCTCCATATCGATCGACAACTGGCAGCCGATGATCGGCTGGAGCCCCTCGCCCACTGCCTTCTGGGAAAACTCCAGCGCGCAGAAGAGATTATTGGTATCGGTCACCGCAATTGCGGGTTGCCTGTCGGCCACGGCCAGCTTCATCACCGTTTTCAGCGGCAGCGCCCCCTCAAGCAGCGAATAGGCCGAGTGAACGCGCAAATGCACGAAACGAACCGCCTGCTCTTTGCCTTCAGCCTGCATCTCGAGATCACTCCTTCACCGCCGCCAAATCAGATACGTCACCCGATTTTGGCAGGCGAGCAACGCCGGTGCAATCGCTCGTCTCGCAATGCACAGAAACCTATAGCGAACTGACGATCAAAGCCATGCTGGCCAGAAACAGGCTGACTGAGAAGAAAGCCGCGATGTCGCGCAGAATATCGGTCATGATTGCCTCCGTTTTGCTTATAGTCCTTTTATGTTCTATTTTTGTTCTAATTGCAAGCCGGTTTATTGCCGACGAAGTCAGACCACAGCGCACGAAGAGACTCGAAATCCGTGCAAGCATCTGAAAATATGTACTATATTGATAGAAGTCCGTTCCTGAAAAAAACGCGACGGAGGCCGTTCTCCGGCACCTGTATTCAGGTTTGATGCGCAGTTCGATCCGCCATGCGCACGCTCCCGGCGCCGTAATTCGGGCTCGACAAGGCCGAAGACTTCGCCCAAAGCCCTCGACCGCGAAAACGCGACAGACGAACCCGATTTTGCCTTTCCGGATAGCCCCGATCGAAAGCAGTCCCAAACTGCAGCCGCGACTTGCGTTGGATATAATTTATACTCATAATACCCATATGCAGAACAAGACCAAACGGGTCGTCGCCGCGATCGGTCGGTGGGCGGAAGAGAGGATCGACAAGGCATCGCCCGGTGAAAGGCTTCCGACCGTTCGCCATCTGATGCGCGAATTCGGAACGGCGCAGCGCTCCGTGGAGGCGGCGCTGAAGCCATTTCTCGAAGACGGCCGCCTGATTGCCCGCCCCGGCGCGGGCATCGTGGTCGCCGGCAAGAGCGAGGATAAGGCGCCCGACAGCTATGCCGCGGATCTCCTGATCCTCTACCGCAATTCCGACAGCAGGCTGGCGCGGGTCACGCTGCAGGAGGTCGCCACGCGGATAAAGTCCGCCGGCTTTTCGGTGTTGCAGCTCGGCTTTTCGAGCGACGCCCAGGCGATCGACGTGCTGGAACGGATCGGGCGGTTCCGGGCCTGCCTGATCCAGGTGAATTTCGAGATACTGACGGTCGCATTCCTCGCCGCGCTTCACCGGCAGGCCGACCATATCGTCATCGATGGCGTTTCGGCGACGGGCATCGATGTTGACGCCATCGGCACCAACTGGCGCGAGGCGCTGTCGATCGCCTTCCGGACATTCAGGGAAAGCGGCCACGAGAGGATCGCGTTTCTCACGTCAGCGCATCATGCCCGCCAGATTGCCATGGCGCGCCGCGAGTTTCACCTGCTCGGCAGTTTTCTGCCCGATCCCGACCAACGCTTTCTGATCGAGCTGAACGCACTGCCTGGCAGCTACCAGATCGATGACATCGCCGCGGCCATCGGTCGGCATGCCGATGCCGAGGGGCGGCTTCCGTTCACGGCGTTGATCGCCTGGGGCGTCGTCGAAGGTTTCATTCTGGAACGCGCCCTCGCCAGGCTCGGCCTTGAGGCGGGCCGCGACCTCAGCGTCATCATGCTCGGCAGCACGGATTTTCAGTCGGAGCATCTCGGCCGGTTCGATGTGGTCGGCAACAGCCATGACGAGAAGCTTGCGGTGTTCGAGCGGATCATCCGTGAACGGATCGCCGACAGGCCGGAGGAGCCGCAAACCCATTATCTCCCCATTTCCTACGTCCGCCATGGATCGGTGATCGATCTCCACACCGACTGAGTACATCAATTATTGTACACATATATATACTCAAATAGCATCCGATGCCGATAACAAGAACAAGTTCAGAGGCATTGCATGCTCCAGGAGCCGGTCCAGCAGAAAACCACGGGCGTCGCCATTATCGGCGCGGGCGAGCGCGGCATCTATTATGTCGGCTCGCGCATGGCCGAAATCGCGGCGGAGACCGGCTTTCGCATCATCGGCGTGTTCGACCGGCTGGAAGACCGCGCCAGCTATGCTGCCGACCATCTGAACGGGCTCTATGGCAAGGCGGGCATCCGCCATGCCGTGCGGGTTTTTGAAAGCCTGGAAGCTGCCGTTGCGGATCCGGCCGTCGATCTCGTAATCGTCACCACCCATACCAATGCCCATCGCGAGCCGGTGGAGGCAGCGATCGCGGCCGGCAAGCGCGTCTATCTCGACAAGCCGATCTCGGTGACGATTGATGACGCCGAGGCCATTCAGGCGGCGGAAAGGCGCTCCGGTCAGCCAGTGCTTATGGCGTTCACCCGGCGCTACGAGAAGCCGTGGATCGAGACGGTGAAGCTTGCCCATTCCGGCCGCATCGGCGATCCGCAAATGATCCTGCTGCGCTCGGTCATTCCCTATACCCGTTATCTCCAGCTCTGGCACCGCAAGCAGGCGCTGTCGGGCGGCGCGCTCAACGACAAGTGTTCGCACCATTTCGATGTGCTGAACTGGGTTGCACGGTCGCCGCCGCTTTCCGTCACCGCCGTCGGTGGCCGCAGCAATGTGTTCCCGCCCGATCCGAACGCGCCGGAACGCTGTTCGCTCTGCGACCGCGACTGTCCCTATCGCCGCCATGAAACGCTGGTGGACCGCTTCGAGGGCGCCGGCGCCATCGCCAATCCGAGCTGGGGCGAGGCCGCGCTGCCGGAAGACCGCAACGACACCTGCGTCTATCGGCCAGGCGCGGATATCGACGATCACGCAATCGTCACCATCCGCTATGAGAACGGCGTTTCGGCCTGTCTGTTCTTCGCCATTTTCGGCCCCTGGGCCGAAGATCAGGAAACGCTGGAAGTTGTCGGCTCTTCCGGTCGTATCCGGATGGAGCGTCATTCGGGCGAAATCGACATCGTCGAGGATTATGGCCGCAAGCACGGCACACTCGGCTTCACCAGCCCGGACCGCGGCTCGACCCATTTCGGCGCCGATCTCGAGCTCGTGCGCACGCTCCGCCGCTTCATGGACGGGGAAAACCCGCCCGTTGGCATCGACGACGGCGTCGCCTCGCTCAGGATCGTCCTGGCGGCCCAGAAATCCATGAAGAATGGCGGCATGCCCGTCGATCCGGAAACCCAGGAGTTTTCGCAATGACGCGCCGTTTCCCCGAACGTCTCACACCACTCGCCAACCGGCTCGGCCTTCAGCCGCTGTTCGGCGATATCCACAATCACTGCGCCCTCTCCTATGGCCATGGCCGGCTGGAAGATGCGCTTGCGCGGGCCGCGCTGCAGCTCGATTTCGTCTCAATCACCGGCCACGCGGCCTGGCCCGATATGCCGGTCGACGTGCCGGAGGTGGCCCATATCGTCGATTTCCACGTCAAGGGTTTCGCGAAGCTGAAGGCCAACTGGAAGGATCATTTCGAGGTTCTGAAGACCTTCGAGAATCCCGGCCGCTTCGCCGTGTTTCCCGGATACGAGATCCATTCGTCGGAACATGGCGACTACACGATCGTCTATGGCGACCTCGATGTCGCCGAGCCTGAACTCGCCGACAGCCCGGCGGCGCTGAAGCAGGCGCTTCACAAGGCCAAGGGCGACAACGCCCTCGCCTTCCCGCACCATATCGGCTACCGGCAGGGCGCGCGCGGCATCAACTGGGACACGTTCGATCCCGAACTCTCGCCCTTCGTCGAGATGTTCTCGATGCATGGCTGCGCGGAGGAATCGGAATCCGAACGCTCCTACCTGCATTCCATGGGACCGGTGAACGGCGCATCGACCATGCGCGCGGGGCTGAAGCGCGGCGCGGTCTTCGGCGTGGTCGGCAATACCGATCATCACTCAGCCTTCCCCGGCTCCTATGGCCATGGCCGCATGGCGGTCTATGCCGGAGATGACAGCCGGGACGCCATATTCGCGGCCATGCGGGCGCGCCGCACCAATGCGCTGACCGGCGACAATATTCATCTGCTGACGGCGATCGGCGATGCCGTTCAGGGCGGCATCGCCGCGCCGTCGCCTGATGCCGCGCTGGAGATCGAGGCCATCGGCGGTGGGTTCATCGACGCAATCGACATCTTCCGCAACGGCGAACTGTTCGAGCGCATCTCGCCCGAGCTGAGCCCCGCGCCGATCGAGGCCGAGAGCGAAGCGGAGACCATCCTGTTTGTCGAGCTCGGCTGGGGCGCGCGCGGCAGGAGCCATGACTGGACGGGCGAACTCCGTCTCGAAGGCGGTGAGATTCTTGGCCTTGAGCCCAGGTTCCGCGGCGCGGAGATCGTCTCGCCGCTCGAAGGCCAGGATGAGGCCGCGAGGCTGCCGACGCTCAGGCTTGAAGAAGGCAACGTGCGGTTCTCCGTCACGGCCGCGGCCAACCCCAACAACGTCACCTCCGCCACCCAGGGCTTCGCCCTCCGGCTGAAAGCGAGGCCCGGGGCGCGGCTGAAGGCGAGGCTTTCGGGCAAGCAGCTCGATATTCCGCTCGACCAGCTCTTCGAGGGCGCGCTCTCGGGCAATCTCGGCCCGATCGACAGCCCCGCCTATCGCTTCCACGCCCTGCCCCGGCCGCACCAGTGGCAATGGCATGGCGCGGTCGCGCTCGGCGCATTGGCCGACGGCGAAAACATCTATGTGCGACTGCGCGAGAAGACCGGGCAGATGGCCTGGACCTCGCCGATTTTCTGCAGAAGGGAGGCGTGAGACGAAACAGGCGAAACCGCCGGATCTCAAAATCCGGCTCATGTGGGCAATGACGGCAGGGCCGCGATACGGCGATGCGTCGGTTTGCCCGGACAACAGGAAAGCGGCCCCCGATGGACCGGCTTTCAGACGCGGGAACTTTTGAAAACCGGACCTGACAAAGGCCGGAGGGAGAACAGGCAATGAAGCATTTTGGAAAATTCACGGGCGTTCTGCTCGCCGCAAGCGCGCTGATGTCGGTTTCGGCCGGCGCCGTCGAACTCAACATCGTCCATGGCGCGATCGGCAAGGACAATGAGGTCCTGCGCAAGGAGCTCGACCGCTATGAGGAGATGACCGGCAACACCGTCAACATCGTCTCCATGCCGGAATCGACGACCGACCAGTTCGGCCAGTACAAGCTCTGGCTTTCGGCCAAGTCGCCGGATATCGACGTCTACCGCATCGACGTCATCGGCGCGCCCCAGCTCGCCAGCCATTTCGTCGATCTGACGGAGGCGACCGCCGATATCATCGACCAGTTCGTGCCGGCAGCCGTCGAATCGCAGACCGTCGATGGCAAGCTCGTCGCGCTGCCGATGTTCCTCGGCGCCCCGGCGCTCTATTACCGCAGCGATCTTCTGGAAAAATACGATCGGCCCGTTCCCGAGACCTGGGATGAAATGACCGAGACCGCGCAGATCATCATGGATGGCGAGCGGGCCGAGGGCAATGGCGACATGTGGGGCTTCGTGTTCCAGGGCGCGCCCTATGAGGGGCTCACCTGCAACGGCCAGGAATGGATCTATTCCTATGGCGGCGGCCGCATCGTCGAACTCGACGGCTCGATCGCGATCAACAATCCGGAAGCGGCCGAAGCGCTGAACATGGCGAAATCCTGGGTCGGCACCATCGCGCCGCAGGGCGTGCTCAACTACATGGAAGAGGACGCGCGCGGCGTGTTCCAGTCGGGCAATGCCGTGTTCATGCGCAACTGGAACTACGCCTATGCGCTGGCCGATGGCGACGATTCCCCGGTCAAGGGCAAGTTCGACGTGACCACGCTGCCGGTCGGCGGCGAAGGCGACAGCTCGGCGGCGACGCTCGGCGGCTGGCACCTTGCCGTTTCCAAATATTCGCCCAATCCGGAGGAGGCGATCGAACTGGTGAAGTTCCTCAACAACTTCGAAAACCAGAAGGAACGCGCGATCGAAACCTCGCGACCGCCGACGGTGACCGCCGTCTACGACGATCCGGAAGTGGCCGAGGCCCAGCCCTTCATCCCGCGCTGGAAGCCGGTGGTGCTGAACGCCCTGCCGCGTCCGTCCGCCGCCACCAAGCGCAAATATAACGAGGTCTCCTCGGAGTTCTGGACCGCCGTGCATGATACGCTTTCGGGCGATGGCACCGCCGAGCAGAACCTCGCCAAGCTGGAAGCCAAGCTGAAGCGCCTGCGCGGCAACGGCTGGTAAGACAAGACGGCGCCGCCCGCATTGCCGGCGCGGCGCCGTTTTTCGCAAGAGAAGAAGGGAACGGAACATGGCAGAACCGGTCGAAAAATCGACCCTGTCGCAACAGCGCGTCGTCTCGGCCTGGGTGTTCCTGGCGCCGATGCTGGCGGTGTTGGCCGTGGTCGCGGTCTATCCGCTGGTCAGAACGATCTATTTCGGCTTCACCGATGCCTCGATCGATTTTCCGGGCGAAGCGCAATGGATCGGCTTCCGCAACTATCTCGAATATCTCGACTATGGCGACGGCACCGGCGAGTTCTACGGGCTGCTGGCCGATCCCGACTGGTGGCGGGCGGTCTGGAACACACTGCGCTTCACCTTCTTCTCGGTTCTGTTTGAAACCATTTTCGGCATGATCATCGCGCTCGTGCTGAACACCCAGTTTCCCGGCCGCGCGCTGGTCCGCGCCGCCGTCCTCATCCCCTGGGCAATCCCCACTATCGTTTCCGCCAAGATGTGGGCCTGGATGATGCATGACCAGTTCGGCATTCTGAACGATATCCTGATGAAACTGCACATCATCGCCGAGCCGGTGGCCTGGACGGCCAACCCGGATACCGCGCTTCTCGCCGTGCTGATCGTCGATATCTGGAAGACCACGCCGTTCATGGCGCTGCTGATCCTCGCCGGCCTGCAGATGGTGCCGAAGGACATGTATGAGGCGGCGAAGCTCGACGGCATTCATCCCGTCCGCGTGTTCCGCAAGGTCACCCTGCCGCTGATCATGCCGGCGGTGCTGGTAGCGATCGTATTCCGCGCGCTCGATGCACTGCGCGTCTTCGACATCGTCTATGTGCTGACCCCCAACAATGCCAACACCGCCACCATGTCGGTGTTCGCGCGCGAGAACCTTTTCGATTTCGACCAGTTCGCCTATGGCTCGGCGGCCTCCACGCTGCTGTTCCTGATCATCGCGCTGCTCACGATCGGCTTCATCCGCGCCACCCGCATGAACCTTGGAGGCGACAGATGACCATCCCCGCTCCCGTCAAACGCATCGCGTTTTACGCGCTCGTTCTGGTCATCCTCGTCCAGGCGCTGTTTCCCTTCTACTACGCAATCCTGACCTCGCTGGAAAACGGCCAGGCGCTGTTCGAGGTCAATTATCTGCCGAAGGCGGTCACCTTCGACAATTACCAGCACATGCTGACCGACGGCGTCTTCGGCCACCAGATCTTCAACTCGATCTTCGTCGCCACTGTGGTCGTGATCTTCTCGCTGTTTCTCGGCGTCACAGCGGCCTTTGCGCTGAGCCGCATCCGTTTCCGGGGCCGCGGGCTGCTGCTGTTCACCATCCTGTCGGTGTCGATGTTTCCGCAGATCGCGGTGCTTTCCGGCTTGTTCGAGCTGATCCGCAATTTCGGCCTGTTCAATTCGCTCTGGTCGCTGGTGTTCTCCTACATGATCTTCACCCTGCCCTTCACGGTCTGGGTGCTGACCACCTTCATGCGCGATATGCCGATCGAGATCGAGGAAGCTGCGATCATGGACGGCGCCTCGTCGTTTACCATCATCCGCCGCATCTTCCTGCCGCTGATGTGGCCGGCGATGGTGACGACGGGGCTGCTCGCCTTCATCCACGCCTGGAACGAGTTCCTGTTCGCCCTCACGTTTCTCTCCACCGACAGCCAGCGCACCGTGCCGGTGGCGATCGCGATGATTTCCGGCCTTTCCGAGTTCGAGGTGCCGTGGGGCAACATCATGGCGGCCTCGGTGATCGTCACCGTGCCGCTGATCGCGCTCGTACTCGTCTTCCAGCGCAAAATCGTTTCCGGCCTCACCGCCGGCGCCGTGAAAGGATAATCTCATGGCCTCCATCGAACTGAAGAAAATCTGCAAGTCCTTCGGCCATGTCGAGGTGCTGAAGGATATCGACCTCAATCTCGAAAAGGGCGAGTTCGTCGTCTTCGTCGGCCCTTCCGGTTGCGGCAAGTCCACGCTGCTGCGCCTGATCGCCGGTCTGGAGGATATCTCCGGCGGCGACCTGATGATCGACGGCGAGCGCGTGAACAATGTGCTGCCGGCAAAGCGCGGCATCTCCATGGTGTTCCAGTCCTACGCGCTCTACCCGCACATGACAGTCTACGAGAACATGGCCTTCGGTCTGGAACAGGCGAAACTCAACAAGGCGGAGGCCGACAAGCGCATCCGCGAGGCGGCCGAGATGCTGCAGATCACGCCCTATCTCGACCGCAAGCCCCGCCAGCTTTCCGGCGGCCAGCGCCAGCGCGTCGCCATCGGCCGGGCGATCACCCGCCAGCCGCGCATCTTCCTGTTCGACGAGCCGCTGTCGAACCTTGATGCAGCACTTCGGGTCGATACCCGGATCGAGATTGCAGCGCTCCACAAACGCATGAAGGGCGTCACCATGATCTATGTGACCCATGACCAGGTCGAGGCGATGACGCTTGCCGACAGGATCGTGGTGCTGAACGCGGGGCATGTGGAACAGGTCGGCACGCCGATGGAGCTCTACATGAAGCCCGCCAGCCGCTTCGTGGCCGAATTCATCGGCTCGCCGCGCATGAATGTGATCGAGGGCGACATTGCTGAGGGGTTCGGCGCGGCGGCCTGCGGCATCCGACCGGAACATCTCGCGATCTCGCGTGAGAGCGGACTCTGGAACGGGAAAGTGCTGCTTTCAGAGGATCTTGGAAGCGATACTTACATTCATGTCGAAACCGAAAATACCGGCATGCTGAATGTCCGCGCGCCGGGCGCGCAGGATTTCGAAGCCGGCGAGACGGTCTTTGTGACGCCGGACGAGACGGCGCTGCATCGCTTCGACGCTGCCGGCGCGGCGATCTAGGAGACCGGCATGAACAGCAGACCACCCGAACCGCCGCGCCCGATCTGCGTCATCGGCAATGCCAATCTCGACCTCGTGGCCGGCAGCATCGATGACTGGCCGGAATGGGGAACGGAGGTGTTTCTCGAACGCTCGGATTTCCGGATCGGCGGATCGGCGGCCAATACCGCGCTCGTGCTCCAACGGCTCGGCCACCCCGTCGGCCTCGTCTCGGCGACCGGCAGCGATGCGGCGGGCGCGATGATCACCCGCCAGTTTGCCGGCGCGCTTGACAGGATCGCGACCCGGCCCGGCCCGACATCGATGTCCGTCGGCATCTTGCAGAAAGGCGGCGAGCGCAGTTTCTTTTCCACCAACGGCCATCTCGACGGGCTCGATGCCGCCTTCTTCTCCGCCACGCTGGAAGACTGGCCGCTTTCCGGGGCGATCGCGCTGGTCTCCGGCGGCTTCGCCCTGCCCGGCCTGATGGCGGAGCACACGGCGTTTCTGGGGCAGCTGAGGGCGCGCGGCGCAACCATTGCCATCGATCCCGGCTGGCCGGGCGAAGGCTGGAGCGATGCCGCCATCGCCAGTGCCCGCGCATGGATCGGCCTTGCCGACCATATCCTGCTGAACGACAAGGAGGCGCTCGGCCTTTCCGGCGAAAACGCCGTCCACGCCGCCTGCCGGGCGCTCGCCCCCCATATGCGCCCCGATGCCGCGCTGGTTGTAAAGCGCGGTCCTGAAGGCGCCGCCTGCTACCGGCATCGCAACTATATCATCGAACAGGCCCGCCCTCTTGACGTGATCGACACGGTCGGCGCCGGAGATGCCTTCAACGCGGGCTATCTCAGCGCCGTCGCGGAAGGGGCATCCGAACGCGCGGCGTTGAGGCGCGGCATCGATGTCGCCTCCGCCGTGATCAGCGAATTTCCCCGCAGCAGCTCTGCGATCGAACGGAGCGATGTCTCATGCGCAATATCCTCCTCCTGATCGCCGACGATCTCGGCCGGATGACGGGTTGCTACGGCGAGACCGCGATCGCGACGCCGAATATCAACCGGCTTGCCGAAACCGGCACGCGCTTCGACATGGCGTTCACGTCAACCGCCTCATGCTCGGCCAGCCGCTCGGTGATCTATACCGGCCTCCACACCCATGAGACCGGGCAATACGGCCTCAACCACCACCAACACCATTTCATGACCTTCGATCATGTGGAAACCGCCCCGGCGCTTTTGAACGCGGCCGGGATGAAGACCGGGATCATCGGCAAGATCCATGTCGGGCCGGATGCCGTCTATCCCTGGCAGGTGCGCGAGGAAAGCTGGGAACGCGATGTGCGCCGGGCCGCCGACCGCGCCGCAACCTTTTTCGGGGATGCGAAGGTGGAGGAAAAACCCTTCTTCCTGACCATCGGCTTCATCGATCCGCACCGGGATGAAACGCGCGGTGGGTTCGGCAATGACCGCGCCTATCCCGGCGTCGAGGATCGCGTCTTTGCGCCGAAGGACGTCGCCGTCCCGCCCTTCCTGACGGACCTGCCGGAAGTGCGCCAGGAGCTCGCCGATTATTACCGCTCAATCCATCGCCTCGACCAGGGCGTCGGCATGGTGCTGGATGAACTGGAGAAGTCGGGCCTTGCCGATGACACGCTCGTCGTCTTCCTCTCCGATAATGGTTCGCCCTTCCTCAATTCCAAGACCACGCTCTACGATGCCGGCGTGCACCTGCCGCTGATCATCCGCAAACCCGGCGGCCGCGCGGGCGTCGCCAATCCCAACCTGGTGTCCTTCACCGATATCCTGCCGACCTTTCTCGACTGGGCGGGGCACGCCACCCCGCCTGGCCAGCGCAGGGGCCGCTCACTGCTCCCCATTCTCGAATCAGACACGCTTGAGGACGACTGGCAGGCGGTATTCGGCTCCCACACCTTCCACGAGGTGACGAACTACTGGCCGACGCGCTTCATGCGGACCACGCGTTACAAATATCACCGCAACGTCGCCTGGCAGCTCGATTTCCCCTTCTCCGGCGACCTTTACGGCTCGCTGACCTGGGAGGGCATCCGCAACCAGACCCCGGCAATGATCGGCAGGCGATCGGTCAAAGGCTATGTCCGCCGCCCGCCCGAGGAACTCTACAACCTGGAAGCCGACCCGCACGAAGTAAACAATCTGGCCGACGACCCCGCTCACCGCGATCGCCTGCTGGAAATGCGGGCCGCGACAGAAGCCTGGCAGCGGGAGACCCGCGACCCTTGGCTCTATCGCGACGGCGTATCGCTGCGCGCGATCGAAAAGCACATCGAAAGCGGGCTTGCCGTACCAGATCGCTTCGATTTCGACCCGGACAATCCCGGCTCGCGATAACCTATCTGATATCCGAGGCCGGCCTGCCCGCTGAGATCGCCGGCGCGGCTAGTTCCCGAGCAGCCGCTCGACATGGCGCGGGATTGCCGTTTCGCGTTCGCGCTTGGCGCGTTCGGCGCGCAGGATCGAGCGGACGAGGTCGTAGGCGTCGTCGAGGTCGTCGTTGATGACGACATATTCGTAGTCTCGCCAGTGCGAGATTTCGCCGGTGGCGTTCTTGAGGCGCACTTCCATGGCGGCCTTGCTGTCTTCCGCGCGGGCCAGAAGCCGGGCCCTCAGCGCCTCCATCGAGGGCGGCAGCACGAAGATGCCGACAACATCGTCGGGCATGGCCTGCTTCAGCTGCTCGGCGCCCTGCACATCGATATCGAACAGCACGTCGCGACCGGCGGCAAGCGATTGTTCGACGGCGGCCTTCGGCGTGGCGTAGTAATTACCGTGCACTTCCGCCCACTCCAGAAACGCGCCCTGGTCGCGCTTCTTCATGAAGCCGTCAGGGTCCATGAAGAAATAGTGCACGCCCTCGCGTTCGCTCGCGCGGATCTGCCGCGTGGTAGCGCTGATCGAAAGATCGATCATCGGGTCTTCGGCGAGAAGCCGCCGTGCGATCGTCGATTTCCCGGCGCCAGAGGGGGCCGCCAGCACCAGCATCACGCCCCGTCGTCTGCCCGTTTCGCTCACGTCCATGCTCACTCCAGATTCTGCAATTGCTCGCGAAACTGATCGACAACCGTTTTTAGTTCAAGTCCGGCAGCCGTCACTTCCACCGAATTGGACTTGGAGCAGATCGTATTGGTCTCGCGGTTGAATTCCTGCGCGAGGAAGTCGAGCCGTCGCCCGCACGGCCCGGGCTCGGCCAGCAGCGCGCGGGCGGCCATCACATGGGCGCGCAGCCGGTCGATTTCCTCGCGGATATCGGATTTCGTGGCCAGCAGCACCGCCTCGGCATAGAGCCGATCGCTTTCGAGCGAGGGGGCCGCCTCCAGAAGCCGCTGCACCTGTTCGGCAAGTTTCGCTGCGATCACGGCGGGCTGGCGCGAGGGGTCCGCCTCGATATCGTCCGTCAGCGCCTCGATCGCATCGACCTGCCCTTGCAGCACGGCGACGATCTTCTCGCCCTCCTCCGCCCGCATCGAAGCGAGCCGATCGATTGCGAGTTCCAGATCGCGCAGGATCAGCGCTTCGCGTTTTTGCAGGGTCTCGCCGCGCTCCTCCGCCTCGCGCAATTCGGCGATGCCGCGAATCGCCAGCAATCCTTCGAGCGACAGGCGCGAATCATCCAGCCTGGAAGCAAGCCGGGTCTTGAGATCGAGTACGGCCTCGAGCGCGCTGTCATTGACGGCCAGTTCCAGCTTGCTGTCCGATACGCTGAGGTTGAGCGCAACCTGCACATTGCCGCGCGTCAGCCTTGCGGCGGCAAGCTTTCTGACAGCGCTTTCCAGATGGTCAAAACCCTGCGGCAGCCTGAGACGCAGATCGAGGCCCTTGCCGTTGACCGAACGCAGCTCCCAGGTCCAGCGATAGCGATCAAACTGACCCTGACTGCGGGCAAAACCTGTCATCGATTGCTGTGTCATGGTCCCTCGCTAACGCTCGCGTGGCGGCACACTACAGGATTTGACGCAACGTCGGAACGCAATAGACAGGCAAACGCACGGTTTTTAGTTGGCGGAACGCTCGGCCTCGACCTTGCGCCATGCCCGCACATTGGCGTTGTGCTCATCCAGCGTCTCGGCAAAGGCGTGGCCGCCGCTGCCATCGGCAACAAAATACAGCGCATCGGTCTCGGCGGGGTTGGCGACGGCCTCCAGCGCATCGCGTCCCGGATTGGCGATCGGCCCCGGCGGGAGACCGTTGATGCGATAGGTATTGTACGGCGTTTCCTTGTCGAGATCGGAACGATAGATCGGGCGATCGGAGGGTTTTCCCTCGCCGCCGAAAATGCCGTAAATCACGGTCGGATCGGACTGGAGGCGCATGCCGCGCTTGAGACGGTTGAGGAACACCGCCGCAACCTGCGGCCGCTCTTCCGCCACGCCGGTTTCCTTTTCCACGATCGAGGCAAGCGTGAGGAATTCCTCCTTGTTCTCGATCGGGAGATCCCGGGCGCGCTGCAGCCAGATTTCATCGACCAGCGCCTCCTGTCCCGCCTCCATCTGCTCAACGATCTCGATACGCGGCGTTCCGCGCGCAAAGGAGAAGGTCTGCGGCATCAGGCTGCCTTCCGGCGGCAATTTCTCCGGCAGATCACCGGAAAGGTTCGGGTCGGCCGCCAGCTTGTCGAAGACCTCGCGCACCGTCAGCCCCTCGGGAAAGGAAATGCTGAACAGGATCGACTTGCCGGATTCGAAAAGATCGGCGATCTCCTGCATCGAAGCGCCCGCCTCGATTTCGTAATCGCCGGCCTTCAGGGTCTCGCCGTCGCGCATGCGCGCCGCCGTCACATAGCGGAAAATCCGGGAATCCGAGATCACGCCCGCGCGCTCCAGATCACGCGCGATCATCGCCAGCCCCGCGCCGCTCTTCACCGTGAATTCCGTGTCGGCGGCGAGCGGACCGGGATCGCGATAGCTCGACATGGCGTAGTAATAGATTGCGATTGCGCCGAGGCAGCACAGCACCAGCAGCGTCATCATGAAATTAAGCAGGATGACGACCGGGCTCTTGGCTTTCTTCGAACGCGCGCTTGGTTGGGGTACACGCTCAGGCCTCAGCGCCTGCTTGGCCGATTTCACCGCCGCCGGTCTGCGTTCCGGCGCCGAACTGCGCTCACTGTCCTGATCCGAGCCGCTCACCGGACCCCCTTTTCGCATGTTCCTCGACGACTTCGACAAGCCGCCTGACCCAAATGAATTGCCGGTGTTGTTATCAATGTCCGACATTGCCGGCGAACCGGATGAAAACGGCCAGTCGAAGCTTAGCCGGATGGCGGCGCTGATTCGTCATCAACGGCTGCCAAAGCCTGCTCTTCAATAAAAAAACGGCTGTAAAATGTCAGCCGTTTCTTTTCCATGTCCACAATGGCGGTCGGCTCAATCCGCGTAGCGCCGCAGCACCAGCGAGGCATTGGTGCCGCCAAAGCCGAAGGAATTCGACAGCGCGACATCGATGTTGCGCTTGCGGGCCGCTTTCGGCACCAGATCGATCGCCGTCTCGCGCTCGGGATTGTCGAGATTGAGCGTCGGCGGCGCAATGTTGTCGCGGATCGCCAGCGTCGAGAAGATCGCCTCGATCGCGCCCGCCGCGCCCAGAAGATGGCCGGTCGCGGACTTGGTGGAGGACATCGACACCTTGCCGGCGGCACCGCCCAGCAGTCGTTCGACGGCGCCAAGCTCGATCGTGTCGGCCATGGTCGAGGTGCCGTGGGCGTTGATGTAGTCGACCTCGGACGGCGCGATGCCGGCGCGCTTCAACGCGGAGGTCATGCAGCGGAAGGCGCCCTCGCCATCCTCGCTCGGCGCGGTGATGTGGAAGGCATCGCCGCTCATGCCATAGCCGACGACCTCGGCATAGATCTTGGCGCCGCGGGCCTTGGCGTGTTCAAGTTCCTCCAGCACCACAATGCCGGAGCCCTCGCCCATCACGAACCCGTCGCGATCGACATCATAGGGGCGCGAGGCGCGCTGGGGGTCGTCATTGAAATTGGTGGAAAGCGCCTTGCAGGCGGCAAAACCGGCGAGCGCGATGCGGCAGATCGGCGATTCCGTTCCGCCGGCGACCATCACATCGGCATCGCCGTAACCGATGATCCGGCTGGCGTCGCCGATCGCATGCGCGCCCGTGGAGCACGCCGTGACCACGGAGTGGTTGGGACCGCGCAGCTTATGGCGGATCGAGACCTGGCCGGAAGCAAGATTGATCAAACGGCCGGGAATGAAGAACGGGGAAACGCGGCGGGGGCCGCGGTCGCGCAGCGTGTAGCCGGCTTCAACGATGCCCTCGAGCCCGCCGATGCCGGAGCCGATCAGCACGCCGGTGGCAATCTGGTCGTCGTCGCTCTCGGGATGCCAGCCGGCATCGTCAAGCGCCATGTCGGCGGCGGCGATCGCATAGGTGATGAACGGATCGACTTTGCGCTGTTCCTTCGGCTCCAGCCACTGATCGGCGTTGAAGGTGCCATCGCTGCCGTCGCCAACCGGGATCATGCATGCAATCCGGGCTGCAAGGTCTTCGGTCTCGAACGCCGTGACCTTGCTTGCGCCGCTGACGCCGTCAAGCAGACGCGACCAGGTTGTCTCGGTTCCTGAGCCCAGCGGCGTTACCATGCCCAGACCGGTGATTACGACACGCCTCATTGGTAAATCGCCCCCATTCTCTCAAGTTTCTTGTCTTCGTGACCGGCGTTTCATGCCGGCCGGCGCCGAGCGGAATCGGCATTCGTCCGACTATAAACGCTCTCGTCACAAGCGCAAAACCGTCCGTGATGCGCTCCCGTCCCGGAACGCCGGACAAAAAAATGGCCCGACTGATCGGGCCGTTCGAGGCGGGTTGCAGGTATGACCCGAACGCCGCCCTGAATTTTCAGTCGATCAGGCCTGAGCCTTTTCGATGAACTTGATGGCATCGCCGACCGTGAGGATCGAATCAGCGGCATCGTCGGGGATTTCCACACCGAACTCTTCTTCGAAGGCCATGACCAGCTCGACGGTATCGAGCGAGTCGGCGCCGAGATCGTCGATGAAGCTTGCGCTTTCGACAACCTTGTCGGCATCCACGCCCAGGTGGTCAACTACAATTTTCTTAACGCGTTCTGCGATATCGCTCATGTCGGTTTCCTCGACCTGTCTCAAGTTCTACCGGATGCCTTGACATCCGCTATGTGAAAGCCGCCGGCCCTCCAAAAGGAAACACGCCGCGGCGGATATGTGAACCAAAGCCCACTTAAACCGAAATCCCGGTCGATGGACCGGGCTTCGCTCACTGGACTGTTCTTGGCAGTCCCGGCCCGCTTACCATGCTTTGTTCTGAGCGCAAAGCCCAAAAAACACCGCGTTGCCGGTCTCTCCAGCATTTTCGACGGCCCGCGTGGAGCGGACCGCGATGTCAGATCATGGCCATGCCGCCATTGATATGCAAGGTCTGGCCCGTCACGTAGCCGGCCTCGTTGGAGGCAAGATAGGTAACGGCGGCGGCAATGTCATCCCCGCTGCCCATCCGCTTCATCGGAACGGCGCCGAGGATCGCCTCTTTCTGCTTGTCGTTCAGCTTGTCGGTCATCGCGGTTTCGATGAAGCCGGGGGCAACGCAATTGACCGTGACGTTGCGCGGCGCGACTTCCTGCGCCAGCGATTTCGAAAAGCCGATCATGCCGGCCTTGGCGGCGCAATAGTTCGCCTGGCCCGGATTGCCGGTGACGCCGACGATCGAGGTGATGTTGATGACCCGGCCGAAACGGCGGCGCATCATCGGGTGCATGATGGTGCGCGTCAGCACGAAGGCGGCGGTCAGATTGACCTCCAGCACGCTTTCCCAGTCGGCATCGCTCATGCGCACGAACAGGCCGTCCTTGGTGATGCCGGCATTGTTGACCAGAATGTCGATGCCGCCGAGATCGGCCTCGGCCTTTTCACCGAGCGCCTTGACGGCTTCGCGATCCGAAAGATTGGCTGGGAACACATGGGTGCGTTCGCCAAGCTCGCCGGCGAGTGCCTCGAGCTTTTCCGCGCGGGTGCCGTGGAGCGCCACGGTCGCGCCCTGGGCGTGGAGCATGCGGGCGATCGCCTCGCCGATGCCGCCGCTGGCGCCGGTAACGAGCGCCTTTCGGCCAGTCAGATCCAACATGTCATAACCTCGTCAGATGTTTGCCCGCAAGAACCGGGCCGTTTCGTTTTCAGCCCTTGATCGCCTTCAGCGCCGCGTCGATATCGCCCGGCGCGCCGATGGCCACACCATTCAACGAGCGCTCGATGCGCCGCGCAAGACCGGTCAGCACCTTGCCGGCGCCGACTTCATAGAGCGTTTCGATTTCGTTTGCCGCAAACCAGCTCACCGTCTCCCGCCAGCGCACCCGACCGGTGACCTGCTCGACCAGCAGCTTCGTGATCTCGTCGGGATCGGAAACGGGGGCGGCGCGGACATTGGCGATCACCGGCACCACCGGCTCGCCGCGACGGACTTCGGCCAGCGCCTCTTCCATCGCGTCGGCGGCCGGCGCCATCAGCGCGCAATGGAAGGGTGCGGAGACCGGCAGCAGCAACGCGCGCTTGGCACCCTTTTCGGTCGCGATCCCGACCGCCTTTTCGACAGCGTCCTTGCTGCCGGAGATGACCACCTGGCCGCCGCCATTGTCATTGGCGATCTGGCAGACGCCGGCGGAGGCGGCGTCTTCGCAAAGCGCCTCGACATCATCGAATTCGAGCCCGATGATCGCCGCCATCGCGCCCTCGCCGACGGGGACCGCGCGCTGCATGGCATTGCCGCGTATCCTCAGAAGACGCGCGGTATCGGCCAGCGAGAAGGTGCCGGCGGCGCACAGCGCCGAATATTCGCCGAGCGAATGGCCGGCGACATAGGAAATGTCCTTGGCGAGATCGAGCCCTTCGGCTTCCAGCACCCTGACGGTTGCAAGCGAGACCGCCATCAGCGCCGGCTGGGCGTTGGCGGTGAGCTGAAGCTGATCCTCCGGTCCTTCCCAGATCGTGGCGGAAAGTTTCTCGCCGAGCGCATCGTCGACTTCCTCGAACACCAGCCGGGCGGCCGTGAATTCGTCCGCCAGCGCCTTGCCCATGCCGACGGTCTGGCTTCCCTGTCCGGGAAAGGTAAATGCAACGCTCATCTCGATCAGCCTCTTTGCCGTGAAACCTCCCCGCGCGCTCCTTCTTCATAGCGGATCGCGTCGGTTTTCGTTCTCCAATTGACGTTTCATGCGCCCAAGTCAAGGGCGCGCCATGATGCGCCGTTATGGGGCCCGTCCCGAAAAAAGCCCGGATGCGCTTGCGCCCGGGGCGCTTCACGCTAAAGTCGCCTCACCGATCACACCAGCCGTTTTTCAAGGTAAACTTATGAAAATCAAAAGTTTGGGCCGCACCGGCATCAGGGTTTCGCAAATCTGCCTCGGCACCATGACATGGGGCACGCAGAACACGCTGGAGGAAGCCTCCGCCCAGATGGACTATGCCGTGGAAAACGGCGTCAACTTCTTCGATACCGCCGAGATGTATCCGACCACGCCGATCGGCCCGGAAACCTATGGCCGCACCGAGGAATTCATCGGGCAATGGCTGAAGGCGCGCGGCAGGCGCGACGATATCGTGCTGGCCAGCAAGGTCGCCGGACCCGGCCGGCCTTGGGTCAGAGACGGCGCGCCGGTAACCCCCGCCGGCATCCGCACCGCGCTCGATGACAGCCTGAAGCGGCTCAACACCGATTACATCGACCTCTACCAGGTACACTGGCCGAACCGGAACCATTTCCACTTCCGCAATTCCTGGTCCTATTCCCCCTTCGGCCAGGACCGCCATCAGGCCCGCGTCGATATCGCCGAAACGCTGGATACGCTCGACGCGCTGGTGAAGGCCGGCAAGATCCGCGCGATCGGGCTTTCCAACGAAACCTGCTGGGGCACGATGAAATATCTGGAGCGCGCCGAGGCGAAGGATCGCGCCCGCATCGCCACCATCCAGAACGAATACAATCTTCTCTACCGCCACCACGATCTCGATATGGCGGAGCTCGCCTTTCACGAGGATGTCGGCCTGCTGGCATTCTCGCCGCTGTCCGCCGGGCTTCTCACCGGCAAATACCGCAACGGAAAGCGGCCCGAAGGATCGCGCGCGGCGGTCTCGTCTGCCGATCTCGGCGGCCGCCTGCAGGAGCATCAGGAACCGGCGGTCGATGCCTATTGCAAGCTTGCCGAAACCCACGGACTGGACCCGGCGCAGATGGCGATCGGCTTTGTGCTGTCGCGCCCCTTCGTGACCGCCGCCATCATCGGCGCGACCACGATGGACCAGCTCAAGACCAACATCGCCGCAGCAGACGTGGCCATGACCGACGACATTCTCGGCGATATCGCAAGGGTGCACCGGGCGTTCCCGGCGCCGGTCTGAGGCCCAGCCGCATAGCCCCCAGACAATCTCCCCCCTTGAGGGCAGGGCTATCGCATAGCGCGTAGTAGCTTGCTCCCAATACTCTCTCCCGCTGGCGGGAGAGATGCCCCGAAAGGGGCAG